>JBARSI010000199.1:0-7937 GCA_049644665.1 Anaerolineales bacterium
TGGCAGGTCTATTCTTATCCGTGTTTGGAAGATGGTTTGGAGCCAGACGAGGAGGTTGGATAGCTGCCGCCGCTATTTTCTTATACACACTTCTCGTCGGGGCCGATCCCGCCGTTCAACGGGCCGCAGTGATGGGCGGATTGGCTCTAACTGCTCGCCACCTGGGCCGCCAGACTCACGGCTTGGCTTCACTGTCTACAGCAGCGATCATCATGACCTTGATCAATCCCCGAACGTTATGGGATGTTGGTTTCCAGCTTTCGTTCTTCGCAACCCTCGGATTAATTCTCTACGCCAATCCGCTGCGCGAAGGTGCTATACGCTTTCTGCTGCGCTGGTTGACCCCAAAGCAGGCAGAGAAGATTGCCAACCCCTTCTCCGAATTCTTCCTTTTCACACTCGCCGCCCAGATAACTACGCTGCCTCTTACTGCCATCCATTTTCAACGACTTTCACTCGTCTCCGTTCTCGCAAATCCCGTGATCCTCCCGCTCCAACCATTGCTCATGATCATGGGCGGACTTGCCTCTCTATTGGGCGCTCTATGGATTCCCCTCGGACAGCCGATAGCCTGGGCAGCGTGGCTATTCCCGGCTTTTACGAACCAGGCGGTGAGGTTCTTCGCCGGATGGCCTGCTGCAAGCATCCCTCTTGGTTCTTTCGGTTTTCCTTTAGTCCTCGCCTATTACATCCTGCTCCTGGGTGGAACCTGGGTTCTCTCTCTCCCGCCTGATCGCCGCCCTGGCAGAGCGACCCTCATACGTTTGCAGGCGGATACAGACCTACGTCTTCGTTTGGGTCTAGTAGCTCTTGCAGTAATTAGCGGATTGACTTGGCATATGCTCGCCCACCAACCCGACGGCGACCTGCACTTGATGATTCTTGATGTGGGGGAAGGCGATGCGGTCCTTCTTCGCAGTCCGAATGGCGGAGCCGTCTTGATCAATGGCGGAGCGAGCCCGATTCGACTCACGGATATGCTCGGTCGTTACACATCCATCTTCGAGAGAGAACTGGATTGGTTGATCATCGGTGGAACATCCTATGATCAAATCGGGGGGCTGACAGGACTCTCAGACCGCTTCGTAATTAGACAAAGCTTGATCCCCCGCTCTAGCGGTAAAGGTTCATTTCAGCGTGTCTTGGAGGATTTAGACGAAAATTCAACCCCGAAAACGATCTATGAGCCGGGTCATCGTCTCGTCCTTGGTGAGGGAGCTTTCCTGGAAATCTTGTCCGTCTCCGACAGCGGAGCCTTGATGATGGTACAGTGGGATTCCGCCCGCATCTTGCTTGCCCCTGGCGCAGATCCGGACCTCATCCTTGACTCAATGAACGACCCATGTTTGCGCTCTGTCTCCGCCGTTCTTCTGCCGGCAGGCGGGTACGCCGCCGTCAACCCCGAAGAATGGCTGGAGCATCTCAACCCCGGGGTCATTCTGCTCTCGCTGCGCACGGGGGAAATGCCCGTCGAACTCCCCACGAGCATTTCCAGTTCTCCTGCAAACGCCCCTGTCCTGCGAACCGATATCCACGGGACGATAGATCTTACGACTGACGGGTGCAGCCTTTGGATTGAAGTCGAGCGCGCCATCGACTGAACATCTACACACCCCCAACCCGCTTGTCCTTCTCCAGAATAAGCTGGTCTGGGAATGATTGACCTCAAGATGCCAATCCGCTATTCTTATCGAGATCTAAATCCGGTTCACGATAATCACTCTAAGGATAATAGTCATGGAAAACTTCCAGGTTCCTCCACGTGAAGAAATCTCCTTGAAATACCGCTGGAACGACACCAGCCTTTTCCCAAACACCAAATCATGGTCAATCGAATACGAGGCCATTGTCGAAGCTTTAGGTTCATTTAAGAAGGCTCATAAAGATTTCAGTACAAGCGCCGCCGACCTTGCCGGGACGTTGGATGCCGCGTTTACGCTAGCAAACCGCGCCGAGAAGGTCTACCTTTACGCTGGAATGGCCCACAACGTAGACATGGCGGACAGTGATGCTGCTGGCAGGTTAAGCCAGGCACGCAGCCTATTCGGTCAGGTCAGTGCCGGCCTTGCATTTCTCGAACCCGCCATCCTCAAACTCGGGGAGGGAACGCTAAAATCATGGATTCTAACAGAGCCTGATCTGGCAAAATACGAGCATTATTTCGACAACCTGCTGCGTAAAGCCGAGAATATCCGCTCAGAGGAAGTCGAGGAATTGTTGGGGATGCTCAGGGATCCCTTTGCGGGAGTTTCAGCAACTGCCGGGTTCTTAAAAAATGCGGATTTCGTTTTCGAGCCCGGTGTCAATGCAGACGGCGAGGAAGTAGAAATCACACAAGGAAATTATTACAAGATTCTGAATAATCCCGACCGCGCACTCCGACAGACATCCTGGGAATCCTACCTGGACAGACATCTTGCCTTTAAAAACACGCTGACAACTAACCTGGAAACGTCCATCAAACAAAATCTATTCCTTATGCGCACTCGCGGCCATAGTTCGACGCTTGAGGCTTCACTCTTCGAGCACAACATCCCTGTTGAGGTGTTCCACAATCTTATCGGCACTTTCCAGGAGCATTTACCAGTCTGGCATCGCTACTTCGCGATAAGGCGAAAGATCCTCGGCGTTGACACGCTCCATCCTTATGACATCTGGGCCCCTCTCTCTGCGGGTAAACCCGATGTTAGCTACGAACAAGCGGTGAAATGGATCTGTGAAGGCATGTCCCCTATGGGTGAGCAATATGTCGAAGCGATGCGGAGAGGCTGTCTTGAGGAGCGCTGGGTGGACGTCTACCCCAACCAGGGAAAACGCCAGGGCGCCTTTTCCTGGGGGACGGCTGGAACCCATCCTTTCATTGTGATGAGCTTCAACAATAACCTTTTGAGCTTGAGCACATTGGCTCATGAGCTCGGGCATTCCATGCACTCCTACCTCTCACGACGCTCCCAGCCTATGGTGTACAGCGATTATTCACTTTTTGTCGCAGAAGTCGCTTCGAATTTCAACCAGGCGATGGTTCGCGAACACTTGCTGGAGAACGGGAGCGATCCTTTATTCAAGATCGCCGTTATCGAGGAAGCGATGGCAAACTTCTTCCGCTATTTCTTCATCATGCCAACGCTTGCCCGTTTTGAGCTAGAAATGCATGAACGAGTCGAAAACGGAGAGGGATTAACCGCAGACCTTCTCATTGAGCGCATGGCTGACTTATTTCAAGAAGGTTTCGGTGAGGAGGTTTATATCGATCGCCAACGTGTAGGGATGATCTGGGCAAGTTACGGTCATTTGTATTCGGACTATTACGTTTATCAATACGCTACAGGGATATCTGGCGCACACGCGCTTGCGGCGCGTGTGCTGAGCGGCAAGGATGGCGCAGTTGAGGATTACCTGAGCTTCTTACGCACCGGTAGTTCGCTCTACCCGCTGGATGCACTCTCGCTAGCTGGCGTTAACCTGCGAGAACCTCGGCCCGTTCAAGAGACCTTCGCAAGGATGGGGAAAATGGTCGACCTGCTCGAGGAACTTACTTCGGATTAATATCCAACAAGAAAAGACGTACGGGCAGCGATGAGTTCAACCCGAAACCAGAAAAGAAACAACCAGAATCCCGTTGTAAATACTGTGGGAATGCGAGACGACATGCCAATCGCCCTCGCCGAGCACTTCAATACGCTGTATGAGTTTGGTGTGGATCTCGGCAAATGCTTCCATAACTTCTGGGACTTGTTCGCTCATCGTCTCCAGTACACCCTGTGTCTTCAACCGGCGTGTAAGAACGATCGTTTTGTATTCTGGATTTTTCTCAGCCATGGTCTTTTCCTCCAGTTGTTAATCAGTGAGAAATCACTGTGCCTCAGCGCGACCAACCAACAGGTTCTCATACCCACAGCTTTTCCATAGAAACTGGTAAGCCGACGCGGGGTTTTACTTCCCTTGTCGGCTTACCAGGCAGCGAGGCATCCTTCAAGATGCAAGAGATATGCCGACAAGGTTCTTATCTTATAATACTGGATATCCCTCATCATGTACTTGTTTAAATCTATCCATTCGCCCGTCAGCCTCCAAAGTAATCGATGGGTAGTTCACGTGTTTTCCAGCGAGGCTTAACGCCACCTTTGCGTGTTTATCTATTTAACCGCGACAGATCATCCTCGTCCCATGTTTCGGTGCTTATGGGATGCTTAATGGTCGCTTATAAGATTCAAAAGACGCAATTGGTGATTTTCTGAATAAATCTTATTGGCCCTTATTATCTCGTCACACCCGATGAGTTATGTACAATACAAGCTCCAATATCCATATCGTCCTATTCAATAGCCTGTTTGATCGATCCGGATGGAGGGATTAAATGAAACGCAAGCTTCGTGGTCTAAAACGCATGGCTGTCCAGCTTGACCTTAACCTCTACCGGGTCGATGTTCCGATCACCGGTCTTGCGGATTCCAATCTGAGCGTCGTCGACATCCGCCCTGAAGGGGCAGAACAGACTCTGCTATTCGTCCACGGCTACGCCGGGGTCGCCGAGACCTGGGAATATCAGATTAACCACTTCATGCGCTACACGAGGGTTGTGGCGCCAGATCTGCGCGGGCATGGGCAGAGCGATGCCCCCATGACTCTGTATACAATGGATGAGCTTGTCGCAGACCTGGAGCAAATTACTGAGGCGCTCTCATTTCCCGAGAAATTCATTCTTATTGGCCACTCCTTCGGCGGCTCAATCTGCATCGCTTATGCCGCCCGTCACCCCGAACGCCTAGCAAAGCTGATCCTCCTCTCCACCCCTGGGGAGTACCCTCTGCCGAAGGGTGCTTCATTGCTCTCACGCGTTCCAACCGCCGCTTTCCGACCGTTTTGGCGATTCCGACCTCGGTGGAATGCAGAGATCCATGTGATGAAGCGGATGATGCTCAACAATCTGCAAAAATGGCAGGGCTGGGATCTCATGAAATCTATCCAAACACCCACGCTGATCATCACCGGTGAGCGTGACAGATATTTTCCCAGTTCCGTGTATGAACGTGTCATCGAGGGGATTCCCCACGCGGAGGTGATCGACATCGGAGCATCGAAACACAAAGTTCAGCTCGAGCGCCATAAAGCCGTCAATCGCGACATCGAGCGGTTCATTGCCCCCGCAGACGATGCCAAGCGTGCCTCCTGGCGGGAGGTTTTCGACCGATCTCCCCCTCACCCCGATCGTCCCTGGTTGCATAGCTACGGCTCACACACTCCCCATACCATTCCCATCCCGCTTCAACCTTTGCATAAATTCCTCGAAGTCGCCGCCAGCTGGCTGCCCTCACGGACAGCGACCGTCTTCTACGGGAAAAAACTTACCTACCTTCAACTAGAGCGGCGGGTGAACCAGTTCGCACATGCGCTTCATGGCATGGGCGTGCGCCCGGGTGATCGGGTGATGATCGTCCTGCCCAACATGCCCCAATTGATCATCGCCTATTATGCGACACTGAAAATCGGTGGCGTTGTCGTCCTGCCCAACCCAGATGCTAAAGGGGTAGGCATCGTGCAGCAGCTCATTCAGACAGAAGCGAAAGCGTTGGTCACTCTGCGCGAGTTCACAGAGTTGGTTAAGGCAGTCCAAGACAAACTAGGCATTCACGTGATTGTAACGGCAATTAAAGACGCGCTCTCCCGCTGGACATACCGGCAGCTTCTCTCCCGTTGGGGTATTGACGATGTGTCCCAGACACCGGATGGATCAAGCAGTGGATTCGACATGGATCAAATGATGATGGATGCTGCCCGGGAACCTCCTGATGTGCAGGTCTCACCCGACGATCTGGCGGCGATCCTCTTCACGAGCGGTACAACCGACGAGCCTAAAGGCGTGTGTTTGACACACGCTAATCTCGTCGCTAATGCACTCCAAACCCGCCACTGGATCCCCGATCTTGAGACCGGTCGTGAGACCTTTCTGGCTGTTCTTCCACTGACACACAGTTACGGGATGACCAGCGCTATGAACATTCCCATTGCCCTGGGAGCGACGATCGTCCTGCTCCCCGTGTTTGAATTGGAACAGGTTCTCAACCACATTAAAGAGTATCAACCGACTATCTTCCCGGGTGTGCCTTCGATCTATATGGCCATCAACACAGCACCTGATGCGCGCTCTTATGGCGTATCCTCTATTAAAGCCTGCATTAGCGGGGCAGCACCGCTGCCAATTGAGGTCCAAGAGAAATTCGAGAAACTCACTCAAGGTCGATTGGTCGAGGGGTATGGTTTAACTGAAGCCTCACCTGTGACTCACGCAAGCCCGTTCACTGGACCTCAAAAGCCGGGCTCGATGGGCATCCCAATCCCGAACACGGATGCAAAAATCGTCGATCTCGTCTCTGGCGATGACCTGCCTCCCGGGAAGATTGGCGAACTTCTCGTGCGAGGCCCCCAGGTGATGAAAGGCTACTGGGATGAGAAGAAAGGCGGCATTGACCCAGAAACAGCGATTGAAGAGGGGTGGCTGCACACAGGTGACATCGCGGCAATGGACACAGATGGTTTCTTCACGATCATCAGTCGAAAACGCGACACGATCATGGCCGGCGACTTTAGCATCTACCCTCGCGATGTAGAAGAGGTGCTTTACGAGAACAGCAAAGTCCTGGAAGTCGCCGTTGTTGGCGTCCAGGCAGAAGACGGTGGGCAGCGGGTGAAAGCCTTCGTCGTCCCCCGCCCCGGCAGCAAGCTTTCGAAGGAAGAACTCCTCGAACTTTGCCGCAGACGACTAGAACCTTATGCTGTTCCCTGGGAAATCGAGTTTCGCGCGGAGCTGCCCAAGTCCTTCGTAGGCAAAGTTCTTCGAAGAATGCTTGTCGAGGACACAACTTAGCCTCTCACCGCCTTTCTTGCTTACAAATTAAGATACCGGCGATACCATCAAATATCATTAGATTAGGTACTTACTTAGACATGTCATTCCGAGCGACCGCAGGGAGCGAAGAATCTCGGCTATGATTAAAAGATCACAATGGTTGGGGGAGATTCTTCGTCGCTTCGCTCCTCAGAATGAGGATTACGATGGGAAACCTGAGTAGTTACCTTTGATCTAGACCAAACTGGTCGTACAATTAGGAGCTTCCGTTGCGCTTGAAGAGATTGGTCACCGTCTCTATTCTCATAACCGGCTGTGTGTTGATGTTGAAACCTTCCTGGCTTCTCAACCGACTCTCCGCTCACTCCCCCGAGGTCCTGTACTCCGTTCAGACCCAGGAGCCCATTCTCGCCCTGACGATCGACGATGGACCCGATCCTTCGACCACGCCTCGTATTCTAGATCTTCTAGCGGAACATAATGCTCGAGCGACGTTTTTCCTGCTATCCAATCGCATTCCCGGCAACGAAACCCTTGTCCAGCGCATCGTGGATGAAGGCCATGAGATCGGCAACCATCTGACCGACGATCAACCAAGCATCCGCCTTTCAGTGGACGAGTTCGAGCAACGATTGCTGCACGCCCAGGATGTCCTTTCCCCATTCGGGGAGGTTCACTGGTTTCGACCCGGATCTGGCTGGTATAACAAATCCATGCGCTCAACCCTTATTGAGCATGGTTATCGGCTCGCCCTGGGTTCAATTCACCCTTTTGATTCACATGTACCCTCATCATGGTTTGCAGCCAACTATATCCTGTGGCGGGCTAAACCCGGAGCCGTCATCGTTTTACATGACATTGGCAGCCGCGGTCAGCGTACTACGGAGACTTTGAACAAGGTTTTACCTGCGCTTATTGCACGCGACTATCGTTTTGTTACACTAACAGAATTAATCGAGCAGGCGCAGATTGAAGATTGAACCCCGCGGCCCCGTCCATTTATGGATTGCGAGCTTCACGACATTTCGTTACTTGAGGAGGTAGAGATGGAAATAAGTCCTTTCAAATCGCTTGCTGAACGGTTGAACGC
>JBARSI010000200.1:0-30434 GCA_049644665.1 Anaerolineales bacterium
TGAGAATAAAGGCGCGCATTTTCGATCGCAACTGCTGCTTGAACGGCGAAAACCTCCAGCAGTTCCTGATCATCTCTATTAAAAGCGCCTGATTTGATCTTGTTGTCAATGTAGATGACGCCTGTAACCTCGCCGTGCGTTCGGAGGGGCAGGCAGAGAATGGAGCGGAGCGCAAACCGGGTTATCGAATCTCGTGTGGAGAAGCGATCGTCGTCTTGCGCGTTCGTGGTCAAAATCCCCTCGCCGGAACGGACGACGTCCTGAATTACCGAACGGCTGACTTCCATTTCGCCCTTATCGAGATTTTCCCGTTCGAAATTGCGTGCTGCCTGGAATGCGAGCTCGCCGGTTTTCTGGTTGGCGAGCATCAGAAAACCACGCTCCGCGCCTGTTAGTTGAATAACTGAATCCATTGTTTCGCGCAGAACTTCGCTAATCTCGAGAGATGACCCCAGCGCACGACAGACTTTAAAGAGAGCGGCCAGACGTGCTTGTTCACCTGCCCCCTGGTGTTGCTCAACCTGTTCGAGATCATTAAGCGCATCGTGTGCGATTGCGGCCTGCGGCCCTTCGCAATTTGCAGAAAGTGTCTCCAGTGCGATGCGGATTTTACGCAAGTTCTCGGTGGGATAGGTTTGTTTTGGCGAATCACTCATGCATGCATTTCCCGGGAACGCGTTTGTTTAAATGGGCAGATCTCGCTCAATGAACAGCGTTCGCATTGAGGGGAACGGGCATGGCAGATCTCGCGCCCATGACGGATAAGGTTGAGATGAATATCATAATACATCACCGGATCGAAGAGTTCTGCAAGGTGGTTGTGTGCTTGCTCGGCAGTAATGTTTTCAGGACGTAAGCCCAGACGCCCTGTCACGCAGTAAATATGTGTGTCTACGGGGAAAGCCGGTTTACCGAGTGAGAAGAGCAGCACAATAGCCGCGGTTTTTGGACCGACTCCCTTGAATCGAAGCAGCCATTCCTTCGCCTCTTCGAGCGGTAGATCTTCTAGGAAGCCCAGATTGAGAACACCGTGTTCCTCAGTAATTTGCTGAAGTGCGCGCTGTATGCGATGTCCTTTTTGATTGGCAAGACCCGCAGAGCGAATAGCGTCAATAACATCTGATGGATCCGCGTCACGCACTTCCTCCCAGGTAGGGAATCGCTCCCGAAGGGCGTTAAAAGCGCGGTCGCGATTTATGTCGTTTGTGTTTTGAGAGAGGATTGTGGAGACTAGCTCATCGAGTGGTGGTAATCGGTTGCGCCAGACCGGCTGGCCATATGTCTCCAGTAGCCGAGAGCGCACTTCGGTCGCACGTTTCTTCGTTGATTTCACCTCGCGATTATACTCCCGTGATCTAGAGCATAAGGTATTTAGCTGTCACCGGGGTCGTAATGGATATCGACTTTAGGCGCGCATCCTATCTAGTTCATTTGGGGTACAGGGCTTCCTGTCGCGTGGATCCGACGGAACCCGGTGCTATTGTCCAGCTTGTGTCTTGTACCCCTGCGGGTGAGACTTGTGCCACTCCCAGGAGCTGGCGATGATCTGCTCGAGCTCGGGGTACTTTGGCGACCAACCAAGTTCGCTCTGGATTTTCGCAGAGCTTGCAACGAGCCTGGGGGCATCGCCGGGTCGTCGGGGGGCATTAAGAGCCAAGATCTCTTCCTCTGTAACGTGCCGGGATGCTTCGATGACCTCGCGGACGGAGTAACCAGCCCCATTCCCAAGGTTGTAGATAAGACGGTCTTGATCTTCGAGCGCGTCTAAGCAGAGCAGGTGAGCATCGATCAGATCGGCGATGTGGATGTAATCTCGGATGCAAGTGCCATCTGGTGTGGGGTAGTCATCGCCGAAGACTTTAATCTCGGACCGCTGGCCAAGGGCGACCTGCAGGACAAGTGGAATGAGATGACTTTCGGGCTGATGCGCTTCGCCACGACCGGGAAGAGCGCCTGCGGCGTTGAAGTAGCGCAGCGCGGCAAAGTGCAAGCCGTGTATCTGGCGATACCACTCGAGAGTCTGTTCGATCATCAGCTTGGTTTGACCATATACGTTTGATGGACCAAGGGGCGACTCTTCGGAGAGGGGTTGGTCGCTAGAGGCATATACCGCGGCGGTGGAAGAGAGTACAAAACGCATCACGTTGGCGCGAACACAGGCCTCGATCAAGCCCACCGAGAGCACCAGATTATTATGGAAAAATTTTCCAGGGTTCATCATGCTCTCGCCGGCTTCAATGAAGGCGGCGAAATGCATCACGGCGTCGAATTGTTCCGCGCTTAAAGCAGCACCAAGCGCGGCCTGGTCGCCGAGGTCGGCTTGGATAAATCGGGCCTCGTGCGGTATGGCTTCACGATGCCCGGTGACCAGGGAGTCATAAACTGTCACTGAATGCCCATCCTGTAATAAAGTTGCGGCGGCGGCAGACCCAATATAACCCGCGCCACCTGTTAAGAAGATATTCATCTCATTATCTCCAGTGAGGCTACAAATGGATATGGAAAGTAGCGAGAAGACCTGAATAGATTGTTTCCCACATCTTGAAAAAACTCAACCATCCAGTATTACCAACTGCGCCATCGAGGCGTCAAGGTGCTTCGTTCCAATCTCCTCAAACTCGACGCTAACTTCCTCATCATCGTGGTCGATCCGAGTGGAAAGGACGACACCTTCGCCGAAGACTTTATGCTGAACACGCATCCCCGGTTGATATCGAGGCTCGGGCAGGTTTATTGGGGATAGATCCCAAGATGTCTTCTGTTTATAGGAAATTTGTTCCCAGTTCTGGGAGCCAATAAGGTCACCATCTAGGAGTTTTGGTGGAATATTGTGCAAGAAGCGAGAGGGTTCGCTCAAAGTGGAAGGACCGGCGAAGCGGCGGCGAAATGAGCGCAGGAGATAAAGGCGGTCTTTTGCGCGTGTAATACCAACATAAAACAAGCGCCTCTCCTCTGCCATGGCTTCTGGCTCATCGAAGGAGCGCTGGTGAGGCAGGACTCCCTCGTCCAGCCCGATAATGATTACAACCGGGAATTCCAGCCCCTTTGCAGCGTGCAGGGTCAGCAGAGTGGGTGCGTTCTGTTCATCCGACAATGTGTCCTGGTCGGAGATAAGAGCGATGTTTTCGAGGAACGATGCAAGATCGACGTTTTCAAATTCATAAGCCACCCGCCGCAGTTCCTGGATGTTCTCCCAGCGCGTTTCACCTTCCTCTGTTCCATCATCGATGTATGCCTGGTAGTTGATCTCCTTTAGGATGAGATCGATGAGGGCGACCAAGCCGCTTTTTTCTTTCATCTCGATCCAACGAAGCCAGGGATCAGCGAAGCTGACCAGCGCGCGTCGGGCGCGCGGGTTGAAGGTATCCATCAAGGTAGGATCTTTTTCTCGGGCAAGATTGAACAGGATCTCCACTGGATCGACACCGCGCTGCCGGGAGATCTCAAGCAAGATCTCGACGGTTTTTGCGCCGATGCCGCGCGGAGGCGTGTTTAGCGCCCGCAACAGGCTGACACGATCGACAGGGTTGTGAATCAGGCGCAAGTACGCGACCAGATCCTTGATCTCTCGGCGGCCGTAGAACCGCTGTGCACCAACGATGCGATAGGATAGACCGGCGCGCAGGAAAGCCTCCTCTAAGGCTCGGGATTGAGCGTTGGTGCGATACATCACGGCGCAGTCTCCGGGGTCCGCCTCGCCGGCAAATGTCAGGGTTGAGATGATCTCCACTGCGAAATCGGCTTCATCGTTTTCGTTATAGGATTCGTGAAGGACGACGGGTGTCCCGGGACCCCGATCTGTATATAACAGCTTCCGCTGCCGCCCGGGGTTGCGGTCGATAACCGCGGTCGCGACATCCAGAATAGTCTGGGTGGATCTATAGTTTTGCTCAAGAAGAATCGTGCGAGCTTGGGGGTAGTCCTCTTGGAAGCGGTGCACGTTGCGGTAATCGGCACCTCGCCAGCGGTATATCGATTGGTCCGGATCGCCGACGACGAACAGATCTGGACTTTTCCCCGCCAATAGACGCAGCAACGAATATTGCGCGATATTGGTATCTTGAAATTCATCAACGAGCAGGTGTTGGAAACGGCGCCGGTAGGCGCTTCGTAGATCATCGTGATCTCGTAGTAGGCGAAAAACCCAAAAAAGCAAATCATCGAAATCTAAAGCGTTATTCGCCAGCAAAGCCTGCTGGTATCGCTCATATACCTGGCGCACGATCTCTTGGGCGTACGTGTCAGTGATGTAGTCTTCCAACTCGATCAATTCATTTTTCGCTTTGGAGATTGCATTGAGAATACGCCCCGGCCGGATCTTTTTAGGATCCTGTCGCAGATCCTTGATCACCGACCGTACCAAGGACATTTGATCGGCATCATCAAATATCACATAGTCGCGCGTTACCGGCAGATGATCGGCTTCCTGGCGGATGATGCGTGCACAAAGCGCGTGGAAGGTCCCCAGGTTTGGCTGTCCGTCCCCGGCTTTCGTGTCCTGTGTAAGCAACTCCTGCACACGCTTGCTCATCTCTCGGGCGGCCTTGTTTGTAAAAGTGACAGCGATGATCGATCCTGGCACCGCCCCAATAGCGGTGATGAGATGGGCTATGCGGCGGGTTAGAACACGAGTCTTCCCGGAACCTGGTCCAGCAAGTACCAAAACCGACCCCAGGGGGGCTGTGACCGCTTCGTTCTGGGATGTATTTAAATTCTCAGACAGGTCCATTGCGATATCTGACCTTAATAGTTACATGGTCGGCTGAACACATTCGGAGTGGTTCAATTGAAGTAGGGCACTTGAGTTTCATAAATGCCCTTTTCGTTTACACGCCCGATGATATTGCCTTGCTCGTCACGAACATACTGTTTAAGCCTCCTCCAGACGATTGTGATGGAAGACGAAGGCAAGTTGTGCATCCAAGGATAACCAATCAAATCTGGTGGGCAGGGTGTTCGCAACAGGGCGATTCTAATCGCCCAAGGAATGGTCAGCAAGTATCGTGTTCTATTGCGCACAGTTGCGACCACATCGCTTATGGGTTGGACAGATATCATTCGAATTTATGAGGACCGATGTCGAGCGTTTCAGCGTTGTCGAGAAGACCGGTGAGAGACGAATCAGGGAGCGGCAGAACCCGACTGTCTGCGAAGTAAGGGAAATCAAAATGAACAGCGTCCCCCGCGATTTTTCTGGGAATGGGCATAAGTCGCGCTGTAAGTGGTTTTGCGTGACGCAAGCCAATTGCACCGAGGTCGAGCAGAAGCCCGGTTAATGCTTCTACGCTAGCGTCTCCCGGAAGCGGGATTGTATCCAGGCCGGTTCCGCAAAGCGTGGAGTAGAGCAGTAAATCGGAGATCGTCAGGGTCCCTTCACTGGCGCGTGAGGCCAAGACGGTATCCTCTAGAACGGGCAGGAAGAGTCCACAGAAGCCCACGCGCTGGAATCGGGCGCTGTCAAGACAATCGGTCAGGAAAGCTGCCGCTGCTGCGCTGCCAGCTTGGCCGAAAGCGGATGCGCCTATTGTCTCGAGCGCCGTGCCGATCGAACGCTGTGGTTCAGGATATGGGGCGAAAGAAAAATCGACTCCAAGGAAGCGAAAGTTATGGTCGCGGGCGATGACTTCGGTGACTCGGGTGAGATTTGCCGCATGTGTCTCGATCGCCGCTACCAGTTGTTTCTTCGCTATTTGGATTGAGGACGCATCGTTGATAATACTTACCGCGAGGTCGGCCGATTCGGTCGCGATCGCAAGTGATGGCGGTCCACCGCGGTGGTATGCTGCAGGGAAGAAGGGGACGCCTGACGGCACATTGACCAGTGCGGCAAAGCGTAAATTCCCAAAGCCGTCGTCGCGTATTGTTGATATCTCATGGATCGCTCGAGCACACGCCCGCGCCGCTGTGAGCGATAGCCCGACCGTTGGATCCGCATAGATTCCAGAGGAGAAGACGGTATCCGTTGCATCCAACAACTTAGGCAGCACACGAAAACCATCAGGTTCATCGGGCAAGGCGGGTCCTATCGCGGCATAGTCGATGCCCTGAATGAATATTTCAGCTTCAAGCCGGCGAGCCAGGTCTGGTCGATCGGCAGGGGCAACAGGGGTTGATATTTCCGAAGGTGGCGGCGTGGCAATGCGCAGCGTCTGGACATCATAGCCCACGTCCTGAAGCGCAGATCGACAGCCCTTCAGGCATTGGGCTGTTTTGGCTATGAACTCGGTTTCGATGGGCCAGCCTGGATCGATGAAGGCGGTGATCGCACGAATTCTCATTCTTCTCCTCGCATTCGGGCTATTTCGAATAGGATGACCGCAGCCGCGACGGAGGCGTTCAGCGACTCGGCCAAACCTTGCATGGGAATGTGCGTGGTGCCTTTGGCGATGGAACGAAGCTCATCACTGGGTCCGTGGGCTTCGCTCCCGATTACGACCGCAGCAGGCTTGTTCCAATCCACATCGTAGTATGGAGACCCCAGCCCGGCTTCAGCGATCCACACATCGATTCCGCGAAGATGTTCCTCGATCTCAGAGGTTTGCTTTTGGATAAGGGGAAGATGGAAGTGTGCTCCCATGGCGCCGCGCACAACTTTCGGATTGAAGGGGTCGACTGTGCCAACATTGAGGAAGACGGCTTGGACGCCCGCCGCATGCGCTGTGCGCAAGATTGTTCCGAGATTGCCTGGATCGGAAATTCGATCTGCGACGAGCACCAGGTTTAGATTGTCAGGGGGCGAAGATAAGGGAATGGGAAGAACCGCAAGAAGCCCTTGCGGGGATTCGGTGTCGGAACAGGCCTTCATAACATGCTCAGAGACTTCCTCGGCATCTGCTCCTAGATTAATTAACTCATCTATCAGACGTTGGTCACCTTGCTCGAGGGCATCCGTGTACAAAACGAGTTTAGCGGGTGAACGGGAGGATACTGCCTCGTTTGCTAGTCGAGTACCCTCAATGATAAAGAGACTTTCGCGCTTGCGCGCACTCCGCTTGTTTTGCAGCGTTCGCACCCATTGCACGCGCGGATTGGATGTTGATGTAATCATTTCGAATCGCAATTCGTCGGCCAGCGTCGCTTGCATTCGGTGACGAAGATATCAACGCTGGGCTTGTCAAATAAGGTAAGATCTACCGTCTTCAACGAACTATTGGGATTTCTGTGATAGAAGTCCATAATGGCGTCGACGATGAGTCGGGCGGCACGATCCTTTGGGAAGTGGAAGATTCCGGTGGAGATAGCCGGAAGAGCAAGGCCGGCGAGGTTGTAATCGGACGCTAGCCTCAGGACTCCGCTTACCGTATTCAAAAGCTTCTGATCCTCCTCCCCCTGGCCCCAGATGGGTCCGACGGCGTGGATGACGTAACGGCAGGGCAGGCTTCCTGCAGATGTGATTGCGGGTTGCTCATGAGTTGCCGGCCCGTACTGGCGAACCCATTCATCGCTCTCAATCTGAATTTGCGGTCCACCGCGTCTTACGATCGCCCCGGCAACGCCACCGCCATGCTTGAGTTGGGCGTTGGCGGCATTCACAATTGCATCCATTTGCGACTCGGTGATGTCTCCCTGGATTATGCGCAGTTTTTGCCCTTGAGGTAGCGCCCGCTGCAAGATCGGTGTCGTCATCCAGCACTCCCGGTAGTTCTTTGTTGTTCCCCCCGGGCTGATTGTATCACCGCAACCAGCCTCGACCACTGGGTAGGCAGAGCATAAGGAAAACTGAATCTACACAGGGCTCTTCTGGGCGACCGTAAAAGGGCGAAGAATCTCGGCTATGCCCAAAAGATCACTATCGTTGGGTGCGATTCTTCGTCGCTTCGCTCCTCAGAAGGATATTGCCGCGACGGGTTTGAGCAGGTACCAAAGGACAATTAAAGAAAAAGGGACGCAGAAGCATCCCTTTTGTCAATGAGATTGGAGTTCGTTGCTACTGTTGGGTTGCGGTCTTCACGATCTCGGTAAAAGCTTTTGGATCCCGAACCGCAAGATCGGCGAGGATCTTCCGGTTCAAACCAATCCCCGATTGCTTCAAGTCGAAGATCAAACGACTATAGGTGGTTCCGTTGAGACGCGCGGCGGCGTTGATACGGGCAATCCAAAGCCGACGCAGATCGCGTTTGCGAGTGCGACGATCTCGATATGCATACCAAAGGCTCTTAAGCATCGCCTCGTTAGCACGGCGGTATAAGGTGCTGCGAGAGCCGTACATTCCCTTGGTAAGTTTTAATACTTTTTTGTGGCGACGGCGTGTGATGGTACCGCCTTTAACTCGTGGCACGTTTCACTCTCCTGTGGACCCCTGAGCGCCGATGTCTCTAAGACACCTGTTGTGTGCACTCAACAGCCACAACAATGGGGGGCTACTTGGAAGAGCTCCCCGTACGGGCGTTCGGGTTCGATTTATACTTCTTCAGGTAGGGAGCTAAGCGGTTAACGCGCTTGGCGATGCCTTTCGCTTCTACAGGAAGCATTTTGGTGAACATCCGTTTGGAACGGGCGGATTTCTTTCTGCGCAGGTGACTCTTGTTTCCCTTGGTGCGCACCAGCTTCCCAGAACCCGTTAAGCGGAAGCGCTTGGCGGTTGCCTTATGCGTCTTGAGCTTAAATTTTCCCTTCGTCTTGGCTTTACGAGCCACAATCCTACTCCTCTAAGAATGACAATCTCGTTCTTGTTCGACCAGCCCGGAGGTGCAAACCCCGCGGACGGTACCGCTGCCCACGGGGACATCGACACGAACTTGTTGGTCTAAATTGGCTACTGCTTTGGTTTACCCGGCGCAATCGTCATGAGCATCGTGCGTCCTTCCATCGTCGGAGATTGCTCAATTATACCGACGTCGGAGAGTTCATCTGCAATGCTCTGTAGATCCTCGAGTGCGATCTCGGGAAATGTAATTTCACGCCCACGGAAGCGGATACGCACTCGGACTTTCTTTCCTTCCGTCAGCCAACGCCTTGCATCTCGAACTTTAAAGGACCGATGATGCCCGGAGGTTTTTGGGCGAAGCCGTACTTCTTTGATCTCAACTTTGGTTTGCGCCTTTCTTGCCTCACGGTCCTTCTTCGATTTCTCGTAGAGGAACTTGCCGAAGTCGAGCACCCGACATACGGGCGGGTCGGCATTGGGGGCAATTTCGACCAGGTCGAGATCTGCGGTCCTGGCGATTTCAAATGCCTCCTCAATCGGCACCACACCGACGTTAATGCCATCGGGGCCGATAAGGCGCACGTTTTTAGCCCGAATTTGATTGTTTATTCTAAATTCTGATGCGCTGATCTTGTGTTCCTCCGAGAATAACAGATAAGCCGCCCAGAATACATTAGAGCGGTCTCAAGGCCGCCGGATGATACCATGACAGAAGGCGGTTCGTCAACAGACCGGGCATGAATGATCGTCGCAAAACAACCGATTATTAGGCCCACGCGATCCGAGAGGATATCGCTTTCTTCTTTATGTAAACAGACGAAACCGTTGGCCTATCAGGAACCATCCGGTTTAGGCCAACGGTTGTAATTTGTTATGCGCTAGTTGCGCAGGAATTGCTTAATATAGTCCCTAAGGAGTAACGGATTCCGGATCGTCAGCAGGACCCATTTGGCCTTGGCCTCCGCCCTTTTTCCCTTGACCTTGAGACTCGCCGTTGTTGAAAAGCGGGGTGTTATCAGGCTGTTCGGGCGCATCCGGGTCCCGATTTGTGCCTTGATGAAGCCGGAAAGTTATGGGGTCCTCTAGGGCATCCTTGGCAGTAACACGGACGTTGTTCATGGCCTGTGTTGCCAACTGCAGGACGTTATCGGACTGATTATCGGAACCTTCCCCAAGCTTCTCTAGGACTTTGAGTTGTTCATGGGAGCGCGTCTGAATTTGCTCCATGAGCGGAAGTAGTGCGGCATCGTCCAGTTGAGCACATGTCTTCAGCGCCAAATTGAGCTGAGTCTGGAGTTGGGTTGCCACAGCGTCTGGCACAGGAAGGCCTTTTTCGATCAGGGTTGCAATCTCTTCCATGCGTTCATCAGAAAATTGCAGCAGCAATTCAACTTCCGCTTCGGGGTCGGACGTTAATGCCAGTCGAACCTCTTCCATAAGCGTCTTGATTGGATACAGCGCTTCGGAAGGCAGGCTGTCTTGTGCGGCGAATGCGGTTGCGGTTGTGCCGCCGAACGCGATTGCGAGCACGATCAAGATACGGGCAAAAGTGAACATAGGTGAACGCTCCTTTTTAAAGATGTTTTTCCACCCTTTATGACGTTTAAGTCCGGGTTGAGATACGGGTAGCGTCTCTTTTGCCCGTTTCAGAAACGTCTGGCGTACTTGCTGAGTGCGTACGAGATCCGGGGTGGGGACGTCTTCTAACGGTTTTAATATGTCCATCGTCTCTAATAAGGATTGCAAATCAGGATCTTTGATCGGCTTACCGGTGCGATAGTTGGATACTGCTTGATCTACACGGTCCTCTATCTTGCTCATGGTGAGCCCTCCGTAAAAGCAAAATCATTCTCCAGGATTCTGCGCATAGACTTGAGCCCTCGGTGTTGTAGTGATTTCACTGCCCCCACCGGTTTCTCGAGCACTGCGGCGATCTCTTCGTTACTCAATCCCTGGAAGAATTTCAGCATAATCACTTGGCGCTGCTCGTGCGTCAATCGCCAGAGCACCTCGCGAGCCTGCGCCTGCGCGAGGCTAAGCTCGACGGCATCGTCGGGGTTTTCTGCCGAAGATGATCGCTGCATATCCGGTTCCTGGTTCTCTAAAGGTTCGGTTTGGCGGCGGTGGTGGTCTACCGCAAGGTTGTGGACGATCCGGTAAAGGTAAGCTCTGAGGTGATCCTCAGGGCCTCCACCGGCGCCCAGGGCGCGTAAGAAGCGGAAGAAAGTTTCGCTGACAACATCCTCGGCGGTTTCTGTGTCCCCGACGAGGCGGCAGGCGTAGTAATATAGCTCGGGGCTGAGAGAGTCGTAGATCTCTGCTAAGGCGCTCTCGTCAAGCCGGCGCGCGCCTTCCAGCAACTGCACTTCGTTAGACGCCATCACTCACCTATATGACGGTTTCGTGCCCGTTTAGATACGGGCATCTGTTGGGTTCGCCAATACTATTTCGCTTGATTGGCCTGGGTGCCAGATCCATATCTTACCCGAAAGAACCGTCTTGATAAGGTTAAAGCGCACAGTTTATCCCCTCACACTCAAATAAAAGGCGGAGAATTCTTCGAATCCGGCGCTATCCCGCACCAGTTTATTGGCGATACATGAAGATGGGGTGGGGATCATCTATTGAAGTAGTTAACTCCGGACAAGCTCAAATTACGTGTCGATGGTGTAAGGCCGGACACGATAGGGCATGGTCATGCCACAGGAAGGAACGCATCGCGGCGAAAGACACAGCCGCTCCATTGCCTGTCTAGTGCCGAGGGGGCGCGGATTCCAACCTGTGAGGGGACCCGGCCGCGCGCCAGAAGGGGGGTTCCGATGTCGACGCCAGGCGGCGGAAGCGCGCCGGGTGGGCCCCAGTAGCCGGCGTTCCCCAGCAGCCACATTTCGATAGTCGATCGATCTGCGCCTACGGGTGCCAGGATGCTTTCGACGGCGCGCAACATCAACTTGCTGTAAGCATCGCTGTCATAGGGCACCTGCCCTTCGAGCAACTCCCAGGCGCGGGCTTTCTCCGGGCCAGGAACCAGCAGGAAGTTCATGCGTTCTCCCGGGTGTGGCTCAACTCCGGTCGCGGCGAGTTGGTGGGCCACGCTCGCCGCAGCGGTGCGTACGGTGTACTCCTCGGGCCGGCGCGAGAGCCGGTGGGTGATCACCAACTCGTCGGCCTGGACCACGCCGGCGCGCAGGGACAGCAGGCGTTGCCGGGCAAACGCGATAGCTTCGGGCAGCGCGGCGCAGAAGCCGGCTGCATCGCGCCCCCGCGAGAGGATTTCCAGCATCCCGAGTTGGGTCTCTTTGATGTAGCGGGGTGTGTCGCGGCGCCGGGCCTCGATCCCGCGCACCTTGAGTGAACCATCTTCGAAGGCGCCGAAATATCGGTTGGCGACCGCCACGCGCGGTTCGGTCCGTGATGGCAGGAATGCCAACCAACGATACACCCCCTCAAGCCCGATATGCAGACCGGTCTCGGCACGGATCTCGTTCAAAAGGGCATCGTAGTCTGGCCTGCCGCGCGCCCCCGGCTTGTGGATCCAGAGTCCGTCGACATAGAGATGCAGCACACGGAAGCCGCGCGCCTCGACGATCTCCTTTGTGCGCAGCAGCACCTCGCGACCATAGGCATTGACCGCTTCGTGGGCCTCAATACGGCCGAAGCGGGCGTTCTTGTACCCCAAGTAGCCAAAGCAGGTCACCAACAGCCATTTGTGAGCCGAGTAGCGGCGACGGTAGGCCTCGAGGCGCGGGTCGTCCTCGGGCAACTCGCGGATCAACGCCTTATAGCGGCTGCGTTTTTCGAGCAGCGGCTCGAGCGTCTCGGGTACCAGGCCTTGGCGATGGCGGCAGACAGGCGTGCCCAGTTCGGGGATCGGTTCGCCCTCACAGCACTTTGCCCCCACCGTCTCGGGCGAGACATTGAAGTGCACCATGATGCTCGGATACATGGCGGTGAAGTCGATCTCGGCGACGTGTTCGTGCAGGCCCGCTATGGGCGTGTAGACCAACCCCCCTTTGTCGGCTGCAAGCAGGTCCAAACCGCTTTTGAGTGACTCGGGCTGCCGCTTTTGCCATGGCACGAGCACGCCGCGCCGCAGCGCGGTGGCGATCTGCATAGCGCTGATGCCGGTGCCGGTGGAGACGCGAGCGACGGTTTGTGGTGGCAGGCCCGAGAGACGAGCGATCTCGAGGATTCCGTCGACCCCGTAGTCGTTGGCCAGGAAAGCGTTTTGGCGGTCGAGGTGCCAGCGACCGAAGAGCAGATGTTGCTCGTTGCGGAACACTACCCGACCGTAGGAAAAATAAGAGGATGCTGATTTGCGCAGTACGTTCTCGCCGCGATCGCGATTGAGAGGCAGAGGGATGCCGTAATGGCGGGCCAGCTCGAGTATGCGGGGGAGGATGTAGTTGTCGCCGTAGGTGCTGATCAGTACATCGGGATCGTAGTGCTCGAGCAGGTGGCGTATGCCGAGCACCAGGCGGCGGCTTTGCGCCCGCGGAAAATGGAAGGTGTTCCCTTCAACTTCAACCAGTAAATCCCCGCGGTAACCCCGCCCCGGATTCTGCATCTCCCCTGAAAGGAGCAAGTTCATTGTGCGCAGCGGCGGAAGCGGGTAATCGATCTCCCAGGGCGAGTCGAGAGCTTCGATGCGCTGAATGCGGCGCCCCTCTCTATCGATGGAACAGTAAGCGAGCGGAAAGATCCCGCGCCGCAGGACGTACCGCTGCGGGAGTGAGATGTCGGCGTTGTAGTAGGTCAGGTTCGGGCGGAAGCCGGCCACCTGGCGGAATAGGCGCGGGAGCAGGTCGGGGATGCGGATGCCGACCTCGAGTACCTCAATGTGGCGGTCGAGGAAAAGGTCGATGCGTTCAGTGCGGCGCAGCGTGACGGGCGCGCCGCGATTGCGCAGCATCTGGCACACCGAGCGCAGTTCTTCGCGCGGTCCGTGGGCGTAGAAGGTCGGGGTGAACGTGTCGTGCAGGTGGTGGCTCTGGCCGTCAGGGTCGATCACCCAAACCGTCATCCCGTCACCGGAAGCGTAGACGTCGAACAACCAGCCGAAGAGAGGGCTCACTCCTCTTGTTCTCTTTCTCTGTCACCCTCATCGGAGGGGATGTCGCCCAGCGTCGATTGGAGGACCTCGATCTCCTGCTGCAGGCGTAGTACCTGTTTGTGCTGCTCGACGAGCATGGCCAGAAGCATGACTTCGAAAGGTAGAAGGTGGGAGGCGTAGGCTGCGGCTGCTAGATGCTGGCGCGAAGAGCCGAGCAGGTCGTCGAGAGCGCGCTGGTCCTCCCGGCGCAGGGCGCGGCGGAAACGGGCCAGCGATTGCTGCTCCTGGAGAAAGGCCTGGGTGATGGATGGCAGGGTTCGTCCCATGGTCGCCTCGGGCACTTCTGATTTATCGATGCCGCCTCTAAAACAACCTCAATTGCTCTTGAACAGGGTTCGCGGGGGATTGCAGCAACCAGGCGGCATCGGCGGTAACCTGGAGCCGGTCGAGCAGAGACCAACGTTCTTTGACAAGGACGCGCGGCTCGCGAGCCCCGATGATCACTGGCCCGGCAGAAGCCAGCCGCTTTAGATGTGCGATCGTGTTTGTCAGCAGACGCTCCGCGTCGCGCAGGGGCACACTCTCGTCATAGAAGGTGGTAAGCATGTCGAGCACAAACAACACGGATTGGTCGGGCGCGCCCGCATCCGCGTCGGAAATGGTGTTGCTTTCCTGCGCACCCAGTCCGGTTGGCGCCGTCTTCACCAACTCCGCCAACTGGAAACAGGTGAAGGCACGTGAGAGGCGGATGTGCTCCAATGTGGCGCGCGGATCGGAGCTAAGGCGTCGTGCCAGCTGGGCGACGAAATAACCGTCGAAGCGATTGCCGCCGTCGAAGACGCACACGTGATGGCCGCGGGCAGCCAGGACTGTGATGCAGGCAAGGAGGGCACGTGTGGGCGTGTGCGCACCCCAAAACAGGGAAAGACGCGGCCGGAGCAGCGCCTCCAATATGGCCGGATCGGCGGCGGGGAGCGGTAGGGCGGAATAAGGAAGGGATACCAGTTCTCGCTGCATTACTGAGCCTTTCTTCAAGGTTGGTGTGCCCCCACCAGGATCCACCGGGACGAATAAGGAGTGTGTCCGCGGGTGAACCTAGTGCGCATATTGGCTGCCGTTCGTACAAGTCGTGCGCGCATGGAGCGCAGCGGCGCAAACAGGGAAGGGCAGAGGGTCGCCCGATAGAACAAACGTGCTAACAGTTTATCGCTGTTGATCAGGAGGGCAATCCCGCCTGTGGTGGAGCCGCGCGGGGGATATCTCCATCACCCGCGCGGGGATATGGGCGGTAAAAAGTATTGTGAATATCTTTAAACTGGGTGCTAAACGGTTGAGCGGGTCCAGGATGTTGCGGATTGGAGGAGTGCATGCAAACGCGGGTGGTCGGCGTACTCTCCGCGGTATTCGGGGGGCACCAGGACAGCTATGCGGCACATGATTTCGTCGGTGTTCTGGCGTAAGTCGGAGGAGCGCTTTGCTGGATTGAGCGGAGGTAATGTGAAGGGTTTGCCAATGTGCATGGTGAGTAACGGGCGTCGCAGTCGCCGCCAGGCTTGGAGGACTTTCTCGGTGCCGGTGATGCCAATGGGGACAATGGGAGCATCGGCCTCGTTTGCCAGGAAAGCCGCCCCGGTTTTGCCGCGTGCAAGCGATCCTTTTCTACTCCGCGTCCCTTCTGGGGCCATGGCAAAAATACCGCCATGCCGAAGCCATTGAACGGCAGCGGCGATGGCGGGACGGTCCACCTGGCCGCGTTGGATGAAGATGCCGCCGGCCATGTGCAGGAGCGGCCCAAATATGGGGTGCCGTTCGTACTTTTCGGCAGCCCAGCCGGTTACCTTCTCGCTTCCGAGAAGCCCGTATCCAAATGGGGCATCGAAAAAACTCAGGTGATTGAACACCATGATATATGGGCCGCCAGAGGGGAGATTTTCGAGTCCCCTGACCTCTCGATGAGAAAACAAGGCGCATAATAAGTTGAATCCCCAACGCAGCAAGCGGGAAAACATACCAGTGGCTCTCCAGAATTTGAGTTGATGTAGATTGTAGATGGTTTTTTGGAGTGCTACAATCTTAATCGTCCGCGGTGAGAGGCGCATATGATCAAGGTTGACCGTATCGACACACAGTCGAAAGCAGATGTAAACCGCTTCATCAGCCTGCCATATCGTCTCTACGAGGGGCATCCGCTGTGGGTCCCACCGATCATTATGGATATCAAGACCCGACTGAACCGGGAGAAGCACCCCTTCCATGAGCACTCAGAGGTAGAGTTTTTTATGGCCGAGATGGACGGCGCTGATGTCGGGCGGATCGCCGTGATTGAGAACAAGCCCTACAACCAGTACCACGAAAAGCGGCAGGCTCAATTTTATTTCTTTGAGTGTATCGAGGATTTTGAAGTCGCACGAGCGCTCTTTGAACGGGCATTTGAGTGGGCGAAAGAGAGGGGGCTGAACCAGGTTGTAGGACCCAAGGGATTTGGACCTCTGGACGGCTACGGGATGCTGGTGGAGGGGTACGAATTCCGCCCGGCGATGACGATGATGAATTACAACCCGCCGTATTACCCCGAGTTTGCTGAAAAAATGGGTTTCCGTAAGGAAGTGGATTTTGTTTCCTGTTACCTGAGCGCGGCGAAATTCCGGTTGCCCGAACGCATCCATCGCATAGCGGAACGAGCAGCAAGGCGCAGCGGGTTGTCTGTGAAGCGTTTTCGGAATAAGCGCGAGCTTTTCAAGTGGGCCTCGCGCATCGGGAAGACCTATAACGATACGTTCATCAACAATTGGGAGTACTATCCACTCTCGCAACGGGAGATTGATTACGTCGTCGGCGAGATATTAACGATTGCCGACCCGCGCTTGATTAAAATCATTCTCCATGGCGAGGATGTGGTTGGTTTTCTGTTTGGTTTTGCCGACGTATCCGCGGCTATTCAGCGGAGCAAAGGGCGGCTATTTCCGTTTGGCATCCTCGACATCCTGATCGATATGAAGCGCACAAAATGGGCAGCGTTGAACGGCGCCGGGGTCCTCCCGGAATTTCAGGGACGCGGCGGCAACGCCCTCCTGTACTCCGAAATGGAGAAAACCATCCACGAGTTCGGCTTTAAACATGCAGATCTTACACAGGTAGCCGAGTCAGCTGTACAAATGAGGCATGATTTGGAAAACATAGGCGGCGAGGCCTACAAGAACCATCGGGTATTTATCCGGGAGATATAACGAAAACGATTGGTAAAAAGCAGGGAATAAGACCAACCTGGTTTCGTAGAAGAGGAGGAAGAGTAGACAGGGGCGAGTAGTTGATCTGCCGTGGTTGAATCTGTGAATAGCCGCCGGGATAAGCATATCGAGACGTAGATCTGGTGGCTGCAGTAAGGAAAAAGCGCGACCCAGCAAGGGTCGCGCTGCTTTTCGGGGTGACAACTTCCGACGCGTAGGTTTTAACCGAAGGCGCCAAATAATCCCGCTGCCCCCAGACCAATCACCCCCAAGATGAGCGTGGCGAAGAAGCCAAAAGCCAGTACGGCAGCCCATCCCAGGATGACGGTCACGACCGTCTGTGTCCAATCCAGGTCGAGTGCCTCTTTGGCGGCGATGAACCATGAGAAGAGCCCGGCGATAGCGGCCGCCAAACCTATTGGGATGGTGACGCAAGCGAGTGCTGGTGAAAACGCCCCGACGATACTGAGCACACCGACCGCCTGCCACACATAGGCGAGCCCCAGCGTGCGGACGAGTTCGTCAAAGGTGACTTCGGCTTGAAAGACGGTCCGGCCCAGCCAGGCGATGAGGGCGGCGCCAATCGCGAAACCGATTAGCCCGGTTACGGTGCTGGCCAGAGCGCCGAAAATCCCGGTGACCAGGTTGTCGAATCCCCCCGCTCCGAATTGGGAACCGAGCGAGCTTAGGAATGCAGTAGCAGCGACGAGTACCCAGGCGGTTGTGGTGAACGATGTGTCGTGCTCGACCTCACTATATACTTCTTTGTTGAACATAAAGGCTTTCGTGATGCGATCGATGAGCATGATAAGAAAACTCCTTTCATGAGTTGGGATAATGTCTCATCTGTTCCGATGGTCCCTTGCTAGTAAAACCCACTTCGGCATGTTTCGATGCGGTTTGCAGCAAGAATATACGGGGCACTGATGGTTGCTCTGTCATACAGCGCCGGTTTTTTCGGCGAGTGCTGAGCGTGTTCGTCGTCGATGCGCCGTCGGCTGGCGCGTCCCGAAAGCTCTGCAGGATCACCAGAGCGAGGTCGTTTTATGTTGTGTCGTCCTGCCACCAGCGTATGCCCAGATCGAGCAAAAGCAGGCGCAGGTCGGATTTGCTGCGCAAGCCGAATTTTATGAGCACGTTGTGGATGTGCGACTTGACGGTCTCGGAGGAGATCACCAATGTGTTAGCGATCTGGCGATTGGTTTGCCCGCGGGCAGCAAGCCAGGTCACCTCCTGCTCGCGCGGGGTGAGCGAGGCCAGGGCATGCTCTGCGTGTACCCGCAGCGTCTCCTGCTCCAGACCGCGCTCCAGGATGTCGTTAACCAGCATCTCCGGCGAGCGGGCGCGGGCGCGCGCGGCGCGGCGCAGGCGGGTAGAAAGCTCAGCGTTAACCTCAACTGTCAGGCGCAGCGAAGGGAATGCTGTTTTTTTGAGAGACCGCCTGGCGGGTCGCCGGAGGGAGCCGAAAACACCACCTTGGCGGGGTGGTGCTGAGGATTGTTCTTCGTAGTTGCGTTCCCGACGGGAAGATCGGGATCTACGCTCGAACCACACGATAGACTCCCTTGCGCTGCAGAATAGACAGCGGGGACGCCGCTGATAATTCGATTATAAAGAACATATGTTCTATTGTCAAATGGGAGGTCGTGTAGACCCCTCCGGCATTCCCTGTTAGACTCGGCGCGGTATTATCGCCTGGGGCATGGAATCTCTCAGGCAGAGCGATGATTTTCGCCGGTTGTGCGATCTTGAGGTGCAGCGATGGATCATAATTCTCCTGCAGACAGCAAACACCGGATGTATGGTCAAGGCCAGCCATGGCCTTATACCCGCGTGGTGGCGGCGTTAGTTCTCTTCCCGGCAGTGCCGATGCTGCTGCTCTCCGTTGCGACTCTGGTGTTGTTTTACTTGGCTCCCGGGCGCTTCGGGAGCTTGATCGCGCGTCTCCCCGGCGAATCGTTCATCCAGACAGCGCTTGTCTTCGCGCCGGCGACGCTGTTTGCGATTGTGGTCCTGGCCGTTCTCTACGCGGTGGAGAAACCGCGCTCCGAGATCGAAACTCAGGCTGTGAGGACCCGGCCTCAAAAGCGCGGCCTGCCAGTCGCAAGGACGGCGGGGAAACTGATATTGATCGCCGCTCTCCCTGCGTTTATGTTCTCCCTCTCTGTGTGGGCGCTTTCCTTCGTCTCGCCATCTCGTTTTGATCGTCTGATTGAACCGTTCCCGGGCGAGACATACTTGCGCGCTGTTACCCCGTTCCTGCCCTGGATGTTTTTTGCATTCGCTCTCATCGCAGTGCTGCTTCTATTATCACTGGAAGGCAGGAAGGAAGACGTAGAACGCGACAAGGTCGAGGGTGCTGGAGCGCGGTTCGCGCAGGAGATGCAAGAGCCCAGACGCTTGATAGACTATGCGGTCCGCATTGTGCTGTACGCGGCAATTCCCGCGTTGCTGGGATCTCTGGCGGCATTGGGTGTCTATCAATTTCAACCAGAACGGTTTGCGCGCGTGATCAGCCGTCTTCCGCTGGAAAGCCTTGTGCGGGCGGGCCTGCTTTTCGTCCCTCCGACTTCTTTCATTGTGGTTGTTCTGGCCGCGATTTTCCTCCTGCGCCCCCGTTTCGCAGCAATTGCCACACGCCCACAGAGCGTGGTTGACGGCGTTGTTACAAAATCTCCGTTGCGTTCGACACTGGCTATGTGGGTGTTAAGTGTGGGGTTAAGTATTTCGGCAGCGCTGGGTTTAGGTTTGCTGGCGGTGATAGCGTATTTGCTTTTACGTTAACGGAGAACTCTATGGTTGAATTTATTTCATCATACCCATTCGTGCTTGCACTCCTCGCCGCCGCTCTGGCCGAGTTCAGCGCCACCCTCGTTCGGCGGATGGCACCCTCGGTCGGGATATGGCTTTGGGGGCTAGCGGGGATACTTTCGGTCCTGTCCGCAGCCGGTCTTGTTTGGTCGTTTATTTGGGCGGTAACTGTGCCGACTACCCAGCATACGCCTCCCCCGGAAGTTTTGCAGGTGATCGGCATATTGGTTGTGGTGGCTGGCGGGGCTCTTCTAGTCTGGTCGGTGATCGCGCTGGCGCGACAAACCATCTACGCTTGGCCCAGGGCACGGTTAATTACGGCAAGTCCCTATGCCTACCTGCGCCGTCCGATGGGCGTTGGAATTGGAATAATCGCCTTTGGCCTCGCACTTCTGGCGAACAACCAGGCGAATTGGGTATGGCTGCTGGCTTGGATAATCATCTCGCCGCTGCTCTTTGAGCTCGAAGAATGGGAATTGAAGATGCGCTTGCCCGGTGCAGCGGACTATTTAAACAGGACCCCTCGGTATTTGCCCCGATTCTGGACCAGGTTACGCAAATAGGTATTCAAGACTATCCAAATTGATTCAGCTCCACGCTCTTCCGGTGTTTGTTTAAATGCTTGAACATACTCCGGCGGCAGATAATTCATCTTTATAAGAGAAAACCCAGAAACTCTTCCGACTTTTTAACAAAAACAGATCACGCGGTCTGTGCTTCAGGCGATCGATAAAAAGTGGATGCGACGGGCATGCCCCGGCCGCGTATTCATCAAATCTTCATATAGACGCCACAGCATATTCGGATGTTCAGTATATAAATTTGGTATCAAAAGAGTCATGAAAGTGAAATGACCAATAATATAAGGAAGGTTAATTGTGAGAAAGATAAAAGTTTTCCGTACAGGTTTGATTTTGATCGGAGTCTTCACCGTGGCATTGGCTGCGTGCAGCACTTCAACGCCCGAAGTTCCCGCCACTGTGGATTTGCCCACGTTAGAAGAAGATATAACTATTGTTGATAGCACTACGGATGGAGATCCGGTCGCGATCGACTATGCATTCAGCGGAATCTCAGCCACAGATCTGAGCGAGGTTGAGGCGGCTGGTCTTAGCTACATGCGCGAGGAAGAAAAGGTTGCCAGGGATGTCTATCTGATGCTCTATGAACAATGGGGAATCCAGATTTTCAAGAACATCGCTGAAGCCGAAGAAACGCACATGGCCGCGGTAGCAGAGCTGCTGGATCGTTATGGTCTTACGGATCCGGCGGCGGATACGGCAGTGGGTGTTTTCACCAATCCTGAGCTGCAAGCATTGTATGATCAGCTGCTGGAAGAGGGACGTCAATCCTTGGCCGCCGCACTACGTGTGGGTGCCCTGGTGGAAGAGGTAGATATCGTCGATCTGGATAACTACATCGCCCAGACCGATAATGAAGATGTGCTTCTGGTATACCGAAATCTACTGAAGGGTTCTCAAAATCATTTGCGCGCCTTAATCTCCACATTGGAAAGACAAACGGGAGAGATCTACCAGCTTCAGCTTTTAGAAGCGGACGAGTAGATCGGATCTGATAAACAAGCATTGAGCGAGCGGATTGTAACAACGTAGGCCGTGATGCTGAAATGCGGGATTTCCGGACGAAGGGTTCCGGTAAGCATGACAGACACCACGGTCTATTTTTATTTAAGGTGCGGGCTCTAAGCGCCGACTCGTCCCGTTACGGTTTAAAAAAGCTACTTAACTCGCAGGAGCGCTTTCCCGTTTCCGTGATTCCCCCGGTAGGAGATCTACATCGGTGAGATATTCGGCGATAAAGGTCTTGTTGTTAGAGCCGGTGTAATTAACGAAGAAACGTCCATAAGTAGCAACCAGCACAAATAAATGCACAAGGGAGAATCTCTGAAAATTATCTGGCGTAGAATTGTACAGTAGCGGAATTAGTGTATATCTGGGGTGGAGTGCAGGCGTGCCTGGAGCGTCGCATACGAGCCGCAGCGAAGTCTTTCGGGATGGAATAATAGAGGTGATGTTATGCAAGATTTATTTGCGGGCAAGATCTATGGTGAGGAAGCGAATTTCGCCGCCGGGGTGGTGAGCATGGCGGCAAAGCTCTGCCGCGAGATTCAGGGTGAGATGGTCACTGGGACGTTAGAGAAATCGGATCGATCGCCGGTAACGGTGGCAGACTTCGCCAGCCAAGCCATAGTCGCCCGCCTTTTAAAGGATACATATCCGCAGGATCCGCTGATTGCGGAGGAGGCCAGTCAAACACTGCGAGCGCTTGAAGGCGCAAAGATGCTTGATGCTGTGACGGCGTATGTTGCTCGTATTCACGAAGGAGCAGTGCCGGACGATGTCTGTCTATGGATCGATCATGGGGGCGGGAAGACGACAGGTCGGTTCTGGACCCTTGATCCGATCGACGGCACGAAAGGTTTTTTGCGCGGCGATCAATATGTGACTGCGCTGGCGCTGATCGATGGGGGACAGGTTGTTGTCGGCGCGCTGGGCTGCCCGAATCTGAATCGCAAGATCGAACCCGAGATTGGCGGCGAGGGGGTGGTCGTCGTCGCGGTTCGGAGCCAGGGCTGCTGGGCACTCTCGATGGATGGGGAGTCATTGGGGAAGCTATCGGTCTCGATGATAAGTGATCCCGGGCAGGCGCGGGTGCTTCGTTCATTTGAGTCCGGCCATACCGACTCAGGGAAACTGGAACAGATCATCGATCGTCTGCACACCGCTCATCGGCCGGTACTCATGGATAGCCAGGCGAAATATGCGCTCATGGCTGCGGGCAAGGGTGATTTGCTCTTCCGCCTGCTCTCACCGGAGCAGCCGGGCTATGTGGAGAAGATCTGGGATCAAGCTGCGGGCTCGATCATTGTCGAGGAGGCGGGCGGGAAAGTGACAGACCTGCGTGGAACTCCACTCGATTTCTCTCACGGGCGCGGTTTGATTGAAAATATTGGTGTGCTCGCTTCGAATGGATGCTTGCACGATGACGCTCTAGGAATTTTGCGGTCCCTCGACGCAGATCGACGGCTGGAGGGTGTGTGACAAAGGAACGTTTTCTGGACGTTCTTGCACTGCTGCTCGCCCTGAGTGGATTGAATATTGCCGCCAGGGTATCTGATGATGTATTCGAGCGCATCCCCCATCTCGAGGACGAGTTCGCCTACCTGTGGCAAGCGGAGGTGATGGCGGAGGGTCAGATCTCACAACCATCTCCGGAAAACCCCCGGGCGTTTCTCGTCCCATTCGTCATAGATCATGAGGGGCAGCGTTTTGGGAAATACCCGCCGGGCTGGCCGGCGGCGCTGTCGATTGGGGCGCGAATCAATAATCCCTGGTTTGTAAATTCGCTATTGGCGGGTTTATCGCTGTGGTTAATCTACCGGTTAGGGACAAAGCTTCTAGGGCGTGGTGTTGGGCTGCTGGCGGAGCTCCTGACCCTGAGCTCGCCAATGTTTCTCATGCTTTCTGGCTCGCTCTTGTCGCATACACTGAGCCTGTATCTCGCGCTTGTTTTTCAATTAGCCTGGCTGGATAGTTTTCCGTTAGGCATAATGTCGAGAGAACAGCGGGCTCCAGATAAATTAGTTCTCATCACCGGCGGGACCTCTTTGGGTTTACTGGCGCTCACGCGCCCATTGACGGCGGCCGCGGTCGCAATCCCATTTGCTCTGCACGGAGCTTATCTGCTGGCGAGAGGGGTGCCCGGGGAGAAAAAGAAGCTGCTGCTTCTTGCGCTGGTGACCCTCGGTGTCACCAGCCTGCTCTTGATCTGGCAGTGGGCGCTCGGCGGAAGCTCCTTTCGCAATCTCTATACGTTGTGGTGGCCGTATGATCGCCTGGGTTTTGGGCCGGATATCGGTGTAACCGAGAGCGGACACAACCTATATTGGGCGCTGCAGAACACGCATTTCAATCTGAGCGCCGGACTTCACGACTTCTTCGGTTGGCCCTATCTTTCCTGGCTGTTCATCCCTTTTGGATTGGTTGTGTTATGCCCCAAGCGGAATGGCAAGCTTGTGCTCGCTGTTTTCGTGAGTCTGGTCATTGCCTACGGAATGTATTGGCCTGCGTCCTGGCTATATGGCCCGCGCTATTATTTCGAGGGGTTGCCATCGTTGGCCATTTGCAGTGCGGCTGGAGCAGCCTGGTTGGGCGGCTGGCTGGGAAAATGGGGCGGCCAGGTGCGCTGGCGGCGGCTAGCGGTGTTTGCTTTGGCTGGCTTACTAGTCGCGTTGAATATCATCTTCTATATACCTGCTAGGGTTTGGGGGATGCGAGGCCTCTACCAGATCACACGCGAGCCCATGGACACCTTAGCAGAGATCGCGGACGATGATGCCTTGATCATCGTCCACACACGGAAATGGTTCGAGTACGCTCGCTTGCTTCCATTGACGGAACCTTTTAGAGAAAGTGATTTAAAGATCTGCAGCAGCTATGGTCTGGAAGCTGATGAAGAAATCATCAGGCTGTTCCCGGATCGTCGAGCTTATCACTACTATCCTGACGCTCCGCAGCGGCTTTATCCCGAGCCGCGGTCACTTGAGGGAACTAAGGAATAGTCTCGTGTTGTATGAATTACAATTCAGGTAGCAAAAGCTTAAGAATAGGCGGTATCATTGCGGGGTTCAATCCGATTTGGAGGGCGCGTTGGAAAATATGAGAAGAACCAGTTGGTTCCGATTTGAAGCGAAAGATGAGGGATGATGCGATGAGCAAGCCGCCGAGCGAATTACCAGCACGTGCCGCACTCGACCGAGAACTGGCGACACTCAAGGATGATGTCCTTCAAATGGGCGAGATGACCAGCGAAGCCATTGCCCGAGCGATGGAATCGCTGCTGAATCGAGATGCTGTGATGGCGCAGGAAGTCGTTGCCAATGACGCTGCCATAAACGAAAAGCGCTTCGATATCGAGGAGGAAAGCCTCTCGCTTATTGCCACACAGCAGCCCGCGGCGAGTGACCTGCGTGCTGTCGTCGCGGCGATGAATATAGTCGGCGATCTCGAGCGTATGGGCGATCACGCCGCCGGGATCACAACGATTGTGCTGCGCATGGAAGTGGAAGAACAGATTGAAATACCACCCGGGCTCTCGGCGATGTTTGAAAAGGCTAGCGAGATGCTTCAACAGGCGCTTAACGCGTATGGGCAAAACGACGCGGCAATGGCTCATCGGGTCGCAGGGATGGACGATGAGATCGATACAATCTACACAAAACTGTTCCGCGGGCTAATGGAGTTTATAGCGAAGCAGCCGCAGATGACCACAGGGGCGCTGTACTTGCTCTTTGCCGGCCATAATCTTGAACGCATCGCCGACCGCTCCACGAACATCGCTGAGCGTGTCATATTCCTAGGGTCGGGCAAGATGCAGGAGCTCAATCCAGAGACAGACGAGGCGGGGTTGAACTAGGCCTTCGACTGTTCCATTAATAAGCAAGTCGCTCGATTATAAACAAAAGCTCCCCTTCCCGGCATAGCGATTACCAGATGATGGTTTAATCCATCACGACCCAACGGTTCCATGCCTCGATTGTCTTGAACGGGATTTCCTCTTGACATATAGAAGAAGGTCGATATAATGTCTTATAGACGGACATCAATATGAAGCCCAGATCTGTTGACACGGTTGAATTTGCCAAAGCGCTTGCGGACGAGACTCGCCAGAAAGTTATGGCGATCTGCTGCTGTGAGCTTCTGAGCGTCAATGACATCGTCGCTAAGATAAATGTCGCTCAACCCACTGTCTCGCATCACTTGAAAATCCTCAAGGCCGCCGGGCTGGTACGATCGGAGCGGCGCGGCAAGCAGGTGTTGTACACGCTTAATCAGGAACGAATGGCGGAGGGATGCTGTCAGGTGGCTGAAAATTTCGCGCCCGAACATCCCATCGAAATTTTGGATTGAGCTAATCCCGGCTGTTTTTTTGAGCACATATATCGAAGTATGTAAATATATCTATTGAAGGAGTTGTGATAATGACTGAGAATAAAGGTACGGGCAATAACCTGGACATTCGCACTCAAGTGCGCGATCACTACGGCAGTATTGCCGCTGAGTTTGAGGCAGCAGGTGGGGCCGGGTGCTGCGGACCCGATGAGGGCAGTTGTGGATGTTCCCCGTCGACGGGCGTTAATGACATTGAACTCGTATCGAAGATCTACGAAAACCCGGACGTGGAGTCATTGCCCGAAGAAGTGACCGGTCTTTCTCTGGGATGCGGCGATCCGGTGACGCTTGCTTCGCTCGAGCCAGGTCAGACTGTGTTGGACCTCGGCGCGGGAGGTGGAATCGACTGCTTTCTGGCAGGGAAGCGGGTGGGCGAAAGTGGCCGCGTTATCGGCATCGATATGACCTCCGAAATGATCGAGAAAGCACGAGCCAATAAGGACAACCTGGGCGCGGAGAATGTCGAGTTCCGGCTGGGAGAGATCGAACACCTTCCGGTGGCTAACGAGACCGTGGACGTGGTGATCTCAAATTGCGTCATCAATCTAAGTCCAGATAAGCCGCAGGTGTTCCGTGAAGCATTCCGCGCATTGCGCCCGGGAGGACGACTGGCTGTGAGCGATATCGTCACCGATGGTCCACTTCCGGACGAAATCAAGAGCAGCTTAAGCGCATGGGCTGGCTGCATTGGCGGGGCACTCGAAGTAAGCGATTATATCTCCGCCATCGAGGCCGCTGGTTTCGTCGACGTGGAGCTCACACCGGTTTACCTGGATGAATCGCTGATTGAGGCTGCCATAGACCAGCTTGACATGGGCGAGATCACGATTGCAGATGATGAATCGCGTCGTTTGACGTTGGTTTTAGAAGGCGGGGAAACGAAGGATATTAACCTGGGTGATGCTCAGGATCAGAGCGGCGAATCCATTCGCCAGGCGGTCTTCAGTGCGAAGGTCACGGCTCGAAAGCCAAATCACCATGCCGACAGAGATTAGGCATAGGCTATGGTCAGCCTGCCTTATCCCTTATATTCGCGTACCTGAGACATCCCGCGCTGCACCATCGCCTGCGCATGCTGTTCGGCCTCATAGAGGATGCGTTCCTCGTCGAGTGTTTTTAGCTCCCGGGCGCGCATCAGCCAGTGTCCATCTACCATCACATCGGTCACGTCGGCTCCTTTTGCCGAGTGCACCAGGTTCGCTATCAGACTGTGGGTTGGACGCATATGGGGCGCGTCGATGTTCACCAGGATAAGGTCCGCGGGAGCGCCGATTTCCAGGACTCCCAGGTCATCAAAGCCGAGCGCTCGGGCGCTATTCTGTGTCGCCATCCTTAGAGCCGTGTCACCGGGGATCATCTCGGGGTTGAGCGACAGGTATTTATGGATAAGCGCCGTTTGGCGTAGGGTTGCGAACATATCCATATCGGCATTCGAGGCGGGGCCGTCGGTACCCAGGCATACATTGACGCCCGCGTTAAGGCGCGCCTCCAGCGCAGGGAAGGGCATGGCCAGCTTCATGTATGTGATCGGGCAGTGTGGCACGTGGACCCCCTTCTCGACCAGGATGTTAGTATCCGCCTCATCGATATCCAGGCAATGCGCGGCGACGCATCCGCCAGGGACATCGAAGACACCCAGGCTGTCTACATGCTGAACCGGTCTTAGGCCATAGCGCTCGAGCGATTGCTTGACCTGGCCCTCCGATTCGGCTAAGTGCAGGTGGATGCCCTGCCCGAGTTCGTGGGCGTATTCAACAATGCGGGAAAGAAACTCAGGGGGACAGATGTATGGTGAGTGGGGTCCCAGGTATGTCCGGATGCGCCCCTCACTTGTCTCATGCGTTTCCTTGATCCACTCCACTGTTCCTTCTAAATCCCGTCCTATCTCGGTCCCCTCGCCGATGCCGAAGACAGTCCACGTCAGAGCAGCTTTCATGCCGCTCGCGTCGACCACTTCAGCGACGCGGTCCATGTAGAAATACTTATCGTTATAGGCAACTGTGCCGGAGCGGATCATTTCGCAGGCGGCGAGTGCTGCGCCCCAGTACACATCGTCGGAGGTGAGTGCGCTCTCCCCAACCCAGATCTTTTCGTTCAGCCAGCGGTCAAAGGGCAGGTCTTCTGCCCAGCCGCGCTCGAAGGTCATTGGGCTGTGGCAGTGGCTGTTAATTAATCCGGGCATTGCCACTTTCCCCCCACCGTCGATGACCTCATCGGGTTGTAGATCTACGGGGGCGCTGCCGAGGTGTGTGATGCGACCATCCTGTACGACCAAGTCGGCAGCGTGGAGCAGGGTACCATCGTCGTTCAGGGTAACAATTTCCAGGTTGCGGATGTGGATTGTCGCCATAGTATTTTCTTCCTCTGTTATAGAAGTCTTCATTGACTTCGGAGTCAACCAGGATCTTAGCTTGCCGGTTAGCAACTTCGCAAGCGGCTTGTATCTGCTGTTCAATATCCAGGCGCTGGTGGGTGCGCTGGAGGTGTTTGGCTGATACCCGCTCTAATCTCCCGCGGGCGTTGAAGATCCGCAGTGGATACTTGATTATCCGAGGAGCTCCAACAACGGGGAAATATTTGTTGATTGCGCACACAACGGAGGGGCTATTGGTGATAGAATAAGCCGCTAATGTCAAGTGGACGAATGCGGCGCCGATAATCTTGAAAACGACCGCTAAAGGGACAAGGGCGGATGCTCAATTCACACACCGGCTGCCGAATCAAATCTAAAATGATCGAAATTACTCGTCAGAACGACAATGCGCCGAGGCGCCGGCGAAGCAGCAAATAATAAATCGACCCGAGGGTACTCATCCATGAATAGACGAATCAAGCAGCTCGAAGATTATCGTGGGATCGCCGACAATGCAGTCTTGGAAGAAATCCAGGAAAAGGCGAAAGCGATTCAAGGCGCCACGGCTGCTCATGTGAACGCAACCAATTATGGTGGCGGAGTTGCGGAGATTTTGGATAGTTTCGTATTGTTGATGAACGATCTGGGCATCCGCACGGATTGGCGTGTCCTGCATGGAATCCCCGATTTCTTCGAAGTTACGAAGAAATTCCACAACGCGCTTCAAGGGCAGGAACTGTCTTTTTCAAAGGAGGAACTGGATCTCTACAAGTTCATTAACGAGAAATTCGCTCGCTTTGCTTTTCTCGATCATGACTATGTCATCATCCATGATCCACAGCCATGCGCGTTGGTTCGTCACATAGCGCACACCTCTCCTTGGGTCTGGCGCTGCCATATTGACATTACGAAACCGAACCCTCAAGCCTGGGCTTTCATGGAACCCTACATTATCGAATACGACCGCATGATCGTTTCCTCTGAGATTTACAAGGTCCCCGGTCTTGAGATTCGGCAGGATATCATCTCCCCGTCCATCGATCCGCTCTCTCCAAAGAACATGGACCTCCCCGACCAGGTGATCGAGGATTATCTAACCAAGTATCAGATTCCAACCGACAAGCCGATCATCACCCAGGTCTCGCGCTTCGATCCCTGGAAGGACCCGGAAGGTGTATTGAAGGTTTTTGAGCGCGTCAAAGAACAGAGCGATTGCCGTTTGATCTTTGTATACAACATGGCCAGCGACGATCCGGAGGGGGTAAAGATCCTGGCCAAAATGACGGAAGTTGCCAAGGATTTCCTCGATCGAGGGGAAGTGCTTTTTGTACGCGGGGATGATCCGATCCTGGTGAATGTTATGCAGCGCATCTCGGACGTCGTAATCCAGAAGTCGACGCGCGAGGGGTTTGGGCTTGTCATCACCGAGGCGATGTGGAAGGGAACCCCGGTGGTGGCTTCAAATGTTGGAGGGATACCGACCCAGATGGTAGATGGCGTTACCGGCTATCTGCTCGAACCCCAGGATTATGACGGCTTTGCGGAGAAGATTTGCGTACTGCTTGATGATAAAAGTCTGGCACAGGAATTGGGCCGGCAGGCGAAGGAACACGTACGCGGTCATTTCTTGATCACGGGACATTTGCTGGATTACATTGATTTGATACTGAGTTTATAAACTTCTACAAATGCTTGTCCCTTAATTCCATCAAGACGCGGCTTCAGCAATATGTGGAGTCAGGAAGCTCTGCTTCCGGTCGAAGGCACAGCCTGCGCCTTGAGGTTTTGCGCTTATTATCGAATAGATAGACCATTGAAGAGTTAATGATTTTATTTACTTCCCCCTAAATCCCCCAAAGGGGGACTATGGGGGACTCCACTCCCCCACACCCCCCGGATCAAACATCAAGCGCTCAGTTCAAACCGAACATGCAAATCCGAATATGTGGAAATATCGTTATCTCGGACTCTTATTCCCCTTGAAACGCAATCAAGATCGGATTGGACAGAAACCGGCATTGGAACTCGGGCGTATGTGGTTTGCATTACCAGCCATTCAGAAGGGGGTGCACTGCAAGGCTGCACCCACATCCCCTGACAACGATCGAAACGGCCCCAACGCATTAAGATTGGCTTGGGGATGAGCAGCGACAATCCGGTTGGTCACCCACACAATTTGGAAGAGAACCATAAATACCAACCAGGCGATGGACATTGGCGATGGTCAGCTTGTCGGCTTATTGTGCTGTTGTTGTCAGCAGAATCCAAACGCCAGCATGCTATAATTCGCGCGCCGGGGCATCCGTGCCCCGATATTGTGTAATGGAGTAAAAATACATTGGATTCTATGGAAGACCCCCCCCCATCAAAC
>JBARSI010000201.1:0-6242 GCA_049644665.1 Anaerolineales bacterium
CAGCGCCCGCAATCTGTGCCGGTTGTATTCCAGTACGTGAAACATGCCTCAGCATTGATCTTCCAGCGTTTGACGCCGTCAACCTCGGTTCGATCATCAAACGAAATCGCTTTGCTCGGGCAAACAACAGCACATTTTTTGCAGCGAGTGCAGAAATCGAGAACAGAATAGTCCCTGGTCCTTTGGTCGGCTGCGAGCGGCAGATCTGTCGTCACAACCGCTAATCGAACCCGAGGGCCAAGCTCGGGCGTCATCAACAAGCCCATCCGGCCAAACTCCCCCAGCCCCGCGTCACGAGCGACCAGTGGGCAGACAACACGATAATTACCGTCAATATGGGCGCGGGCAGGGAAACCCAGATTGCGTATGAACGCAGCAATCTGGACTGCAACCGCACCTGAAGCCAAATATTGCTGCGCTGATTCCATCACCGTCGGGCCGTACGGAGCATGATCGAGCATGAACTTGTCCATCTCAACCGTCAGTGCGATGGCGAATTTGTGCTCCAAATCAACCGGCTGACCGTAGGGTTCATTACGTCCGAGGTGACTGTAGAGATGATAATCCCTTAGCTCTGTGACCCCCACCGACACTGCCCCGAGCTTCCTGCCCCATTGCTTAATAAATTCAGTTATTCTTTCAGGATCTGTGTGAACGCGCTCCGAAGCAGGCTCTTGATCAATGGTCGTCCGAAATGAACCAACTGCTTCAAAACTAGCTTCGGCGGCTGAGAACATGTATGGATCAAAGTAGGTTGATCCCTTACTGAGCAAACCTGGTCTGGTTCTGAACTTATCGTCGAGCACTTTTTTATCCGGCTTGCGCCGGTAGTATTCCTGAAAACGCTCTGATCCGGGCACTAAGCGAGCGCGTGCGAACATAATATCGCGTTCATCAATGCGGATTTTGGGCGTATCGTCCTCAGCAATGTGTCTCCTTCCCACCGGTATCAAAAAGATCGCCACAACCAGCACTGCCGTGATGAGCAGGAAAATCGCGACGATTTCACGGTATGGAAAAGGCATGAACCCTACAACCAGGTAAGGCAGTGACAACAGCACGCCCAGCAGGGCAATCCTGCCAGCAGCTCGAAACTCACGCTCCACAATGGATACGATTGCAGCGCCGAGCATCAAAGCAAAAAACAATCCGCCGGTTGTAACTGAAAGGGCACTGAGGAAATTAATTTGGCCTGCCTGCATTAGGGCATTTGCTCCTGGGAACCACTGTCCTTTTCACGCGCTTCCGACTCTCCCCTATCCAAGCGATCTGCTGTCATCATTGACGAGGGTATTCCGTCGTCTTCGAAAGCTCGGAGTAACCAATTACATACTTTCAAGATTACGTATTCTGGTCAATACTCTGACCAGGCAGTCGTCACGCAATAACTTTCCTAATCCGCTCTAAGGCTTCAACCAAAACAGACCGCGGACAGGCGATGTTGACTCGCTCAAATCCTTCACCCTCAATTCCGAAGATGTAGCCTTCGTCAAGAAAGACTTTGGCTTCATCGAGCATCAATTGCTTTAATTCCAATTTACCAAGCCCCAAACTACGGCAGTCTAGCCAGACCAGATAAGTTCCCTCCAGCGGAACGACAGTAATCTGCGGAAGATGCTCGGCTATGTACTCCTCCAAATACCGCAGGTTGCCCATGATGTAGCCCATTACCTGCGCCAACCACTCCTCCCCGTGGTTGTAAGCCGCTTCAAGTGCAACAACTCCAAAAGTACTGACGCCCTTCAACCCGGTTCTTTCCAGGGTTTTCTTATAGCTGGACCGGAGTTGCTCGTTAGGGATGATGATGTTTGATGTTTTCAAACCTGCTAGATTGAAGGTCTTGCTTGGCGCGGTGCAGGTGATGCTGCTCTGAGCAAAAGCATCGTTGATGGCGGCAAATGGCGTGAAAACATAACCCGCGAGGATCAGGTCACCGTGAATCTCATCGGATACAACGAGTACGTCGTTCTTTATACATATCTCGCCGAAACGGAGGAGCTCATCTCTGGTCCAGACTCGCCCCACGGGATTATGGGGGCTGCATAAGATGGCCATTTTCACCTGCGGATCTTTGGTTTTCTCCTCCAGATCCTCAAAATCCATGGTGTAGCGGCCGTTTTCGTAGACTAACGAGTTGGTGACAACCACGCCGTCGCTGTTCTCAATGGCTTTGTTGAAAGGGTAGTAGACCGGCGTCTGGATGAGCACTTTGTCCCCGGGAGAAATATATGTTTTTACGAGCATATTGAGTGCGGGCACAACACCGGGGGTAATACAAATCCACTCAGGGACGATTTCCCACCCGTGACGCTTTTTCATCCAGTTAACGATAGCGCTGTAGTATGAATCCGTGGGGGATGTGTAACCGAATATCCTATGCTGTGCGCGGGCGACGAGCGCCTCCACGACCGGCTCAGGACAATGAAAATCCATATCCGCGACCCACATGGGCAGAAGCCGAGGCCCTGTGGATGAGTCGTCTGGTTCATCTCGATAGATTAATTCATCTCCGTCATGAATGAATTCCCATTTGACGGAATTCGTTCCTCTACGGTTGATCTCCCTATCAAAATCATATTTCATTGCGGTGGTCTCCTCGCATTCACACACCCCATTTCAATCGCTGAAACTGCGGCTTTCTAGAAAAGGAACGGAATGAACAACTTGGTGGTTCGACGATAATCTTCGAATTTGGCGTATCTCGATAACGACTTATCTTTCCGTAGCATATTTGGGAGCCAGATGATTGCCACAAAAAGCGCCAATATGGTGATCGGCAGCCAATGCATGGCCAACAAGCCGAAGCCGAGGTAGATCAACAACTCTCCAAAATAATTTAGATTCCTGTTCCTGGCCATCATCCCATCGGTAATAAGTCTTTCGGGCTGCAGCTTAAGGGAGGTGTGTTTCTGCATATCCGAGCTGAAATGGAGAAAAACGCCCAGAACGTACAGGCTAACACACGCTCCCAAATACCACGGCGGCGCTTGAACCCCTCGCGACATTAAAATCCAGGGCGCCACCCAATATAAGGTCAACCCACCCCAGATATAGAGCCCATAACCCCAGCCTGTTTCTTTCTCCCAGGATTTATCCGGGAATATTGCGCTTTTCATAGCCCATAAAAAACCATACGTACCATGCAAAGCCAGGTATATCCATGCTGTTGGGTTTTGCCATTGGCTGAATAGTGCCATCATCAACAATATCGCCGGACCCGTCGCGGCTTTATGTATATCGATGAAGTGTTTCTGTTTCATTCGATCTTATCTCCTTGATCACTATCGAGTCCGCGACCGCAGTCGTCGATTTCGCCCTGAGCTTACAACCCAGCTTTGCTCAGTATCCGCTCAATAATCGCCACAGAGGTTGGATGATGCTTTTCACGATGTCGTTCAAACATCGGTCGTGCCTTTTCCCGAGCCCATTCTTCTTTAAGCATGGTACGGAATATCATTGCGAGAGTCACCATTCGACCGTCTGAACCAACCATGCGTTCAATCCCAGGAAGCACGTCCTGGTAGCCGCTTTGAACCGCTATTTGATAGAAGCGATTCATCATGAAATAGTTTGTGGTGTCCTTGAAATTAAATATGCTCTCGATGTGGCGGCAATCCTCAACAGGGATCCGTTCAGGGAGCATCAGTAGGAAAAGGCGGATCTGGTCTGGAATCCAATCGGCAATTTGATGGCCGTCAGGGTACGCGCCGGATTCGTATGCGTCAATTCTGGCCTTTACATCATCAAAGAGGCTCGAACTGAGGGCTGGAGCGCTCTCAGGGTAACCCGGAGCATAGAGCCATTCGTCGATGTCAACACGCTCGATTGCTTCTGGAAGCTCCTGCCCAAGAAAAGAGATGAAATCTTCAGTCGACAGCGATTGAAAGCTGAAGGTGGTGATGTATTTCTTGATGAAGGTGTCGAAAACCTCCCGACCTACAGATTTCTCCAACTGCAGGATGAATGAGGACCCTTTTTCGTAGGGAATTACGGAGAAGACCTCGTCGGGATCGATTCCTCGCTGCGAGTATTTTAAACATGTCTTATCCGAGTCCATTCCAAAGCGCTCCATGGCCTTAAGCATGATATTTCGCCTGATGGCGGCATAGAGTTGAGAATATTCATCTCCCTCGATAACCTCGGTAATTCGTGATTCAGCATACGTCGTCCAACCTTCGTTCAGCCAAAAATCCTCCCAGGTGGCATTTGTCACTAAATTTCCAGTCCAAGCATGCGCAAGTTCATGAGAGACAAGGTTGGCCCGGCTACGATCTCCCAAAATGCATGTGGGGGTAAGAAATGTCAAGCGCGGATTCTCCATCCCTCCATACGGAAACGAGGGGGGCAAGATCAAAACATCATAGCGATCCCAGAGGTAAGGACCGAATAGTTTCTCCGCTTCGACGAGGGTTTGTTCATTTTCAGCAAATTCCCAGACAGCAGATTCAAGGATCTCTGGCTCGGAATACACACCAGTGCGAGGCCCCAATTCTTCGAAAGCGATATTCCCGACTGCAATCGCAAAGAGATAAGAAGGGATCGGCTGGGGCATACTGTATCGATATTGGCTGGTCTCCCCCGAATGCTCAGTTTTAAGATGCTCTGCGGCCATAACGGCCACCAGCGGACGTTGAACATCTACAACTGCCTCGTACGTAAAGCGAACGGATGGGGAATCCTGGCATGGGAATATGCTGCGGGTGTGAATGGCCTGACATTGACTATATAGGAATGGATGTTCACCACCTGCGGTTTGCATCGGTGTCACCCACTGCAATGCGCTGGCTTCCGGTGATGTGGTCATCTCAATTGTGAACTCTGAAAAACCATCAAGATCCTTTAAGTGCAGGCGGTCGCCCAATATCGGATCGTGTTGATCTATCTCCCAGAGGACATCCTGACCATCCTTGTAAACTCGGTCAATCTTCAGATCCCGGGTGTCCAGGAAGAATGAGCCGCTCACAGGTTCCTCAAGGCAATATGTGGCGGTGATCTTCAAGACTTTCGCCGAGAAATCAACATCTATTCCGCATTGGATGTGAGAGATTTTCCCCTGGTTGGTATCTGAATAAGAGTGAGGATCTGAGAATGGCATTGGTATACCTCCTGCCGGGTTGGGTGCTGCTAATAGATTGGGCAGCCTGCCGTGCTGCGCTCTGTCAGATAAAGAGTGATGGAAACCGCTCCAGCCGTGGACAGGGCGAATAGGATTAAGAATAGACTTTCCCTTGTATGCATCTCTTGCCCTCTCGATGACCAGTGCGAACTAGCATATCGTCACTGTTGATTTACCGCTAGCAATCCATCGGCTACGTGGAATGAGCACCAACAACACTCCCGTGCTTAGCGATGAAGTGTGATTCTAGGAAGAGGCTGCTTGACGAGCCAGTCTTTCACTCACGAGCCATAACTGGCGCGCTAAATCTTGATCATAGGACATCGGCGATGATTGGACAGCCTCCTGCCTGACGTAATACTTGCCGGTCACACCTTCAACTTCAGGTGAGGATGCCAAATAGATGGATGTCTTCGCTCCTTCTTCCAACGTGATGGCGAAGAAACCCATAATCCACTTGAGCAGCGGCCCTATCACCGAGAAGTTGGTGCGCCAGATGTCCGTCGCGATATGTCCGGGATGGAGGGCATTAACTGTGACCGTGCCCCCAGTGAGCCGACGAGCCAGTTCGTAGGTGAACAAGATATTTGCCAGCTTTGAGCGGGCGTAGGCTTTCATCCCAAAGTACCCTCGCTTGAACTCCAAATCGTTAAAATCCATAGAGGCATATTGATGAGCATCCGAGGAGACATTGATGATTCGAGCCGAGGGGCTCATCATGATCGTGTCTAATAATTGGTTGGTTAGAAAAAATGGCGCGAGATGGTTCACAAGGAACGTCATTTCTACACCGTGCGCTGTTTTACGTCGGGAATTGAAGTATGCGCCTGCATTGTTGATGAGAATATCGAGGCGCGAATACTGGTTCTTAAAAGATGAAACGAGATCCTGTACTTGTTGAAGATCAGCGAAATCGGCCAGTAGATAATGGACAGATTGGCTGCTAGTCTCAGACTGGATTTGTTGGACTGTGTCTTCCGCTTTCAGTTGATTGCGGCCGACAACAATTACCTGCGCGCCACTCGCTGCTAGCGCTGCAGCAGTAACCTCGCCAATACCTGATGTGGCCCCGGTAACCAAACACACCTTTCCATGCATGTCTGGGGTCGAATTGGCTGCGTTGGTC
>JBARSI010000202.1:0-10191 GCA_049644665.1 Anaerolineales bacterium
CGGAACCAACAGCATTAGATTTCGTAATCCCAATCCTCCAGGTATTAGAAGACGAGGGTGGGAAGGGTCCAACAAATGAAATTCTTGATAAGGTTAAGCTGATCATTAAGGATCGACTCAAACCGGAGGATTATGAACTCTTGGACGACAGTCAAACCATTCGTTGGCGAGAATCTGCCCAATCATCGATTGAGGCTATGGTCAAAAGAGGGCTTCTTCACTCAAAATCTCCAAAAGGCGAAGTGCGGATTACGCCTCAAGGTCGTCTTTACTTCTTCGAGCAGCAGAAGTAAATCCCCGCGTTAGAAAATCGTCCAGTAGAAAAAAACCTCCCGCAGGTTCAGAACCTGCGGGAGGTTGTATTACTAGAAGTGGATAGAACGAGAGTTACTCCACGATGACCCAATCGCTGGCGCTGCGGCCAAACACCTCCGGTGAGTACATCTCTTCAGCTTTTGCCGGCGGCACTACGAAGGTGCCCGGCGTGGTCGCTCGAGCAATGTAGGTGTAATCATACACGCCATCCCACAGCAGCGATGTGAAAGCCTCGGCGCGTTCGTCGCGCATGTTCTGGTGTTCGTACCAGGTGCCCCACCACCACCACCCGTAGCGGTATTCCGAACTGTCGGGATCCTGGGGGGTGCTTCCGGATACAGCCAACGCCGGGTTTACGATCTCCAACCCTGCCGGCAGAGGGTCAATCAGCGCGACATGGTAGCGTCGATTATCGGCGACCATGGTTATTCGCACGCGCACGCGTGCACCGGCTTTAATATGCCAGACGCCGTTCTCATCCCGGGTTACATCTTCAGGATCGTCCACCGCTTCGTACTCACGCTGGACGACAAAGCCCATGTCAACCGGATCCAGGGATAGGTCGGTGGGAGCGTAGCGCAGCCCCAATCTGTAGTAGAGCCGCCCCTCACCGTCTTTGCTCAGGATCAAGTCCTGTGTCTCTCCACCACCGAAGGTCTCATCCACCAGGTACACCATCGGGATTTCGGTCTCGTGACGCTCAGTGGAGCGCCCGACGAATTCGTGCCCACCGGCATAGGTATCACCCAGCCAGATGCGGGCGACGAAGTCCGGTGTCTGTGCTTCGAAGGTGTTGAAGTAGCGGTCGAGGGACAGCAGGACGAAGACGTTCTCCTGTGTGTTGCCCCAGTGTCCCCTGGTGCGATGCGCCAGAAGCCCGTTGACCAGTTTAGGGATCAGGTCGCTCTGCGGGTTGTCGAGTATCAGCGTGTCCAGCAGGATGCCATCCGTGCGCCGGTTCGAGCTGAGCAGTAAGTAGGTCTGGTCGTGATAGTAGGTGGTGAAGTTGGCTGCCCCGGCGGTCTCCACGACGCGATTATTGATGAACAAGCGGATGGCGTCTAGTTCTGAACTGGAACTGGGGTCATCGATGAGCGTCTGCCAGATCCAGCCCACGGCATCGAGAGACAGATCCTCCAGCCCGGCTTCGTGCAGTAAATTGCGGGCTTTTTGAGTGTCGCGGTCGCCCATCAGGGTGCGCACGTACAGTGCATAGGAACTGAGGGTCTGGCGGGTGCGCAGGCTGTACCAGTATGGGTAGTGGCTCTCGATATCGCGCAGATAGTTGAGAACGCGATCTTGCATATCACCAGGCACTTCAAAGCCCTTGAGTTCGGCTCGCTGCAGGGCATGCGCCACGTGGATCGTATTGAAGGGGATCGAGTCCTGGCCGCGCCGCCAGTAGGGGAATCCACCATCCCAGTTTTGCAGACCTTGTAACCGCTCGATATCCCGCTGCACCGCAAACTCCATTTCATCTGCGGAGGGCAGCCCGTCGGCTTCGAACGCGGTGAGCACGTCTCGCAGGGCGGCGACGCCCAGGATGCGTGATGCCAACTGTTCGGAGCACTCGAAGGGGTATGAAACCAGGTAAAGCACGGCATCGGTGAGGGCTTGCAGTGCGGTGGAGGAGGTGTTGATCTCTAATCCACCGTACTGCGGGAAGACGTCTGTGGGCGACGAGACCGGTTGTGAGATCGCTCCCGCGTCGATCACGCCGTAGGTAGCAAACGCCTCGGTCGTAGCGGGTGTATAAACCGGAAGTTCAACTGTGGCTGCGTCGGCATAATCACCCGACACCGCCGCGACTTGGAAGCGAGCCGTTCCGGCTCTATCCGTCGCCGCCGGGAAACGAACTTCGATCCTGTCGTGCGCCGGCACGGTCACCTGCAGACCCTGTTCGCCGGTTATTTCTAGATTGGTGGCTTCCAGGACTACCTCGACGGTCATCGGTTCGTCGGTCTGATTCTGCAGCACGACCGGCAGCTCGAAATTGTCACCGAAGTTGAGGAAGCGCGGGGCGGATGGGCGTACCATCAGCGGCAGCCGGGCGGTTAGATTTGACTCGGCCGAGCCGAATTGGTTTCCGTCTGCATCTACAGCAATGACCATCACCCGGTAGCGCGTCAGGTTGTCAGGCACGACAACCTTCACACGGGCCTTCCCGTTTATGTCGGTGCGCGCCTGCGGAGCGAAAGTGGCCAGCGGATTGAAGTCCATGCGTATGCGGATGGGTTCCGGACCAGAATCCGAACCTGAGGCGGCTTTGTTAAGGTCCCCGTCCGCAAATGCGAGCGCGGGAGCCTCCATAGCTTCTTCTACCATCCCTCTTCCGACAGCGTCCGTAGCCTGAAGTTCATATTCGTCCCCGCCTCCACCTATGCCTTCGGCAAGCGCCATCGGGTCAACCAGGACAATGCTGGCGCGGCTGTATCGGCTGCTTAGATCAGAAGAGCGGTGTTGATAGAAGATGGAAATGGGATCGCTGAGCTGGTAGTTCGTCAGCGCCAGGATGGCTTCATCCACGACGACGACGGCAAGTTCAGCGCCGGGAACCGGCTGCCCGTTAGCATCTGTCAGGATGAGGTTAACCATAGTATCCCCGCCGGGCTCCAGCTCTGTCTCATCAGGCATTATCTGGAGAGCGAGTGTGCGCTGGAGCGGAGGGATGTTCAGGTTGAGATAACCGCTGGCATAGGCGGGACGCGGGGGCGCTTCGGGGACGACTTCACCTGAGTCGTCCGTGCGTGGAGCAGAGCCCACCACGTCCACCTGTATGTTCAAGTTAGGGATGTGTTTCACCTCGATGGGCACCTGTAGTGTGACCGTACCGTCATCGATCAGGAAACGTTCTGTGTAAAGGATGCCGCTGCGGGTGACAGTTAGCAGACCTTCTGCGGGAGTGAAGGGCGCTTGTACGAGGATTTGAGCCACGTCCCCCGGCTGGTAGGTTTCCTTATCCGGTATAAGTGTGACGGTTTCTTGTTCGACCTCGCGGGCAGGGGGCTGCTGTCCACCGCTCACCCAGCGGGTGAACTGGCTCTGGTTACGGCGCCCCATTGCGTCGGTGATCTCCGCAGTGATCTGGTAGCGCCCGCCTATTGTCGTCTCGAAGCTGCAAGTGACCGGCTCCGGTTTTGAGCCTACGTCGCATTCCTGCGTATCCACTTCTACCTGCTGCCAGCTGCCACTTTGATATTTCCATTCCATCCGGGCTGCCTTCACGCTGATTGGTCGATCGGTTACGACGTTGCCATCGAGATCGGTGACGATTAACTCGATCTCCAGCGGCATGCCGCGCTCGACAAAATAGCGCTCGCTGCGCAAACCCACGTATAGATTGGCAGGATGGACCAGCAGGCTGGTGGCTGCCGCCCAGGCCTGGCGATTGACATCGAACACCGTCGCTTCCGCTAGCACGCTGAACGGTCGCAGAGAGAACGCTTCGTCGAAATCCATGCGCAGGAAGTGATTGCCGGAGGCATCCGTCATTCCGGAGAACGATGCATATTCAGGTGTGTCGTACGCGGGCTCGTAATACCACCACCAGGGTGTCCAGCTGCCGAAGGAGAAACCCGGCCAATTGGGTGGTTGATAGTTGCTGGGGGAGGAGGTTACATTCCAAGATACCTCGGCATTGGGGAGAGGGTCACCGGTGTAATATTTCGCTTCTACTGCGACCACTGCATGGTCACCGATGAAGTAGGGCCCTGTAGTTTCGTTGCGCGCCGACACTTCGAATTCAGGTCGCCTGAACTCCTGGATCTGGAAATTGTGATAATACTGCCAGTTGCTCAGCCCGCTGAGTGGACCTTCGGCATTCAGCAGGAGTTGAGCGTATCCCAGGTTGGCGTTCTCGGGCAGAGTGAATACAAAGTCAAATCCGCCCAGGGCGTTGACCTCGGCACGACCGTTCCCCAGTTCGTTGCCTTGAGGGCCGATGATCTGGAAGCGTACTGCATCCACTTTACTGCCGACCAGTCCAACATCGCCATCCTGCCCGGCGCCGATACTGCGCAGCCACCCCTTCAGGTGAACTACTTCACCGGGGCGGTACATCTGGCGATCGTCGAAAACATACCAGCGCAAATCATCCTGCAGGTTTCTTCGCACCCAGCCGTCACTGCCCCAGTAATAGGTCGAACTGGGTAGAAGGGCTTTATCCCCTCCCTGGCGAGCGACAAGGTAGGATACTCCCCCTGCGGGTATGCCAAATCTGGCGATGCCATCTTGACCGGTAACGTAGGTTCCGCCGCCTGGTCCGGTTTCGATCGTTACATCGGACAAGGGCGAGCCGTCTTTCAGCGCGTTGGACCAGACCACCATTTCGCTGTGATCGACGAAAGCATCCAGGCCGATCTGGGTTACCTGAACCCAGGCCTGTACAGTTTCCCAATAGCGGTCTTCTTCAAAGATGCTGCGCTGCGGTTTGACGATGACGATGAAATGGCCCGAATCACCGTCCATGAAATCACTCAATCCGATGTTCACTTCGGTGAGGACATCCGCTGGCGTCTCCAGCAGTTTGGTCTCGTCAAGAACCAGAGTGCCAGGAGGGTTTTGTGGTGTATCCGTGCGTTGGTATTCGTACATGTATTCTAAGAAAGCCGGCCAATCTGATGGTTCGACGGCGTAGATCCTGACATCTAACTTGGTGTAGTTGATGGCATAGAGGGATAAAGCCGGGTCGATGGCCGCGGGATCCAGTGTTACAAAGATTTCGTTAGGACCGATTAGCGCAGGTTCGGCTGACCCAACCTTGAATTTCAATACGGTATCTCGGCCAAGCTTCTGACCGAATACATCCTGGATATCCGCATCAACGGTTATCCGGTAGGTCGTTCGTCCTTCCGTCGCGCCACGAATGCTGATCGTGTCTCCATAGATCATCACCGATGCGCCAGGGAGTTCCGGATTGATGCGCAGCATGCTGTCGTCGTATGCATCGAGATCAAGGGGATTGTTGAATTCGATGAAGAACGGGATCAAGGGAGGGCATTCATCCTCATACCAGGAACAGCCGTGATCATCAATGCGCAGCGGCGCGTAGGTTTGAAAGTTGAAGCTTTGCTGCGCCTGGGTGACCAGAGGTCCCTCAGCCGAGGGTGTGCCAGGTCCGATCACAACCGAGATGTTGGTGTCCACCGGCAGTAGTTCTTTTGCCCGGAAAGCCAGCCAGCGCCCTTCATTTGCATATTCGACCATGTTGCTTACGGTTTTATCTTCCGCAATTTCCTCCACCGTTGCCAGTATGATGCTGACCTGCTGGTTCCCGGCTGTCACTTTGATGGTTTCCAGCACCGCTTCCGGATTTATCCGTTGGTCAAATGCGACGAAGAATAGGGGATCACGGGGTTGTGGTGCATGCGATGGATAATAAGAAGTCATCGTTACGGTGGGGGTGCTGAAAGAAAACTGCACAGTTTCCGCCAGCACGCCGCCGATTGCGGACTGTGTACCGGCAGGGACGGTGACGATGTATTCCGTCGCCATGGGCATGCGATCGATTAATTCCGAATCGTATTGGAAGTTGAGCGTCTTGGTGCCCAACCAGCGCCAGGTGCCGTTAAGGTCTGGTTCAACCTGTACGGGAACATCTTGTTCAGCCAGGTCGCTGATCGTGGCCAGCGCCACCATGGGCTGGTTGAAGGTAATGTTCACAAATGGTGCGATGGGGATCTCCCCTTCTGGGGAGTAGCGCAGCACCTCCAGAGGACCGGCTTCGATCTGACCTGGCCCAATGAGTGCCAGCGGCGGTGGGAAAGTCTCTTCGATTGTCTCGCCAGTGCGCGGCGGGGGAATGACGTCTTCAGGAAGCCTGAAATCCTGGCTGTCGTCGGGCTCAGGAATGAGCGCAGGGAGCCGCGCCAGGATGCGCACGAGGTTCTCGTAGGAGAGCGGTTCTCCGGTGGCCAGCGGTAGAAGCTCAACGGCTTCAGGCTGATCCTGACCCTCACTCAAGCGAATGGAGAGGTTCGAATCAGTGACGTCAGTTGTCCCCGGACCTTCACCGCTTCCCCCCGGCGTGTCGACCTGGGATGGAATCACATGTCCCGGCCCTCCGGCGTTTAAGTTGCGAATAATCAGGAAAGCGCCAATGACTGTCAGAATGACGATGGCGATGAGTATTGGCAGCCGATATCGACTCAAAGAATGACCTTGATTGTTTGTCATGACCGGATACTCCTTACTATGTGGCCAGATGCTTATCACCTGGCGTCTACCCTAAAGAATAGACGCCGGGAAGTGTAAGTTGGTTCCCGGATAGTGTCGAGTGCTTACTCTACCTTGTTAACTACCTGGGGGAAAATGACCCTGAGCCCATTTTTACCTCTATGAATAGGTACGTTCTATAGCGAGGCGGTACTACACTTTGCTCGTCATTGCGAGGAGCCCTTCAGGGCGACGTGGCAATCTCCTCGGAAGAATGGAGGAGATTGCTTCGCTTCGCCCGCAATGACATTAATGGGTGGGTCCCGCTTCATCAGCGCAGCGCTTATTCCAAGGAAAAAGCCGCAATGTGCAACAATGCAGGAGTTTCCCTATGCGTCTGCTACGGCCAGGCGATCGTCACCGCGGTTGAGTACCCAAGCTTATTAAATACACGCAGAGTGCCGTATGAAGCCGTCGAACAGGTCTTCGGATCGGTGATGGTATAGGCAGTGTTAGTTGTGCTAAAGACCATGTCCCAGACGTAGGCGCCCAGGCAAATACGTGCCTCGATCAAGTAGCCCAGGTCTACAGAAGGTGGGGCCGGGTTCCAGGTGATCGTCACCTTATCTCCATTGCGCTGCGCAGATACGCCAGCCGGTGGGGCTACCTCAGGGTGGGTGAGTAAAGTGGGATAGATCACGAGAATACTCTCTATATCGACATTGAGTTCGACTGCCGAGGCCGTAATCCAACAATTCCAGATCGTGTCGTGGGGGGTAACCCAGAGCCATAATCCGGTGGCATTCTTTCCTTTAACCTCTGCTGTATCCCCTTCGGATAAGCCCCAGGCGTAGAGATACTGTTTATCCGGTCCGTAGCGGCAGTTAATGCTCCCGAGCGCGGTGGCGATCGCAGCTTCCGGTGTAGCCGTAGCGCTGGGAGTGAGGCTGGCCTCAGGAGTCGCCTTCTCAGTGATCGTGGGCGAGGGGCTCGGGCTGGAAGTTGATGTCGGACTGGGTTCAGTTGTTGGACTCGCTGTTGCGCTTGGCGCGATTGTTTCGGTCGGCGGCGCGTTGGTCGGTAAAGGTGGTGCAGTGGTTAGGCTGGGTTGGGCTTGAGATGTGGCACAAGCCGAGAGAGCGATTGCGAAAGAGAGAGGTATGAGGATATCCCGTATCGGATTCTCCATGTTCGCCTCCTGGAGCGAGGTGTGTGAAACCTTCGGTGGGAGAGGTTACAACTTTACAGCTAGGTGCGTGGGTGCGCAACCGATCTTATCATAGGCAATCACGGGATCGCTCCGTCAAGGTCAGAAGCTCCGTGTATGCTGTTGAATGGTAAGCAGATCTTCAAAGATTGCTACGATCACTCAAGACCCGTATAGTATGCGTCAATGCGATCACAATGTTCAGCCCAACGGAGGCGCATTTGGATTCATACACACCACGCAGATGTTATTTAATCCTCGTCGTCCTTATCCTGTCCGCTTGTGTGCCGACGAACGCGAATGATCCACTTCGGAGTCAGAGTAAACCTTCTCAAGTTAAAGTGCTTATCTCGCAGGTCATCGAGGACGAGTCGGTCAATGTGCGTGGGGATTCTCAACTCGAGCTCGACGTGACACCTCCGGAAGGGGCGACAAACTCAACCTTTGCGATCCAGGCAACCGGTGAGGGGACCAAGCAGCTTAGTATTGCTGCCCTCGATCAGGGCAATATCTGCTGGGTGACCTTTTCATTTAATACCATCATGCAATTGAATGGAACCGTCGATGCGCAATCCCTTGCACTCAAGTTTACGCTCACGGAGACCTTCGAGGGCAAACCACCGGCAACCAGTGATTGCTCCATAATCCCCCCTATAGAGGGCGCGCTGTTGTTCGTTCCATTCACGGAAGGGCCGTACAAGCTCTCGCCTGAGAACCCGGTCGTCAAGCTGAGCTCAGCGCCGAACTCATGGACGGAGGTGCGCCTGGATGTTGGAGGCGATTAGATTGCTCCTTGTGCTGTTCCAGTGCGATTGACAAATCATTCTGAGCATTACGTTTAGGAGATTCAATGATGAACCCAGTCCTAGAGACGATCCACCAACGCAAATCCGTGCGTGCCTACGAGGATAAACCGGTGCCCGAAGATGTCCGCGACGTGATCCTCAAATCAGCCATGCGCGCACCAACAGCCGGCAATATGATGCTGTATTCAATCATCGAGGTAGCCGACCAAGAGGCCAAGAACAAGCTGGTCGAGACTTGCGATAACCAGCCGTTCATCGCCGAGGCGCCGCTCGTACTCATATTTCTCGCGGATTACCAGCGCTGGTATGACTATTTCATACTTTCAGGTGTGGAACAGTTCTGCGAAGAAAAGGACCTGCAGATGGTAAAACCAGAAGAGGGGGATCTGTTCCTCGCCTGTTGCGATGCCCTCATCGCTGCGCAAACATCCGTAATCGCCGCCGAGTCGTTGGGTGTAGGCTCCTGCTATATTGGCGATATTTTAGAGAATTACGAAATTCATAGAGAAATGTTCGATTTGCCCCAATATGCCGTTCCGATCTGCATGGTTTGTTTCGGCTACCCTACGAAAGAACAGAAAGAGCGGGAGCAGACGGAACGTTTTGGTGAGGAATTTATCCTTTATAAGGATCAGTACACCCGCCTTGGCGAAGATGAATTTAATGAGATGTACACGGGGATGCAGGAACGAATGACAGCGGGGAGTGTAGAAATGCATGACCAGTCCAACGTAGGGATAAGAATGTATAAGCGCAAATTCAGTGCCGAGTATTCGGTGGAAATGCGAAGATCAGTCCGGGCGATTCTGGACGCGTGGGTAGCGTAATATTAAGCTCTGATGGCGGGGTAAGAACTTGTCTGGCTATGAATTGTCGGGCTCATTGAAATGGGCCGTTAACTCAACAGCTAAGCCACAATGGCTGTGAAGAAACTCGTAATTCCCGGGTGGGTCTGTCCCGAGTGATAACCGAGATTCTTTGTACCCAGGCCAAATTCATTTTAAGATGACGACTTACGAGCCAGGAATACTCAGAAGAGGTTCCCCTGGTTTATCTCTCTCTTAGCCTTTTCAACGAAATATCGGGTCTCGCAATGCGGACAGAATAGGTAATACTCGTAATAGGATGACTGACCCGGTTTGGGTGTCCCGCGCGGCTTCTTCTTGACGACCGGGGATCCGCACTTCCGGCAAGGCTGACCCACCTCCGTGATCTTAGATGGGGCTATCTTCTCTAGCTCCAATTGTTTCAGATAGCCTTCATCTTCGAGCAGGTCTTCTCCATCGATGGCGGCATAGGATAGGTGATCCGCCCGTTCGTTATTTGGATCTCCCGCGTGACCCTTCACCCACGAAAAGTGAACATCTCGCTTCTCGATTAAGGGGAGCAGTCTTTCCCATAAATCGGCATTCGGGACGCGCAGACCGCCTTTGCGAATGTAGCCGCCCTCCCTCCAGGTAAAGGCCCATCCCTTCGTCACCGCGTCAACGAGGTATTTCGAGTCGCTGTAGATCGTGGCCGCGCATTTGCCTTTAAGACTCTCGAGACCGGCGATCGCGGCCATGATCTCCATGCGGTTGTTGGTCGTGTGCCGGTATCCCTGCGAGGACTCTACTTGCGATCCTTCTGACAGGATCACGAAGCCGATCCCGCCGGGTCCGGGGTTGCCCTCGCAGGCTCCGTCGGTGTAGATATGTACGTGCTTCTCAG
>JBARSI010000203.1:0-25120 GCA_049644665.1 Anaerolineales bacterium
CGCCTGGACGGAGCACACCGTGGACGGGGCCTTCAACGGGGCGATTAGCGTCTACGCGGCCGACGTTGACGGGGATGGCGACCTGGACATCCTCGGTGCGGCATACTATGCCGGCGACGTTGCCTGGTGGGAGAACACGGTTGGCGATGGTAGCGCCTGGACCGAACATACTGTGGATCCGGCCTTCAATGGTGCACGTAGCGTCTTCGCGGCTGATGTAAATGGTGACGATGATCTGGATGTACTGGGTGCTGCGGCAGATGCCGACGAGATCGCCTGGTGGGAGAATCGGGGCGGTCAGTTCGCATTTTCCACCACTGATACTGCCCCACCAAGCATGAACACGGGCACCATGGATGATATCCTCCAAATCGAGATCACCCACCGCGGGCGCAGTGGCGATAGCGACCTGGAACTTGTCACCCTGGAACTGCTCTTCGATGGCTGTTACGGCGACAGTTGTACGCCTGCTAACCTCACCAGTTCCCAGGCTAATGAGCTCTTTGACGACCTGCGCATCTACAAGGACACTGGCAGCGGCGTGTTTGAGGGCGGTACCGATACTCTGGTCGTTACCGTGGACACCCTGGTACTCACGGGCGGTGTGCAGATCGTAACCTTCAGTGATGGAGACGCCAATGTGCAAGTGGCGTACGGCACATCCCAGACTTACTTTGTAGTCGTAGACCGGGTAGACAGCGTTCCTGGGACACCCACGGTAGATCGGTTTACCATCGCTCACATCACCGAGGACAGCAGCACCGCTGAGGACCGCTCCCATGATATCGGCTTGACATTGGAATATGCAACCAACGCCACCTCAAGCCAGGTGGTCATGGAAGGAAGCACAAATAAAATCTATTTACCGATTGTATTGAGAGAATGACCGAAAACAAGGGTTTACCTATTATATGACGTACTATACCTTCCGGTAGGAAAACATCTCGCTTCCTAATTAGCATATCTAGCATTAGCCTCTTGAAACCGGAAATGGCGATGATGTGCGTGGTCCCTGTGCGGTTATAAGCTTCCAGCCAATCAGGGGGTATCCCGCTTTCCTTGCCAAGCAATATACCTGACAGCAAAGAAGCCTCAGGTTCAGGAAAGAGGCGCAGGATGACCTTGTGTACGTGCGTTCGCAGATTGAAAACAATGGAGAGAATGGGATTTGCCCTATCGGAGCCGAGCCTGTTTAGGTAGGCAGTCGGCATGAGGCTGTGGATACCCTGGTTGCCCAGGTATTCGCGGTATGAAAAACCATCCATCTCCGGCGGAGTCTCGAGTATCCCTTTCGCATGAACCCAATCGCCATAGCGCCAGTCGACCAAGCGGGAAGCGCGCACGAGAATACGGCCTTCCACCGTCTTTGTAATTCCTATCTGCGGGATCCGGACTCGCTCCACGGAGAGGACGAGTGCGGTGTAGCTATCGCGAACGTCGGGATCTGCAACAACAACACCTGTAACGGTTGCCTGAACGTCCAGGTCGTTATAGAAGGCAATATGCTCTGGTTGCTTCATAATCTCAGACGGAAGATAGCGAGCTGCACCAAGGCATAAGGGAATTAGTAGCAGGAAAAGCCAGCGATGAAGTGGGTTTCTACGGAAGAGGAGAGCGAATAGAAAGGCGCCAGAGGCGAGCGTCAGCCATTGCCAGCCGGTCAGCGACAGGTGCCGACCAGTGATGATGCCGAGCAGCCACATCATGCCCAGCAAAAACAATTTCATTTAACCCCCTTCATCCCCCTGTCCTACCTACGTTCTGTTCCACTGGAGCATGTGAGATATGCCAGGTAAAGATAAAACCAGAACCGGATGGTCTGCTAGTCACTTGATACCGGGGATGAATTATCGATCAACTACGTGTCAAGGATTTGGATCTACCCTGGTATCTTCGGGATCTCCTCTTTCGGAAGCAGCGCGACTGCATCGACCATCTGTCGATTAAATATCATCGCGGCGCTCTCCGCTTTTACGTTGGGGAAGAGGATCGCGGTGAGCTTAGCGTTGTACAACGGCATAAAGAAGCGCTCATTCTCGAACATCAGAGAAGCGAAATTGAATTTGCCCGGTGTTTCTATGACACCCATTAATTCATACCCGCCCATAATCACGCGAACCCAGTGAGGCACATTAGTTGTGTATCCCCCCCTGGTGAATCCGGTGGGTCCCATTTCATTGCGGCCGCTTAAAAGAATGACAACGATTTCGCTCTTGACGAGCCATAAGGTTGGATAACGAGCGACCAGCTTGCCAGGCTGATGAAGCCGCATCAAGTGGGCTCCTTCAATCTCAATAAAGGAGGATGTGGGCATATTGAGGTAGCTGAATAGCCCGCTGGCCGTTGGATGTATACGACCAAGCACACGGTGACTGGCCGTATAGATCTCGATTGATATTGACCTGTTTGCCATCGTTTTCGATTCCTTTAGAGAATTGGTAGGGCAAAGGTGATGGATGTGCTTGCTGGGGTATGTTCGTACCACATCACGCCATTCATGCTCTCCACGATCATGCGGATTTCACCCATCGAAAGTCCCGGTCCCATCTGGCCAGAGCCTGGATTTATCGTTTGCGATGTGATCGCCTGTACTGTGTCAGGCGAAAGCCCCGGGCTGGAGTCAGAAACACGGACAGCGGCCCAGGATCCATCATGCATTTCGACATTTACTGTCAATGGAAATTCTTCACTCTGTGAGCGCAGGATTTCGAAGTGGTGGGTCTCCAGGATGACTCTGCCTCGGACTGTTCGGCGGATCGCTGCCGCAACCGTGGCTTTCAGGACCTGCTGCACTTTCTCAGGGTCGCCCCGGAATAGAGGGATGTTTTTCCCTCCTTCAGAAATGAGATCGAGTCCCTTCGCTTGAGCTGCGTCCTTCATTGATTCCACAGTCTTATCAACTAGATCGGTAATATTCACCATCTCACTAGACTGTTCGGCATCGAGACTGACGACAGGCATTGCGTTCAAACCGCGCAGCTGGGCCAGCAATTCCCCCAGTGTTTCCTGGATGCCCTCCGAATTCTCGGGGTCTGATTTCAGAATACCATCTAATGTCTCCAGAGCCTGGCTTACCCCATGTGAGTATTCCGGCGTTGACGCTGAGGAAGACGGCTGCGGGGTGAGAGGCTCGGTTTTCGCACTGCGCTTCAGTGTGGCCTGTTCAAGCGCAACACCCGCCCAATCAGCCAAAGCCATCATCAGCGTCAGGTGATGCTCGGTGAAGGTCCGCGGAGCGAGGCGGTTGTAAACTCCAAGAACACCGACGACCTTATTCTGCATCCGCAAAGGGACATTGACGATAGACTGTACTAGGAAACCAGTCTGGACCTTGACCGGTCCGGCTTCCATTGAAGGCTGGCGCAGGATTGGCTTGCCGCTGTGGAACACTTCTCCGACAATCGTATCGCTTACCCGCAGCTTCTGCAGGCTGGCATGCCGCTCACCTGCTTGTTTGCTCGCCCGCAGCACGAGTTCCTTGCTCTCCGGGTCCGCCAGGTAAATTGAAGCTTCTTCAGCATCGGTGACAAAAGCGGCTGCCTCCACAACGCTGCGGAGGATCTCATTCAGGTCGTCCATGCTGACGACAGCCCGGCCGATCTCGCTGAGCATCCGGATTTCATCGGTCCGCCTTCGAAGCTGTTCCCGTAATCTGTCCATCCGTGAAGTGAGAATCTCAGTATCGGCTTGGGTGGACCGGGTTTCGCTCAGATCGGTTATTGCCTGACATAATTCAGAAGGGCGGTAAGGTTTCAACAAAAAATCGTTTACACCGAGTCGAAAAAGCTCTCTCAAACGAGATAATGGAAAGTGTGCTGCGAGTAGGATGGCGGGTGAATCCCCCCCATTCGAGCGATAGTTCCGAAGGCTTGCGAGCGGATCCCCGCGTAATTGGGTCACATCCACGACCAATACATCTGGATTAGGTGCCTGCTCGCTTTGGACCCAGGCGTGAAAACCGGATGGCTTAAGGATGCGCTCAACTATAGCCTGCGCGTTCGACTCGACATCAGCGATCACAATAATCTGCGGAGATGTCTCAGTAGACGGATACTCGCTCATAACCTCTCTTTCCGTGAGGACTCTGCAAGTGCGGCACTCGGTGGTGAACTGTAGATGTGTTTCCGACCAAGATTATGTTGATGTCCTGTTATTGGCTTGCCGCAAGTACAAGTAATTATTAATCAACTGGGCATAAAAAGACAATCCGTGTGTATAAATGAACGTCGACTCTGGTGGTTCATGCACACGTACACGTTTCAATCTCAGGCTATTCGATTGTAGCATAAGGAGGGAGTGATGAATCCTTACCTTGGTCACTCTTCAGCCGCGACGGCGAGATCATAATGAGGAATTACTCCCATTTCTGATGGAGGCCAATAGATAAGGACCGCCTTGCCGATGATTTCCCCGGTCGGTAGAGGTCCCCAATTCTGAGAGTCGGAGGAGTTGTTGCGGTTATCACCCAGGACGAATATTTCATCAGGGCCAATGATCCACTCACCGTCGTAGCGGGGAGTGGCGGCGAGATAAGGTTCTTCAAGGACTTGCCCGTCGATGTACACTTCACCCCCGCGGATTATGACTGTGTTTCCTGGAAGGCCGATCACGCGCTTGATAAAGCGTCGCGAGGGGTTGAGCGGGAAGCGAAAGACGACAATGTCTCCCCTATCCGCTTCGTCCCACCGGTAGGCAAGGCGGTTTACAACAACGAATTGCCCTTCATGCAAGCTAGGCTCCATACTGATACCTTCGACACGAATTCGAGCCGTAAGGAGATTAACAGTGAGGAAGAGTGCCCCGGCAATTAGAACGGTCTGGATGAGTTCTCCAAAAAACCTTAGGAGCCTAGTTCGCAGCGGTGTTGAGACAGCGACGCCCCACTCTGGGGGCGCAGTCTCATGCGTCGGAGTGTCTTGCATGGCGATTGATTATATCATGGCAATTCAAGCGCTCTTTATCTGTCGCGCTTACGGAACGAAATCCGTATTGGAGTGCCAATGAAACCATATTCATTGCGAATCCGATTTTCAAGGTAGCGGGTGTACGAGAAATGGACTAAATCCGGGTTGTTGACATGGAAAAGGAAGGTGGGAGGATTGGTTCTGATCTGGGAGACAAAAAGGATATTCAAGCGTTTGCCCTTGCGTGTGGGAGGGGCATGTGCGTTGAGAGCCTTCTGGAGTAAACGATTAAGCTCTCCGGTCGGGATCCGGATAAGGCGTTCTTCCTGAACTTGTAGTGCTGCAGGCAGGACTTGACCTACACGTTGACCTGTCTTAGCAGAAATGAAGAGTACGGGTACGAAGTCCAGGAAATTGAGTGTTTTGCGGACCTGCTCTGTATATGCGTTCATGGTGTGAGTATCTTTATGAACGACATCCCATTTGTTTACAAGCACGACGACGCTTTTCATTTTGTCGATAATCATACCGGCGATGTGGGCATCCTGGGCGGTGGCACCTTCGGTAGCGTCGATCAGAAGCAGAACAACATCTGCTCGGTCAATAGCCTTGAGTGCACGCAAAACAGAATATTTCTCAACACCAGGCTCGATCCGTCCCCTGCGGCGGATACCCGCAGTATCGATGAGTGTTATGGGTATGCCATGGTGAACGAGTTGTGTATCAACCGCATCTCGAGTTGTGCCGGGGATGGGCGAGACGATTACGCGTTCTTCGCCCAGGAGTCGATTCAGTAAACTCGATTTGCCGACATTGGGCCTGCCCACAATAGCAATGTTAAAGGAATCATCGTCTATCTCTTCGAGGATTGCTTCTGGCTTGATGATTTCGATTAATTCGTCAAGCAGGTCTCCTGTGCCCCTTCCATGTAGAGCGGAGATGGGGATCGGAGTCCCCATTCCCAACGAGTAGAACTCGGCGGCTCCGTTACGGCGCTCTGCGTTATCGCAGCGGTTGACAACAAGCAGAACAGGGGGGTGTAACTTCCCTGCAACCATACGTTGTTGTTTTCGCAGGATCTCAACGACCTCTTCGTCCGCGGGTGTAACCCCGCTCTCCACGTCCACCAATAGAAGTACAGCATCGGCCTCGCGCGCAGCAATTTCGGCCTGATCGCGGATATTGGAGATGTAATCTGCCGAATCGATGGAGAGTGGCTCTAAGCGGCTCATGTTGGTTGGGTCGATCCCGCCTGTGTCGACGATGTCGAATATGATCCCGTTCCATTCCGCTTCTGCCACAAGCCTATCGCGAGTGGTACCGGGGGTATCGTCCACGACAGCAAGACGTTCGCCGGCAAGACGGTTAAAGAGTGTGGATTTGCCAACGTTTGGGCGTCCAACCAATGCGACAATAGGGCGGGGCATGAGGGATTAAGAGCTTGGCGTGGCCGTCGGGCGTGGTGTGGCGGTGATAATCACTTCAATGATGGAAGGGTTCGGCGGCTCCCAGGTGAGACCGTCGGTAAGCACTATCATCTGAGGCTCTATTTGATATGTGCCTAAAGTAAGACCCTGAACGTCTAACACCGCTCTAACGTCATCCGGTTGCAGTGAGTCAAGCAATTCCGCAGGGCCGGAAAGAATTAGGCTCACCTTCTCAGGAGAGGCATAGCTGTAGAGACCCAGGCCCACACCCTGTATTTCCACGGGGAGGGAGATCGTGGTGGAAGTTGAAATCGGCTCGATCTCGACCTGTACAAGAGCGGTCTGTTCTCCAATCAGTATGAATCCCGGTGGAAGATCGAGCGGGATACGTTCTTCGAAGTCATCTGTCCGGCCAGCTACATTCACGGGCAGAGTCTGTAGGTAGCCTGGAAGAGCTTCCAAAGCCTCCGGTTCTTCTGAAAACACTGCGACCTCTTGAGGAGATACTGAGATTCGTGCGACCCGGTAATACCCCTGTGTTTCTAGTTCGTCTTGCCCTTCAAGGACTGGTATGACCAACAACCGGCGAATGTTTTCGATCTTTGTGATCTGTAAACTAACCTGGACTTGTTCGTCTTCGGAATTCACACCGGTGACAATGTTGCCGGCGGCGTCAAGGAAATTAATGGGAAAAGCTTGATCAATTGAGCGCTGGCGATCTGTGAGGTCGACGACAACCTGTCCGATGACAACCCGGTCTACTAGACTGGCAGGTCCGACGATGGTCGTTTCGGTCAGATCTGTAACCGGCTCTTCGGCGCGGTAATCAGGAGCTGGATCTCCTTCGGTGCTTACTTGGATGTTGATTGTCTTTGTGGAGAGCGGTTCAATGTTCAGGGTTACGGTTGAGGGGTCAATCGCCGTGTATTGGATCGCGCGGCGGTTGGTGTGGAAATGAAGTGTTACCCGCCGGGTACCCTCCTTGAGCTGGCTTACATCGGCATACACCTCCAGATCGGAGACGGTTAGAAGGTGCCATACGGAGGTGGGCGCGCGCAGGGTCACGTCGGCATATTCAAGGACATCCCCCACGACAATTAATCCGTCCTTTAGATCACGATAGTCAATGGGGATTGGCTCGGGAAAGATCTGCTCGAGGATAGGGTCCTGTTGGCCCACTGCAGCAACCCACGCAGTAAAGGCCAGGATGAAGGCCATGATGAGTGTTCCAAAATTCTGTCGAAGCCAGCTGATCATTGGTTAGACTCTCGTTCGCTTTGGGTACGGGCAAAGAAACGCTCGAACCACCCAGGAAATCTTCCCGTCGTTCGAGGTCGGAAGAAAGCGGTCAGAATGTTTTTCAAGCGTGCTTGATCCAGCCGGCGGATAATCCTGCCATTATGTGTGACCGAGATGCCGCCCGTCTCCTCTGAGACAATAACAGACACAGCATCGCTAACCTCACTGATCCCCAGAGCTGCACGATGCCGCAGGCCCATCTGCCGTTCGGTGGAACGTGAAAGTGGACCGCTGGAAGATAGCGGCATGACGCATCCGGCGGCTGCAATCCTGTCTTTTTCGATGATCGCGGCGCCATCATGGAGCGGAGTGTTAATATGGAAAATTTGGAGTAGAAGTTGCGGCGTAAGCTCTGCATCCAACGCTACGCCAGTTTCTTTGTATTCGTCAAGCGGGATTTCACGCTCGATAACGATCAGAGCACCATATCGCCGGTCCGATAGACGCTGGGCGGTGATGCAGACAGTCCCGATGAGCGCTTCGATATGATCTGGTGCTGTGCTCAGGAAGAACATATTGCTTGTGCGACCCAGTCGCTCTAGCGCACGCCGGATTTCAGGAGCGAAGATCACTGGGATTGCTACAATGAGCGCGGGTAATGAGTTTTCTAATAACCAGGTGAACGCCGGAAGGTTCAGCAGACTGGTGAGTACAGCAATAGTGACGACTAATACGATCATCCCCCGCAGAAGGACGATAGCCTGAGTCCCCCGGACCAAGCGCAGCAGGAAGAAAACCGCCAGGGTCACGAGAAAAACGTCTACTGCACTCAGCAGATCGAAGCGTTCGAAGAAAAAGTTCAATTCCGAGATGAAATTCGTCACGATGACACTCTTTATCGAGCGGTTAAGGCCTAGGTGTTGTCTTGAAGATTACCCAAAAGATCACGGTAGCTCTCAGTGTTTGGGGGATCCAGTCTAATAATTTTCTGTATCGTAGCAATCGCTTCTTTGGTCTGACCCGCGTCCAGTTGGATCTCGCCCAGTGCGTCGTATTGGGCGATCGCGTCTGCGGTTCTCCCGGCTGCACGGTAGGCCTCTGCAAGGCGGGAATGCAGCGCCTGCTTCCCGGGATACTCACGAGCAAGGCCTTCCAGAAGGGTAAGAGCTTCCTGTGCATGATTCGACTGTACGAGGTGGTCTAGATGGATGTCCAGGGCACTTGCGGCGTGTTCCTCTTTCCCAAGCCGCAAGTTCAGATCTATCAGGTGGGAACGGGCTTTCTCATTCTGTGGGTCGATCTCGCAAATTTCCTCAAAGATTTGCAGTGCCTGACGCAGATCCAATCTTGAGAGATCGATATCCCCCATCATGTCCAGGGTTTTTAATGTCCATTCACGGCTGCCAGGGCTGCGTAGGCTGAGTTTATAAGCAGCATCCAGCGTCGAGCGTGCTGAGTCAATTTCCGCCATCTGCCGGTAAAGCTCAGCCAGGTCGAGATATTGTGTAAGTGCTTCATCGATCCGGTCTTGCTGGGCCAGGAGATCAATAAGTTGATTCCTCGTAGCAATATCGATTGGGGAATGACGAATAATGCGGGCGTAAACATTGGAGGCAGCGGAGATTTCACCTCGGACGCGGTGTGTCCTGGCGATGGTTCGTAGTTTGGTCATACCTCCGGTTGTATTGCCCTGCCGCATCATGATCTCCGCCATTCGGAGATGCAGCCCGAGATAGCCGGGAATGTGCTCGATTGCCAGCAAGGCTTCTTCCATCGCCACTTCATATTTCTTGTTTTGAACCAAGTCGTCGATCCGGCCGATGGCTTGCAGAATTCGTTCGTTTCCACCCACCGCGAGCATTTCGGCGATCGGTACCAAAGTGGCCCCTTCTGACTCACCTTCGAGTTGGCGACGCGCTTGGCGGAGACGATCGAGCCACTCCGGACCACTCAAGAAGCTGAGAGTGCTTTCAACGATCTGAGAGAGCGTCTCATCATCTCCCTCACTCATCGAAGCCATGATCGTATCATAGAGCTGATTAAGATCGCCGGACTGGTTCTCGTCGACCGAAAGAGTGTCTGCATTGCGAAGTGCCTGAAGCAGAAGGCGGGCCGCTTCCGGGAGATCATCACGCATGCGAGCCAGGCGGCCAAGAGCGAGATTTGCCCCCAGATCGAGATCTGGATGGCCAAGGGACTGGGTCAGGTATTTCGTTGCTCCGTCTTGGTCACTCTGGTTCTTGAGTAGAATGCCGAGGTTGTAGAAAGCCGCAGGGTGGTCCAATCCAGCTTTGATCGCGTTCTCGTATTGTTTGATCGCTTGCGGAATATTTTCGTGGGTTTGATGATCAATCGCCTGTCCGAGATAGCGGAGCATCTGCGGCCAGCCAACGCTCTTGCGCTCATAGCTGATGCGGCTCTCAGTGAGCTCTGCCATATCCATTGGTGATGACCCATTCCCGTTCTCGCCTCCTGACTCTTCAAAGATCAATCCGGCAAGGATAGTCAACGCCCGAGCCTGGGCTGTCGACTCAGGATCTACCTGCTGGCTGTCGTCGATTTCCTGAACATCATCTGCTTTCAGGTAATCTTTTACCTGGTCCATCCGTAGAGGAGCAGTGATCCCTCGTGGTTCTGCGGGAGGCGGCAAAGGTTTGTCTTGTTGGAGAAAGCGCAGCGCACGAGCGGCTTCCTTCTCGCCAGGGATCATCCGCAGGGCGCGCTCAGCGGCATCAATGGCGCGATCTACCTTCCCCTCCATTTGTAGAATCGAGGCAACGGCGAGGTATTCAGACACCGACTCGCGTTTGCGGCCCAACCGTTCGAAGGTCATGGCCAATTTGGTGCGTGTATTGAGGTTGTTGGGGACCATGCGGGCGATTTGGGACCAGTTATAGATGGCCTTATCCGCGTCTCGGCGCTTGAGGTGCAGCTCAGCCGCGGTGGTCCGTTGGGTGACAGCGCTGTCGATTTGATCGATGGCTTCGAGGATCTCGGATGTTTTTTCTACGGGTACGGGGTCATCCGGGGCTAATTTCGCAGCGTGCTGATAGATTTCAAGCGCTTCTTGGTACTTCTCCGACTCTAAGAGGGCCAGCCCGAGACTCGTCAAGGCTCCGGGATGGTTGGCTTTCAATGCGAGCGCCCTGCGGTAAAACTCGATCGCTCGGTCCCATTTGAGATCCCAAGCTGCCGAGTGCCCCAGACGCATGGATTCTTCGAAGAGTTCTTGGCGTTCTGTCATGCCCCATACTTTTAATTAAAATAGACTTGAGAGGCGAGTATAGCACAAGTTGGGAGCGGTCGCCGCAAGGGATGTATGGCATAAACAGCATAGTGTGAATGGCTTCCGGCCTAGGATGAGGCGGAAGAAAACATGAGCTCAGAGCGGCTGCATATCTGCCCAGTTCAACCCAGCTTTGGCATCGGTCTTCAAGGGCACGACGAGCCGATAAGCATCTTGCATAACATCCTGAACGATGGCGGCGGTTTGCGCAATTTCACTATCGGGACATTCGAGCATGAGTTCATCATGCACTTGCAGCAGCATGCGCGCTGAGAGACCTGATCTCGACAATCGATCGGGCAGGTTGAGCATGGCGAGTTTGATGATGTCGGCAGCCGTACCCTGGATGGGTGCGTTTATGGCTTCACGATTTGCCCGGGCGCGGGCCATCTCTGAGACGGAGGCGCCGCTCACCAATTGTGGAAAGTACCGTCGCCGGCCTAGAAGGGTGGTGACATAGCCTTTCTCAGCGACCTCTAGCCGAATGTTGTCCAGGTAGCCTTTTACACCAGGGAAGCGTTCGAAGTATGCAACAACGAAGTTTTCAGCTTCAGCCAGGGTGAGATCTGTGGTTCGCGTTAATCCGAAGGGGCTCATGCCGTAGATCAAACCAAAATTGATCGCTTTTGAGTGGCGGCGCATAGCCGGCGTGACACTCTCGATACTAATCTCGTAGATCGCCGCCGCCGTGGTCGCGTGGATGTCCTGGTCATCCAGGAATGCTTCGATCATGGCCTTGTCCTTTGCAATGTGAGCGACGATGCGTAATTCAATCTGGGAATAGTCCACACTCAGTAATAACTGACCGGCAGCGGGGATGAATGCGCGGCGAATCTCACGGCCGAGATCTGTCCGTATCGGGATATTCTGGAGGTTGGGGCTGGAAGAAGCCAGGCGACCCGTCACCGAGCCCGTTTGGTTAAAGGATGTATGCACCCGTTTTGTCTCCGGATTCACCTGTTGGGGGAAAGAATCCGCATATGTTGACTTGAGTTTGGTGATCTCGCGCTGCTCAAGAATTAATTCTATGATTGGGTGAACTTCTCTCAGTTCATCCAGCACCGCAGCCGCTGTGGAATAATGCCCGGAAGCAGTGCGGCGTGAGCGGCCAGGAGGCTCCAGGCCAAGCTCTTCGAACAACACGGTTGAGAGCTGTTGCGTTGAGTTGATGTTGAAACCATGGCCGACAATTTCATAGATCCGCTGCTCGAGAGTCTCTAATTTACCGCCCATATTTTGGGAGAGTTCAGCCAGGAAATCGGTGTCCAGCGAGATCCCGGCTAATTCCATGTCGGCGAGGATCGGGATAAACGGCATCTCCACTTCTTCGAAGACCGACATTTGGTCCTTCTCTACTAATTCGCTTTTCAACTGTGGCATAAGGCGGAGGCAGATCTCAGCATCGGCGATGGCGTATGGGGCGACTTCCGCTATGGGAACATCTGCCATCGATTTCTGCCCGCGGCCGCTGCCGATCAGATCTTGAATTTCCGTCATCTGGACGCCCAATCGAACCCAGGCTAGGTTCTTCAGACCCAGGTTGCGAGATGCGGGATCGCAAAGCCACTCAGCGATCATTGTGTCGAAAACCAGAGGTTCAACGGTTAATCCGTGTCGGGCAAGAATGATGAAATCATATTTAAGGTTGTGTCCAATTTTTGGGATCTTGGTGTCAGTGAGAGACTCGCTCAGCGCCTGGATCACATCATCAAGATTCAATTGCGGACCACCGGCGTGCACGGGATTGTGTCCAATGGGCAGGTAATAACCTTCTTTCGGTTTTAGAGCTAAGGATATTCCTACAATATCTGCGATTATGGGATCAGTGCTTGTGGTTTCGGTGTCGATGGCAATGTGCTTGGCAGTTCGCAGTTCAGCCTTTAGACGGGTAAGGGCTTCAGGGGAATCGACCACAATGACCTGGTTAAGGCTTTTCGCCGGGGGAACTGCGCTCGAGGTGAACATACTGAGTTGCCCAACCTCGACGGCGCCCACCCCGCCGGGGATCTTGTCTACGAGGGTACGGAACTCCAGCTCGCGAAAAAGTTTCAATACCCCGTCTCGGTTGTATCCACTAGCGCGGCAAGCGTCCAGGTTAAAATCAGTTGGGACGTCGGTGACGATCTCACCCAGCTTGCGGCTGAGATAAGCCATGTCCCGGTTCTCTTCCAATTTCGATTGAAAACGCTTGGGTATGTCCTCTAAATGTTCGTAGATCCCATCCAGGTCACCGTATTCTTGAAGGAGTTTGGTGGATGTTTTCTCGCCGACCCCGCGCACGCCGGGAATATTGTCACTTGCATCTCCCACCATGGCTTTGAGATCCACCAATTGGTTTGGCTCCAGGTTATAACGGGCTTTCACTTGCTCGGGGCCGTAATCCACGGCCTCGGACAGTTTTTGCCCGGCCAACCTTATTAAGACACTATCGTCGGCAAGTTGAAGGAGGTCCCGGTCTCCAGTGAGAATGATGACCTCTACTCCCTCGTTGGATGCCAGGCGTGCGACAGTACCGAGCACGTCATCTGCTTCGTATCCCTCGGCCTCAAGAATCGGGATCCCGAAGGTGGTCACTACTTCACGAATACGATCGAGCTGCAGGCGCAGATCGTCGGGCATTTTTTCGCGAGTCGCCTTGTACTCCGGGTAGAGGTCGTCTCGAAATGTTTTGCCAGTGTCGAAAGAAACTGCGAGGTATTCTGGTGATTCACTCTCGAGCAACCGGAGTAAAACCGACGTGAAGCCATACGTTCCAGCGGTGGGTTCGCCTGATTTCGTAACCCAGCGTGATCCTCCACCCACACCTGTCAGCGCGAAGTAGGTGCGATAGGCAAGTGCATGACCGTCGATAAGAAAAAGGCGTGGTTTAGAGGACATCGAGGCTCCCATATACTCTTCACTTGTTTCCATTCAGCTATACATAAAAGATCGACGTGGTTGGGCGAGATCTTCGCCGCTCCTCAGATAGACGATGCCGCGAAAAGCTTGAGTAATTGCCTCAACTTCATGATTGTAGCATCTATCGGCAGGTGCAATAGGGTCTTTCTCAGCAATTGGCATCCGAATAATTAATAACGCCTGGTGATGAGCCAGGCGTTAGCATTTAAGTTTTTCAACCCAAACTACTTCATCGTTGGATACGCGGATACAGCCAGAAGGCCCAATCCTGACTGGATGAGCCATGGGCTTGAACCGCGAGTACAAACTCAACTGATTTTCCGTTCAGGAAACTTAAGTCGATTTCAAGCTTTTGGATAGTGCCATCGTTCGTCTCGACCCAGGATCCAAGATTCTGCAAAGGTCCGCCGTCGGCTCGGTAGTTAAATTGGAACTGGACATTGCACAAGGCAGCGTTGAACAAGCAGCCAATTACTGTCCTGAATTGATCTCCTGATTGGACATCGAAAGCAGGGAATTTACCGCTGATCACACCATCATTGATCCATTGCGGATGAGTTTCTAGCGCAGGCTCATTTTCTGTTGAGTTGTTTTCGAGTTTTGGGGCGGCGATCGTGATAACAAAACCATCGGAGTCTCCTGTCGAGCCCGGGCAGGGAAGCACACCCGCGGCGCTGCGCCATTCGGCTGAGCAGTAATTGGCGACGAAGTCATATGCAATTGTATCGCCGACGCCCGGGGTTTTGATCTCCACGTAGAAAGCGACGTCCCCAGAACTACCGACGCCGAAATGTACACCGCCGTCTGAACGAAGCTTCCAGTTTCCCTTGAACTGCCCTCCTTCATTTGGTGCAGTTAGGTCCACGGAGATGTCGACTGTCTGATTTGGACCAACATTGCCGACAAGTTGCTTCGAAGCTGGACCGTCCATGGAATTGCCGGAATCGAAAACAAGCGCGTAACTAGAGTTCCATGTGCAAGACCCGGTGTTGCGTAAGCGCCAGGTTTTTGTAAACGCCTCTCCTTGAACGAGTTCGGTTCCATCCGGAATAGTTACATCCGATACAAACGCGGCGCGATTACATGGCACATCTGTCGTCGTGGGAATGGGCGTATTGGTGTTTGTAGGCGAGGCTGGAAGTTCGGTCGCGGTTGCAGGAAGAGGCGTAAGGGCGATGGTTGGCGAAGGCTCCTGCGTATCCCCTGCTGATTCCGTCAGCCGAGCCGTAACAGTCTGGGCGGCATACGTGGGGAGCGGATCCGGAGCGGAAGCCGTCCCCGGGAAGTTGCAGGCGATCGCGCCGAAGATTAGCACAGCAGAAAAAAGTAAAGGGCGCAGGAGATACTTCATCAAATACCCTCCTTACGAATCGATCATCGTAGTGAAATACACGTTCACTGCCTATTCCGTTTTCTACCCAGCATGCTACAGCGCACTCGCGTTCGGGGCAAGTAGGATTAAGGATGCGATTGATCAGGTGCAGAGCCAGCCGTTACAACAGCCGACAGCACCTCGCTCCCAAAGATATCGAGCTTCGGAGTCCCGGGCAACTTCTCTTATCTCCCAACCGATTAGGTGTATAGCTAACCGTTGTGTTCACAAGATAGCAATCAACCTTCTATGCTATGGGGTGTTGAAAAACGCCGGTTTATGTCTAAAGAGCAAAGGCAGGCAATATTTAGGGATAACCTCAGCTGTCAGTCACCAGCGCGCCAATCATGCTCCATGGACCAGCCCACTCGATCTTCACCTGGACGAGCTCACCCCTGAGATCCGCTTCAGATTCAAAGAAGACGAGCTTGTTCGTGCGCGTCCGTCCTTTCCACCGGGCATTTGGTTTCTCCTCGACAAGAACTTCCTCTGTGTTTCCAACAAAACGGGCGTTAATCCGCGCTGCGATCTTCGCCTGTAATTCCTCTAGCGCACGAAATCGGCGCATTTTTTCTGCAGCGGAGATGTCGTCTTGCATGCGTCGTGCGGAAACGGTCTGCGGTCGGGGGGAATATTGCGCTAGATGAGCAACGTCCAGTACGAGCTCTTCTAGAAGATCGTACGACTTCTGGAATTGTGATTCTGTCTCACCCGGGAAGCCAACGATGATATCTGTGGCGATTGAAACTCCGGGGATAGTCTCCCTGATTTTGTTGATCAGGTGACGGTACTCGTTGGAGGTGTAACCGCGGTGCATCCGTTCGAGAATTTCGTCATCCCCGGATTGAATAGGGACCTCAATGTGCTCGCATACCTTGGGAAGCGACGCGGCAGCTTTAATCAACTCATCCGTCATCCAATTGGGGTGAGAGGTGAGGAAGCGTATGCGTTTTAACCCCTCGATCTCGTGGAGCGCAGAAAAAAGATCGCCAAGTCCAGGGCTTCCTTCGATGTCTTTGCCGTAGCGATCAACGATCTGCCCGAGCAGTGTCACCTCACGCACACCTTGTGAGACGAGGGATTCAACCTCGACTGCGATCTCATTAATCGGGCGACTCCGTTCAATGCCTCGTCTGAACGGGATGACGCAGTAAGTGCACGCATGCGAGCAACCATAGACAACAGGCACATATGCGGAAACTAATCTCCCCTGTTCTTTCTCCGGGAGGAGAATTTCATCATCCAGTATTTCATACCGGCTCAGTGTCTCGGTTTCTACCGTTTTCTTTCCCTCACGCTTGAGCAGGTGATTTATCAAAGGAACAGGGTCGGAGGGCGGTGAGAAGACATCCACGAAGGGGTATCGCGCGCGCATTTGTTGATTACCCTTTACGCCAACCATGCAGCCCATAAGATTGATCACGAGTTCGGGGTGTTTCTCCTTTAGGGGGCGCAAGGATGTGAGCCTGCCGTGGGCTTTATCCTCAGCGCTTTGCCGCACAACGCATGTGTTTAACACAATCACGTCAGCTTTATCTGCTTTTGACGTTGGTTGATAGCCGAGTCTCTCGAGTGCCGAAGCCACTCGCTGAGAATCAGCGACGTTCATCTGACAACCAGAAGTCCAAAGGTGATATTTCATGGGGAGGATTATAACTTGAGAAGGTCTGAATTTGCCCGGTTTTTTTGATCCGCACGACGGGGAAAGCAGAGGGTTGTTGAGATAGATTGCAGTTGGAGTATCATAGTATGGTCTGGTTGCGATAACCTGTCATGGAAATGAACGAGGGTGTAAAGGCACAATGCGAGCTGCCCCTGGGAACGGATTCGGATGGATTGGCCTGAGGCGACTGTCGAACTCGCTGCTCGTGCTCGCCATATGCATTCTGACATCCAGCTGCAGCTCGCCTCCCGGGAAGATAAGGGAGGGGGTTAGCCCAAAAGCCACTGTTACGCGAACTACAGAGCCGGCTACGCTGACTGCCACCGCAGCGATACCGCAGACCAGCCCTACGCCGCAAGGAGATTGCCAGGAGACAGCTGGTGAAGTGCGGTCCTTGAACTATCCCGGGGGAGTCTTCCACGAAGATGTGCGATTAGTGGTTTACGTTCCACCCTGCTATTCAAACTCAGATGAGCGCTTTCCGAGTCTCTATCTCTTGCATGGTTATCCACAAGACGAACAGCACTGGAAGACACTAGGGGTGATTGACCTTGTTGAGGAAGGTATCTTGGCGGATAAATGGCCGCCAATCCTGCTTATCTTGCCGAATCAGCCGGAACCTCTCTTCACAAAGAGCGATGGCGGTCCTGGTTCGTATGAGCAGGAAATGATCGATGGGTTGGTTCCTTTCATCGATAAGACCTACCGGACTATCACAGAACCGCAATCCAGGGCGATTGCGGGAATCTCGCGCGGGGGGGTCTGGGCGCTCGAGATAGGGCTGCACAACCCGGATGTTTTCAACACGGTAGTTGCTATCAGCCCTTCCTTGAGTGTCAACCACCCGCGAGCTCAATATGATCCCTTTAATATCGTTGGTGGAGATAACCCTCTGCCAGAGAGGATCTTCATTAGTGGAGGCGAAGGCGAGCCCTCATTTCTGGAGGAGATCGAGTTGTTTGTACAGCGTTTGACGGACGAAGGGATAAAGCATGTGTTTCTCCTCACAGATGGCAGCCATACGGATAAATCTTGGAAGACCATTTTGCCTGAGGTGGTCCAATTTTTCATGCAAAGCTGGGATTGAGGGATAAAATGATTTTTAAACTCGGCTTTTAGATTTCAGGTACAATGGATTAGGCAAACCTTGTCAGAACCTCACCCTGCTTAAGGGGGGGGAGAGTGGATAATGACCGAGATTGATAGCGAAGCTGCGGACGTTATTGAAGCATACCGAAAGCGAAAAGAAAGATTGGTTCCCCTGATCCTGGGGGGATTAGCAATCGTCCTGCTCGTTGTTGGTATCTTCTTTATTATTCTCTGGTTTACGGGGGATTCTCCGCCGGCGCTACCCGGTTTTTTGGCCTCAAAAACGCCGACTCCAACAGAGACTCAGACCCCGCGCCCGCCAACTGCAACACCAACTGTCACGCTCACTTTGGCGCCGACATTCACACCAACCCCCTCAGGGCCGATCACGTACATCGTCGAACCTGGTGACACGTTGAGTTCGATCGCGGAGAAATACGGAGTCGAGGTTGTCTTGTTGATGGCGCTGAATGGCATCACAGATCCCAATCAACTCTTCGTCAATACAGTACTAACCATCCCTGAGTCGGAGACGCAACTTCCGACAAAAACACCGTTACCCGAGAATCTATACGCCGGCCAACAAATTGAATATCAAATTCAACCCGGCGATACACTTGAGACCATCGCCGCTGAATTCAACAGTACCGCCGAGGCGATCGCAGAACTGAATGAAATTGAAGATCCGAATACGATTGGCGTTGGACAGATCATACTTGTGCCAGTGAATATCGCCACGCCAACACCAACCTTCACTCCGGCGGCCGGGGAAGTGACTGCTACGCCCGGATCCTAAAACGGATTACCTAACAGCATAGCGTTCGCCCCCGGTGGAGCTTTTCCCGGGGGCGGTTTTGTTCCAGACAGCCTTCGCGATATTCTCCTCGCGTGGCTTATCAGGCTTGCCTATATTCGTTTTATCGCTTCATGATGAGAGTAATGCCCGCTTGATTTCTCCTTGTACGACGGAATCGGTTTCTTGATTGGCTGCGACCTGTAAGGATGATTGTGCTTCGCGGCCGGGGATTTGGCCCAGCGCCCATGCGGCGTGAGCGCGGACAACAGGCTCAGGATCAGATCGAAGAAGCTCTGCAAGGAGGGGAATGGCCGACTCATCCCGTGCGTTACCGGCGACGATGATGGCATTACGAACCAGTCCCTTCCGTCTTGGTCTCTCGAGAGGACTCCCCCTGAGTGGTTTTCGCCATGCTTCTGGTTTGAGCAGGAGAAAATCAGTCACGGCTGGGTGCTTCAGGAATGGGCGTGGTTGAAAAGCCGGGTCTTCCGTGGGTATTGCGAATCGTTGATTCCAGGGGCACACCTGCTGACAGATATCACAACCGAAGAGCCAGTTTCCGACTGCGCCGCGCAGATTGTAATCAATGGATTGCTTCTCTTCGATCGTTAAATACGAGATGCAGCGTCGGGCATCCAGCGTTCGATCTGGAAGTATGCAGCCGGTTGGGCATGCATCAATGCAGCGAGTACACGTCCCACACCGATCGTAAGGAAAATGGGGATCGGGTTGCAGTGGAATCTCGAACAGCACCTCCGCGAGCAGGAGATATGAGCCGAGTTGAGGATGGATCAAACAGGTGTTCTTGCCAATCCAGCCCAGACCAGCTCTTTGGGCAAGCTCGCGTTCGAGCAAAGGACCAGTGTCTGTATAGATCAGGTGCTTCAAGGGTTTGTTCAGTCGGTCCTCGATTATATGGACGAGGCTTTCCAGGCGGTCCTTAAAGACAGCGTGGTAATCCTCTCCCAGGGCATAGGAAGAGATTCGAACGGGTGAAGCTGGTGTGCTGGCGGAGGAGTCTTCGGGGAGATACATCGTTCCACAAACAAGAATAGATTGGCATTCAGGGAGAATCGTGCGCGGGTCGGCGCGTCGATGGAGAGCATGCTCGGATGAGAGGTAGCTCATGCTTCCATGGTTCCCGCTTTCAATCCAGCGCTGGTAAACGTCGAAATGCGCGGGGGGATCTGGTGTTGTAATGCCGACGAGTGTGAAACCGAGGCGATGCGCCTCTTCTTTTACAAACCGCGCAAGCTCAGCCAATTCGTTCATACTGCTCATTCAAGGCTTTTCTGAACCCTCCATCGCCCTATTTATAATCCGCTTCCATATCCAGTTTAAGGGCAGATTGAAACAAAGGGAATGCGACAGGGTTCTCTATCGCATTCCCTTAGGTTTAATTTCGCTGCTGTAATTGTTACCTTGATAGAAACTCGGAAATTGATTGAGCCGCTTTGCGACCGGCTACTGTCGCCGTGGCGACAAGATCAGGTCCAGTCACTGCATCCCCGCCTGCGTAGACGCCCTCGCGCGAAGTCTCCCCGGTCTCCGCTTCGGCGGTGATAAGACCCCAGTTGTGGGTTTCAAGGTCGGGAGTTGTTTCGCCGATGGAAGCGTCCGGCCAGTAGCCCAGGGCGAGCACGACGGTATCGGCGGGAACTGTGAAGTTAGAGCCTTCGATGGGAATAGGTCGTCGGCGGCCGCTATCGTCAGGTTCACCGAGTTCGCATTGCAGGCATTCGACGGCTGAAACTCTCCCATCTATATCGGCGATGTACCGAATGGGCTGTGTGAGGAAGCGGTAGACTGCGCCCTCTTCTTTGGCGAGCTCACGGTCCTTCTTGCCGCCGGGCATCTCAGCTTCGGTTCGTCGATAGAGGCAGGTGACCTCTTCTGCCCCAAGCCTCAATGCGCTGCGTAGACAGTCGGAGGCGGTATCCCCACCTCCGATGACGGCAACCTTTTTGCCGATCTCAAGCTTGGCGCGCTTATTTTCCGGGAGCTGATCGGGGTTGACGTTCGCCCTGATCAGAAATTCCGTCGCTAAGTAAACGCCAGGGAGCTCAGCGCCAGGGACATCCATCGTGGCATCGATTCCAGTGCCCACGCCAATGTATACAGCTTCATAGCCGTCCTTGAGGAGGGAATCTATCGTTTTATCTTCTCCGATGCGGGTGTTCAGTATAAACTCCGCTCCGGCATCTTTTAGATCATTAATAACCGCATCGACGACATTCTTGGCAAGTTTGAAATTCGGGATGCCATAGAGTAACAATCCGCCGGGTGCGGGAGCGGCTTCAAAGATTGACACCGAATGTCCCTTGCGGATCAATTGTTCCGCGCAAGCCAATCCGGAGGGTCCTGAACCGACGATAGCTACCTTCTTTCCGGTGGATTTACCAACAGGGATCTTCGCCGGAGCATTCTCTCGCTGGTAGCTGGTAACAAAGACTTCAAGGGCACCGGTGATTACCGGCTCACCGCGTTTATTGCGCGGGCATGCACCCTGGCATAGAGCTTCGTGCGGGCACACGCGCCCACAGATTTCTGGCATCGTGCTCGTTTGGCGGTATATTTCGGCTGCGCCGATGAAATCACCTTGCTCAATGAGCCACATAGCCGAGGGGATGTCGTTGTGTAGAGGACATGCTTCAAAGCACGGGGCAGGATCTGGACAATGAATACAGCGTTCGGCTGCCTGCATCGCCTCTTCGAGTGTCATCGCAATAAAGGTAGGCTCAAAATCACGAGACCGCACTTCAGGAGAGCGTGCTTTAACCTCCACGTAGGGCAGCTTCATTCGCGCTTTCCGATCAATTACTACTTCTGATCCTTCTGGTACCGACATAGCACATCTCCATCTGTAGGGCAGTGGTTGCATTGTAAAAAATTTTACAGACCAAAGTGGTCTGATATTAGTCGAAAACGTCACCCTACTTGGTGACGGTTGTCACAAGCTCACGCTGATTAATAAAGTTGCGGTAAAATTCATCTTGCTTTGCTGAAATTTGCCAATCTTATGCGTAGTTGAATCCTGAAGATATATCAGGGTTCGATGCAACTAGATCTGTAATCGGGGTATCAAATTCTGGTAAGAGGGTAACTCGACTCGATTGTTTCCTGCGTCAGAATCTTGTCAGACTATCTTCATAGCAGCTTCATATATATCAGCTATCATCATGCGCATAGAGTAATCCGGAAGTTGATGGTGGCCCTTTTAATAATCATAAAATCACGCCAGATTGGAGTTTGGCGAATGGAGGAATTCGGTAAATGAAGCGTTGGGTAATTGTCTTAGTTATAGCAGGGGTCTTGGTGGTCGGGTTCTTTGGTGTTCAAGCATACCGCCAATCTCAGGCTCGGCAGAGCATCGATGATCTTCAAACGGAGATCATCGCGAAAGGTGATTTAACCGCGACCATTGGTGCGACAGGAAGCGTGCGCTCTAATCAAACCGCACTGCTCAGTTTCCAGACCGGCGGCACAGTAGATTTCGTCCATCCGAATCTGGGCGAGCAAGTATTTGAGGGAGAAGTGCTGGCCACATTGAAGAGGAACTCCCTGTCTTCGCAAATTATCCTGGCCGAAGCCGAATTGGTTTCTGCACAGCAGGCCCTTGATGATTTGCTCGAATCTGATCAGGCCTCCGCGGCGGCGCAGCTGGCGCTGGCACAGGCTGAAGATTTGCTTAAAGATGCCAACTATACGCTGACCGTCCGACAAGAGGGCAATCGCGCCAGTTCAAATACGATTGATGCGGCTGAGGCGAATTTGATCCTGGCGAACGAAGAAGTCGATAGAGCCCAGCAGCTCTATGACCACGCCTCTGGTGATGCGGGAAAGGCGCTGGCTCTTTCCAATCTGATCGCAGCTAAACAAAACAGGGATTCCATTCAGAGGAACCTCAATTGGTACCTTGGTTTCCCAACCGAGGTGGAGCAGGCATTACTTGAAGCCGACGTGGCACTGGCGGAAGCGCGCCTGGCAGATGCACAGCGGGATTGGGAGCGGGTGAAGGATGGACCTGATCCGGATGATGTTCGTGCTGCAGAGGCGCGGGTTGCCGCGTCGGAAGCTACGCTGGATATGGCGCGTATCACTGCGCCCTTCGCCGGTAGCATCACCTCGATTGATGTGCGAGCAGGAGATTTGATCTCTCCAGGTACGCTAGCCTTCCGAATTGACGACCTCTCACGCCTGCTGGTGGAAGTGGAAGTCTCTGAGGTCGATATCAACCGCGTCACCTTGGGGCAACTTGTAACTTTGAATTTCGACGCCATGCTTGATTATGTCTACAACGGAGTTGTCGTGGAGATAGGCTTGATTGGTACCTCCATGCAGGGTGTTGTAAGTTTTCCCATGACTGTTGAAGTAATCGATGCCGATGAAGCCATAAGGCCTGGAATGACAGCCGCAGTTAACATCATCGTTGAGCAGATTGAAAATGTTGTGATCGTTCCAAATCGATCGGTGCGGGTGCGGGATGGTGAACGGGTGGTCTACCTGCTCGTAAATGGCGTTTTAACACCAACGCCGGTCGTGCTTGGTGCAACTTCTGACCTCTATAGCGAAGTTTTGGAAGGTGACGTGAATGTGGGGGATGAGATCATACTGAATCCACCATCGTTCATTTTTGAGGCGGGAGAACCGCCGGGGTTCATGAGCGGAATGGGTGGAATACGATGAGCGATTGGGTCATCGAGGCTGAGGGTATCACGAAGGTATACCGTATGGGCGACATCGAAGTTCATGCGCTACGAGGGGTTGATGTGCGCATCGCTCGCGGCGAGATTGTCTCCATTATGGGACCCTCCGGCTCTGGCAAGACTACGTTGATGAATATTCTGGGCTGTCTGGACCGACCCACTTCAGGAAGTTACAGTTTGGACGGAAGTCAGGTGGCTGAGTTGAGCGATGATCAACTGGCAGAAATCCGCAACCGCAAGGTGGGATTTGTCTTCCAGAGCTTCAATCTTCTCGGGCGCCAGACTGCTCTAACCAATGTCGAGCTGCCGATGCGGTACGCCGGGGTGGGGAACGGCCGCCGCAAGCGCGCCATGGAAGCGCTTGAAGCGGTCGGTCTGGGAGATCGAGTCAAGCATCGCCCAAACGAGTTGTCCGGCGGTCAGCAGCAGCGAGTGGCTATCGCCCGCGCGCTGGTTAACAACCCGGCCATGATTATGGCTGATGAGCCTACCGGAAACCTGGATTCAAAATCAGGCGTTGAGATCGTGCAGATCCTACTTGAACTGAACAAGAATTCGGGCACGACACTCATATTCGTCACGCACGATCCAGAGATAGCTGCACATACGAACCGGGTGATCAGCCTATTAGATGGCTTGATCATGGAAGATCGGGTTATGGAGAAGTGACTTTCTGTTGGTGGGGCAGCGGCAAGTGTCACCGGTAATGCTAAAAAGGTATGAAAATGGATTTGTGGAGAATCGCCTTAGAGGCGCTGGACAGTCTAGCTAGTAATAAAGTGCGCTCGGCTCTCACCGTACTGGGCATTGTAATCGGCGTAGGGGCCGTAATTGCGATGTTAGCCATCGGCGCCGGAGCGCAAAACACCATCACTGGATCAATCAGCGGGATTGGAACTAACCTGCTTTTTGTGATGCGGGGAGGCAGTGAAGAAGTCCGAAACCCTCAACATCTCACTCTCGGTGATGCTGAGGCGATGCGCGATCCCTTCGCCGCGCCATCGGTTATTGGTGTAGCACCGGTTCTTCAAGGCAGTGCAGAGATCACATTCGCGGGAGAGGGCGATATTGTTGCCGCGGTTGGCGTGACCCCTGAACATGAGTCAGTACGCAATATCGAATTAGCCGAAGGTGAGTTTATCAACGAAATCCACCTATTGGGCCGTTCAGCAGTGGCGGTTTTGGGACCGGATGTCGCCGAAACACTTTTCGGTAGAACAGAAGGCGTCGTTGGCGAATCGGTCCGTGTTGAAGGACAGCCTTTTAGAGTCATCGGTGTTACTACGGCGAAAGGTGGGCAGGGACCAACAAACGAAGATAATCAGATTTATATCCCGATGTCCACGGCACAAACTCGACTTTTTCGGCGGTCGAGCAGGGATCATGTGGATATGATATTAGTACAGGCTCTCAACGCAGATGCCGTCTCTGCTGCTGAGGAAGAGATAGCCACGATATTGCGCACTCGCCATCGCACGGACATAGGCGAGGACGATTTCTCGACCTTCAGCCAACAGAGCTTCCTGGAGTTGGCGGAGACAATCACAAATGTGTTCACGATATTCCTCGGTGGAGTTGCCGGTATTTCACTTCTCGTCGGGGGAATCGGGATCATGAACATCATGCTGGTGTCGGTGACCGAACGCACGCGCGAAATCGGCTTGCGTAAAGCTGTAGGCGCTCGAAAACGGGACATCCTGCTCCAGTTCCTGACCGAATCAGCACTATTGAGCCTTTTTG
>JBARSI010000204.1:0-5518 GCA_049644665.1 Anaerolineales bacterium
CAGCACTTCTCGGCGGGCGCGAACATCTTCCTGGTTTGGATGGCTGCTCAGCAGGAAGATTATGACCAGATCGACGCTATGGTAGCGGCGATGCAATCTGTCTTGATGCGCATGCGCTATTTCCATAAACCCATCATCGCCGCGCCGCATGGCATGGTCCTGGGTGGAGGCGCTGAACTTAGCATGGCCTGTTCGAAGCGGGTTGCTGCTCCTGAAACCTTCATCGGTCTCGTCGAGATGGGTGTGGGAGTGATCCCTGCTGGGACAGGTACGAAGGAGTTAATCCGCAAGGTAATAAACCCGGTAATGCGCATCCCAAGCGCCGATCCGATATCTGTCATGCAGAAAGTGTTTGAGCAGATCGCACTGGCCAAGGTCGCGACGGGTGCCTTTGAGGCTTTTGAGATGGGTTTCTTCTCGCCGGGCGACCGGATTGTGATGAAGAAGGAGTATCTCCTGGCAGAGGCCAAGAGCAGCGCTCTGGCCATGATCGCGGAGGGCTATCGCCCACCTAACGTGGAACGCGTATACGCTGCGGGCAGGGATGTTCTAGCCGCACTGAAAGCCGCAGTGTGGGGACTGAAGGAAGCCGGCTGGGCTACCGAGCACGATGCTACGATCGCCAATAAGCTGGCATGGGTTCTCTGCGGCGGGGATCTGACCGATCCAACGTGGGTTCCAGAGGAATACATTCTCGAGTTGGAAAGAGTGGCGTTCATTGAGTTATGCCATGAGCCGAAGACACTCGATCGATTGGCTCATATGATCGAGCACAATAAACCACTGAGAAATTAGGAGATGGGAATCAAGGTGTCTTAGTCGACATGGTAGATAGGGAGAGACGATTGGGCAGCAGCGTGGCATGCGATCGCTGCCCAAGCATCACGCAACACCATACTCCCATCACAAGCGATTACCATACTCGAAGGAGTTGGAGCTATGGGTAGAGAAGCAGTCATTGTTTCAGGAGCACGAACTGCAGTTGGACGCGCCAAGCGCGGGACGCTGCAGAATTACCGAGCGGAGGATATGGCCGCGGCGGTTATCAGGGAGGCCTGGAAGCGCGCCGGTGATTTGGATAAAGCGATCGTGGATGATGTCGTAATCGGATGTGCATTCCCGGAGGGCAGCCAGGGTTTAAATATGGCTCGACCTGTTGCCATGCATGCCGGATTTCCGGATTCGGTTCCGGCGATGACGGTCAACCGTTTCTGCTCATCGGGTCTGCAAACGATCGCCCAATCCTGTGAACGGATCATCGCCGGTGGAGCCGATATCATCATCGCCGGCGGTGTGGAAAGCATGAGCATGGTTCCCATGACCGGGTTCCGGATCAGTCCGCATCCTGGCTTGATGGAGACCATACCTGAAGTTTACGTGAGCATGGGCCAGACCGCGGAAAACGTTGTGAAAGAATACAAGGTTAGCCGCGAAGACATGGACGAGTTCGCCTTCCATAGCCACCGGAAGGCTGGCGAAGCGCAGGAGGCTGGCCGGTTCAAAGATGAAATCGTCCCCCTGGAGGTCATGACGACTACGCCTGACGGGACAACTAAAGTACTCTTCGATCAGGACGAACTCATCCGCCGCGACACGACGATTGAGGGGCTGGCCAAGTTGAGACCGGCTTTCTCCCCGAAAGGGTCGGTCACGGCGGGAACCTCCTCGCCACTATCCGACGGAGCGGCTGCGGTAGTCGTCATGAGCGCAGAGAAAGCTGATGAACTTGGTATAGAACCCTGGATGCGCTTCGTAGGTTTTTCAGCAGCAGGTGTAGCGCCGGAGATCATGGGCATCGGTCCGATCAAGGCTGTACCTAAAGCATTGGAGCGCTATGGCATCAAGCAGGGTGAGATCGATCTGATCGAGTTGAATGAGGCATTTGCCTCGCAAAGCCTGGCGGTAATTCGCACGCTGGAATTGGATAAAGAGAAAATCAATGTTAACGGTGGAGCGATCGCCCTTGGTCACCCGCTCGGCGCTTCGGGAGCCAAACTGACTGTGCAGATTATGCACGAGGCGAAGCGCCGCAAGTCGAAATATGTCATGGTCACAATGTGCATCGGTGGAGGGATGGGGGCGGCAGGTATCTTTGAGAATCTGCTATAGCAGATTCTCATGGACCATAAACATCAATCACCATAACCCATAACAAAGGAGTCTGTGATGGCATTAACTGTAAAAGATCTAATGGAACGCATGCCCGGGGCGCTTATCCCGGAGAAAGCTGAAGGGGTAGATGCCGTGATTCAATTCAACCTGGGCGAGGAAGGCGGCGACTGGATTTGTACGATCAAGGATCAGGTCTGCACGGCTGAGCCGGGAGTCCATGAAGAACCCAATCTCTCGTTGACGGCTGAAGCTGCGGATTACATCGACATGATCACAGGCAGGCTAAACCCGATGACGGCCATTGCCACGAAGAAGGTTGTTCTAAAGGGGGATTTAAACCTGGCGATGAAGTATATGAATCTCTTCGCGCTTTAACTTCTTGAATTCGTAGGAGCATCACTACATAGGTATCCGAGCCCCAATCCGGGGCTCGAATACGTTGAAAGGAGGGGATTACTTAGCAGAGTTTAGCATGTGAAATCCTCGACCGAAGGGAGCGGGGACAGAAGCCGAAGGATCTCAATCTCCCGTCAAGAAACGAGGAGATTGCTTCGCTTCGCTCGCAATGACGGGTTCTCCGCCAATGTCATTCTGAGGAGCGCAGCGACGAAGAATCTCCCTCACAGAAGGGCTGCCCTGCAGGTCAAAAATCGAGATGCTTCTCTTCGTTCAGCATGACATGTAGGTGGGGGTCCGGTGCCGGGAAGGCGTTCTAGAGCAACATCAAATGGTTTCTCGCTGTGCTCGAAATGATATCGATTATTGCAGAGCCTTCCCGTCCATGTCACTGCGAAGAACCCTTCGATGTTGCTCAGGATAAATTCCGTGACGTAGCAATCTCCTCCTTAAAGATGGGGAAGGGCGTTACCGGGGTGGTTCACAACCTCCTACCAGGGTCGAAACCTAGAGGGAGGTTTTACCCGCGAACATCAATACGCAGGTCGCACCTGCGTCCAGAAGCTCTGCTTCTTGATTCCATATTTAATAGGATGGGTAACTTAACAGAGAACTCCGCTCTAGGATGATTTTTCCTGGACTCTATGCAAGTGAGTTTTATGGATCTTAGCCGTTGATGGGTCAAGAGCTAAGGCTAAGAGGACTTCTTCCGGCCGCCCTGTGGCGCCTTCTTTCGCAGCCAATTTCATCTTGATGGATGGGCGTTCTGTCCCCCCGCCTGAAATCTCAAGTTCCAAAATGAGCGGTCGGAGGTCATAGGTCTTTCCCCTGCGCGTTCTCTCTATCACCTTTTTTTTGAGAAAGTCATGAATAGCACTTGAGAGATCTTTTTCTGTTTGATTTGCCTCGAACTCAACGCTATAAGAGACGGCATCGATTTGGATGGGGAGAGCGGGTTCTTTTAAATCCGCGCGTTCAACCTCAAGGATCCTGGTTCCAGGTGGTGCAGAACGCCGCAGCCGTTCACGTAGCTCGCTGCAATCCATTTCCTCTGAGAGCCAAATATCCGCCAATTCGTGTTCACTTGTGCAACCGAGAGGCAGAGCTGTACTCAATTGAATGCGCGGCCGGGGGTTGAACCCTTTGGAGTACAGACTGGGGAGCCCGGCTCGACGTAGAAGGCGCCCCCAGGTTCGCTGGAGATCGAGGTGGCCTGTAAAGCGCTGTGCCTCATCCTTCGTAAAGGTTATTCGATAACGGTAGCGGGCGTCATTTGGCATCTTGTTATTTGCCCCCGAGTGAAGGGCCGTCTGCTGAGATGCGATATGGTGAGCGGACCTCGGGGCATCTCCAGGCTTCACCGGGGTTCTCCCGGCGTAGATTAGCGTACTTTGGCAAAATCCCGCAGGCGAAACAGCGCTCACGGCAATCCATGCGTGTTTTTCCCTGTTGGCTCTGAAGGTAATCTTCGGTCAAGAACTGCTTCTTGACCGCGGCGTCAATGTGATCCCATGGGAGTGTCTCATCAATCGGGCGTTCGCGGTGGCTGTAAAATGCGGGATCCAGACCGGCAGCTTCGAAAGATTCAATCCAAATGTTGTAATTGAAGTGTTCATGCCAGGCATCGAATTTTGCCCCATTTTTCCAGGCACCATAGATTACCTCACTCATTCTTCGATCGCCGCGAGATAGCCAGGCTTCGAGCATCGTTTCCTCTGGCCTATTCCAGTTTAATTTTAATCCCTTACCTCGCAGCTCCCGCTTTAGAACATCTTGTTTCATCATGATTTGTTCTGTCGTATCACATGGGGTCCATTGGAATGGTGTGTGTGGTTTGGGGATGAATGTGCTAACACCCGCGTTCACTTTAGCCCGTTTACCCATAATCTTCCGGCCTTCGGCCAGGATCGTCTTGCACAGTGCAACAATAGCCTGGACGTCCTCAAGGGTTTCGGATGGGTGACCGATCATGAAATAGAGCTTGATCGTATGCCAACCACGGCGGTAGATCTCGCGCACTGTTTCAAGGAGCTGCTCTGTTTCGATCGGCTTATTGATAATCTCCCGCATGCGCTCTGTCGCAGCTTCGGGAGCCAGGGTGAAACCCGACCGCGAAGAGTGCCCATGCAGCAAGTCCATCAACTCGACAGAGACTGTCTCGATGCGCAGAGAAGGAAGTGAGATCTTTATCTGCTGCTCTCCGAAGCGCTCGTTCACAGCATGCACCAGAGGCAAGATCTCGGTATAGTCGGAAGATGACAGCGAGAGAAGGCCGACCTCATCGAGGCCGGTGAGATCGGTCGCCTCCTGAATGGCGTCTAGGATTTCCGGGATCGGTCGTTCACGAACAGGACGTGTGATCATGCCGGCCTGACAGAAACGGCACCCACGTGTGCAGCCGCGCATGATCTCGATGGGTAGGCGGTTATGCGTGACGTCTATGAAGGGCACGATGAAACGCGTGGTTGGTTTGGGCAATCTCCCAACGATGCGCTTCAGAATCGGGAATGGCACGTCTTCATGGAGGGGTTCGACTCGGTAGATTGTGCCATCCTCCAGGTAGTGGATCTGATACAAACTGGGCACATAGACGCCCCAGATTTTTGCGAGATCGAGGTGAAGTTCTTCCCGCGAAAGTCCGCTAGCTTTCCAATCTTGAACACAGCGAGCGATCTCGATGATAGCTTCTTCGCCCTCACCGATCACAAATGCATCAAGGAATGCGGCCATCGGCTCCGGATTTAGTGCAGCGTGGCCTCCCGCGATCAGGATCGGATCATCTCGTTTGCGTTTGTCCGCGAAGAGCGGAATCCCGGCGAGATCGATGAGATTCAGTGTGTTTGTATAAACGGTTTCGTAGGGAAGTGAAAACCCGAGGATGTCAAACTCGGAAACCGGGTGTTTCGTCTCCAGAGAGTACAACGGAAGTCCAGATTGACGCATCGCAGTTTCCATGTCCGGCCAGGGAGCATAGACCCGCTCAGCGAGGATATCCTTTTCGCGATTCAAA
>JBARSI010000205.1:0-14893 GCA_049644665.1 Anaerolineales bacterium
GACCGAAGTAGCCCTCGATATTGCCCGGAACTTCAATCCGGAAGCTGAGCTTGGCGATATGGTGATGGTCGAATCCACACCACAAGATTTCGGTCGTGTCGCCGCACAGACGGCTAAGCAGGTGATCCTGCAGCGTCTGCGCGAGGCTGAGCGTGAGGCTCAGTACGAAGAGTATGTCGAGCGTGAGGGTGACCTCGTGCACGGTACGGTGCACTCAGTCACACCGCAGGCTGTGACGGTTGGTCTGGGGCGAGCGGAGGCGATCCTGCCGCGCAATCAACAAATCCCCGGCGAGCATTTCCGTGTACGTGACCGCATTCGCACCTATGTTCTTGAGGTGCGCAGGTCACCGCGTGGACCGGTGATCGTTGTTTCCCGCACCCACCCGCATATGCTGCGGCGGCTGCTGGAGATGGAGGTCCCGGAGATCAATCAGGGTTTGGTGGAGATTAAATCGATCGCGCGTGAGGCAGGGAAGCGTGCGAAGGTCGCCGTGGCGGCGCTGCGCGAGGGTGTGGACCCTGTCGGCGCATGCGTCGGCATGCGCGGGGTGCGCATCCAATCCATCGTGCGTGATCTGTCCGACGAAAAGATCGACGTGATTGAGTGGCATCCTGAACCCGCTACTTTTGTCGCCAAGGCGCTAGCGCCGGCCCGCGTTTCCGGTGTGTACCTCAGTGAGGAATTAAACCGAGGGAAAACAGCGATCGTAGTCGTGCCGGAGGATCAACTCAGCTTGGCTATCGGCCGCGCCGGCGTAAACGCCCGCCTGGGTGCGAAACTGACCGGTTGGCGCATTGATATCAAGAGCCTGCCCGAGACTGCTGTTGAGTCCTTAGTGATTCTCACTACGGACTCATCTTTCGCTGAAATGGCTAAAGAGCAATCTGAGACTATATTGAAGATCGAGGCAATCCTCGTCAAGAAGGAAGAGGGGCGTCCGATCACCCCTGAGGAATACCAGACGATGACCTCCTTCGTTGATCTGGTACAGAGCGAGATCGAGTCGCGCAAGGATGCACGCCGCCAAGTCGAGTTCGACATGTTAGCCGAAGTACGAGCTTCATTCCCTGAAACAGCATTCGAAGTTGATCTCACCGAGATTGACCTATCGACGAGGGTGCTTAACCTGCTCATCGAGGCGGGCTATAAGACCGCTGGGCAAGTCCTGGAGAAATTGGGGATGGATGAAGACGCCATCCTGGGATTGCCGGGTATTGGACCCAAAGCGATGACCGAGATCGCCAAGACTCTTAATTCCTACGCATATCCCGAACCGGTTGTCGAGATTGAAGAGGTTGCTGAAGAAGAAGTCGTTGCAGAGGAAATTGAAGAAGACCTCGAAGCTGTTCTTGAAACCGAAGAGCCTGTCGAGGAGGAAGCTGCCGCAGAGGTTGAAGCTCCTGTTGTAGACGAGGTGGTTGAAGCTGAAGCGGAAGTGGAAGATATTGCCGCCGAGGTATTCGAAGAGTTGACCGAGAAATTCGGAGAATCGGTTGAAATCCCCGAGTTAAGCGAGGAAGAGTTTAAGACGGAGTCCACCGAAAGCAAGCAGCGCCAGAAGCAAAAATCCCGGATTATAGAATATGATCCGGATCTGGACGAGGTAGTCGTGCGCAGGCGCAGGAAGCGTGACGAAGATGAGTGGAGTAAAGGGGATTATTAGAACTCGATCGATTTCCGGCAGGGAATGCAAAGGTCGATGAATGTCACCACGTAGATCGCGGCGGCGTAAGCATGAACCCCAACGGACTTGCATTGGCTGCCGGCAGGTCTTGGCAAAACGTGCATTGATACGTATTGTACGCGGGCAAGATGGCGTGAAAATTGACTTGACTGGAAAAGCTCCTGGGCGGGGAGCCTACGTGCATGATCTGCGATCGTGCTGGGAGAAGGCTCTGAAAGGGTCCTTGTCACGATCATTAAAAATTGATTTAAAGAACGAAGCTCGCCAGGAATTGGAAACGTACATGAATAGTCTGACAGACGAGCAAAATGGCTGAAGTGAGAGCTTCCGCTGTCCGCGCCGAGCACGGCATGGCCTAACCACAGAAAAACCTGTAATTCCCCAGGCCAACTCGCTCGCTGCTGACGGAGTGCTCGACCCGGAGGTGCGATATGAGCGAGAAAGATGTAAAGGTCGTAGAAATCCCCACAACAGTAACAGTGCGTGATCTGGCTTCCATGATTGATGTCAGCCCGATCGACGTCATCAAGCAGTTGATGGCGAATGGTGTGATGGCGAACATCAACCAGCAAGTCGATTTCGATACTGCGGCGATCGTGATAGGTGAGTTCGGCTTTGAAGCGGAACATCTTGCGGCTCCCGAGGAAGATCCTGACGAAGCGGGCGAGCTGCCGCGCTGGCGTCAATTGATCGGAGATGAAGATCCAAAAACGTTAAAGGACCGTCCTCCGGTTGTAGCGGTGCTTGGGCATGTTGACCACGGCAAGACTACATTGCTGGATGCAATCCGTTTGACGGATGTTGCCGAGGGGGAGGCCGGAGGCATCACCCAACGGATTTCTGCGTATCAAGTTGAACATGACGAGAAATTAATCACCTTCTTAGACACACCCGGACATGCCGCCTTCACAGCTATGCGTGCCCGTGGGGCGCAGGGGGCAGACATCGCCGTGCTTGTTGTCGCCGCGGATGATGGCGTAATGCCCCAGACGCGTGAAGCGCTGTCGCATTTACAAGCTGCGCGAGTGCCGATCATTGTCGCCCTCAACAAAATCGATCGTCCTAACTCCAACCCGGATAAGGTCAAACAGGAGTTGTCCGACATCGGACTTATTCCAGATGACTGGGAAGGCGACACGATGGTAGTTCCTGTTTCGGCCAAGGAGAAGGAAGGGCTCGAAGACCTGCTTGAAGCGATCAATCTCGTCGCTGACTCCACGGAGATTAAGGCCAACCCATCAGGGAAAACCTTGGGGACGGTGATTGAAGCTGAGCTGGATAAAGCCAAAGGCGTTGTGGCCACACTCCTTGTTCAGAATGGAACCCTGCGCGTCGGAGATGCCGTTCTGGTTGGTACGGCATACGGGAAAATCCGGGCAATGTTCGATTTCAGGGGTGAGGCGGTCAAGGTAGCCAGACCATCGAAACCTGTATCCGTCATGGGACTCTCAGATGTGCCTCAAGCTGGAGAGCTCTTCACCGTTGTTGAGAGCGAGCGCGAGGCGCGCATCATCGCTGATGAGCGAGAGCTCGCGCAGCGAGAGCGCTCCCGCAAACCTTCAAAAGCACAGTCCCTCGAGCAGCTTTTCGCGGCCTTTAAAGCGGGGGAGGTAAAGGAATTGCGGCTTGTCGTCAAAGCCGATGTTCAGGGGTCTTTGGAACCGATCGTCAATTCACTGTTAGAACTTAGTGCAGGTGAAATCAAAGTGAACATTCTCTATGCCGGCACTGGTAATATCAGCGAAAACGATGTCATGCTTGCCGCGGCCTCGCAAGGAATCGTCATCGGGTTTAATGTGACCGCAGATCAAGTGGCAAAGAACTGCGCCGATACGGAAGATGTGGATATCCGCGTATACGACATTATCTATCGCCTTACCGAGGACATTGAGCTGGCGCTTAAGGGTATGCTGGAACCTGAGACGCGCAGGGTTGTGCTCGGTAAAGCGCGTGTGCGTGCGGTTTTCCGAATACCCAAGCTAGGTAATATCGCCGGCTGCATTGTCACCGAGGGGGAGATACAGCGCAATGGACGTATGTTGGTGCTGCGCGAGGAGGAGGAGCTTTTCAATGGTCCAATATTCTCTCTCAAGCATGAGAAGGATGATGTTCGGGAAGTTCGTAACGGCTTCGAGTGCGGCATTGGCTTGAAGGGGTTCGAGTCCTTCAAAGAGGGCGATATTCTGGAATGCTATACTGAAGAGACGGTTCCCATAACATGAGGTTGAATAATGGCGAGTAAGGCGCGCGCCCGAAAAGTTGGAGATCGCATTCGCGAGGAATTAGCCGACATCCTCGTGCGGGATGTTGCCGACCCGCGCCTGACTATGATCACGGTTACCCACGTGGACGTGGATCGGGAACTGGCTTATGCCACTGTGTTCATAGTTGCCGGCGGAGAAGAAGAGCGGATGGATGAGGTCCTCGCGGGGCTGGAACGGGCGCAAGGTTTTTTACGCAGCCAACTGGCGGCACGCATTCAATTAAGAAGCTTCCCCCAGCTCCGCTTTCGTTGGGACGCTTCGCATCAGCGCGGAATGCGAATAGAAGAAATATTAGACAGCCTGAAAGAGGAGCGCGGTGAACAAGAAGGAGACATGGGGGACGACAACGATAGAGAAAGCTAAGGCGGCCCTTAACACCGCCCATAAGGTCATCATCCTCTCCCACGAACGGCCAGATGGAGACGCTGTAGGCTCGCTGCTTGCTCTTACGTTGAGCCTGGAACGAGCCGGGAAAAATATCACGCCGGTTCTGTTGGAAGGTGTGCCATCTCGATTCCGCTTCCTGCCAGGCGCCGACAAGGTATTATCGGATATCCCGAGCGATTATGATTTGCTGATATTGGTGGATGCAGCCGATCACCAGCGGACGGGTTTTCCAATCGAGACACTGCCGCGGCAGCCCGATATCAATATCGACCATCATCCGACCAATACCAATTTCGCACTGATCAACATTGTCAATCACAAAGCCTCCGCCACGACAGAAATCCTCTACGACGTCATCCCGCAGCTTGGATTGGAAATCGACGCTGAAGTCGCCGCCAATCTCATGACCGGTCTCATCACAGATACGATCGGATTTCGTACGAATAGCGTCACGGCGAGAACGCTGGAGATCGCTTCAAAACTCGTTAGCATCGGTGCTCCCATGGCGGAGATTTACGCGCGAACGCTCAATCAACGCAGTTTTGTGAGCGCTCAATACTGGGGTAAGGGTTTGAACCGACTCGAGAGGGAGAATGGTATCTTATGGACCAGTCTCACTATTGAAGATCGAAAGGCTGTTGGATACCCGGGCTCAGATGATGCCGATTTGGTGAATCTCCTTGCGACAATTAATGGGATCCAGGTTGTCTTGATTTTTATTGAACAAACTGGCGGGAAAGTGAAAGTCAGTTGGCGGTCGAAGCAGGGAGTGAATGTGGCCGAGATCGCATTCTCCTTCGGAGGCGGTGGGCATGAACAAGCTGCCGGTGCCACAATAGATGGAGATATGCAGGAGGTTCAGGAACTTGTCCTGACTGCTACCCGGGATGTCCTCTCAACATCTCCGGAGGAATTTGCATGAAACGGTTTGGGCTCATCCTCGTCGATAAACCTACTGGTCCGACCTCACATAAGGTTGTCAGTATTGTTCGCAGGGAGACAGGGGTGCGCAAGGTGGGTCATGCAGGAACGCTCGACCCTCGAGCGTCGGGGGTTCTGATTCTCTGCATGGGATCGGCAACCCGTCTGAGTGAATATCTCAGCACAGCTTCAAAGCGCTATGAGGCGGTAATCCGCTTCGGAGCGAGCACAAAGACCTACGATGCAGAGGGGGATGCGGTCCGCATCACTGGAGCGGTGCCCACCGAAGAAGATATCAAGGAGATTCTCCCCGAGTTTACGGGCAAGATCGAGCAAGTACCACCACCGTACAGTGCGATTAAGATCAAGGGCAAAAAAGCCTATGAGTTGGCTAGAGAGGGGAAGGAATTTGATCTTGCCGCTAGAGATGTAACGATTTATCAAATGGCACTCCTGGAATACCACCCGCCAGATTTGGTCTTAGAAATTGAGTGTTCCGCCGGAACGTACATCCGTTCACTCGCGCATGATCTTGGAGAACAATTGGGGACTGGAGCCCATCTGGCGAACCTGAGGCGGACGAAAGTGGGCCATTTCACAATCGAGGACTGCGTCTCTCTCAGGAAGTTAGAATTGGGATTTATCGACGGCACTTGGGTTGAATATTTGCGGCCTGCTGTTGACGCCTTACCGGATCTTCAGAGGATCGAGGTCGATGGAAAAATTTATAAAGATATAACCTTCGGCCGGCTCATTCCTGCAGATCCTTCCGCATCTGGAACGGCGCTTGCCATCGGTCCCGATGGTGATCTGATCGCCATCCTTGAGGCGGTCGAGGGCGGCGCAAAATGGCATCCGAAGAAGGTTTTTAACCGCTGAAGCCGCCTATGCAGCATTTGCGAGACTTTTTCTCCGTTCAATTGGACCAGAGCGATCTGACGATTGGATCTTTCGATGGGGTTCATCGAGGGCATCAAACATTAATCAAGGCCCTCGTCGAAAATGCGCATCAGGAGAACCGCCCTTCAGTCGTTCTGACTTTCTATCCTCATCCGTCCGTATTTCTGCGTGGCAGAACGCCTGCTCTTTACATCAACACACCAGAGGAGAAAGCTGAATTACTTGGGAAATTGGGTGTGGATTATGTCATCACGCAGGAATTCAACCGAAGTCTGGCAGAGATCCCGGCGGGGATCTTCCTTGACCGATTAAGGTCACGTTTGGGGTTGAGGAGTCTATGGGTTGGGGAAGATTTCGCGCTTGGATATAAGCGTGAGGGGAATCGCCACTTCCTCGCAGCCGCGGGTTTGGAGTATGGATTCTCCTTGCATGTGATTCCTCCGGAAATTTTTGGTGGTGAAATTGTAAGCTCGACGCGTGTGCGTGAAGCACTGCGCTCCGGGGCTGTGGCTCGAACCGCCGAATACCTCGGCCGGTCGTTCGTGGTTCCGGGGAAAGTGGTTTCGGGCTCAAGCCGCGGGCGAGCGCTGGGGATCCCCACGGCGAATCTGGAAATCTGGGAAGAAAGAGCATATCCGTGCTCGGGTGTGTATGCCTGTTGGGCGGAGTTCGAAGGACAGCGCCATAAGGCGGTGACGAATATCGGTATCAGACCCACCTTTGAAGATAAACCCGAGCAGGTGATCGTTGAAGCGCATCTACTTGATTTCAACGCGGATCTCTACGGAAAGGAACTGCGCCTGGAATTTATTGCACGCCTGCGCGATGAACGGCGTTTCTCGAATGCGGAACTGCTTCTTGCTCGCATTGCGCGCGACATACAGCGTGCGCGTGTGATCTTAGATCAAGACGAGGAGGGGCAGGGTGCCTGAGACATTCAAGCGGGAGATCTACCTGTTGCGGCCAGAGGAACTCAATCCGGAGACGATCGCGGTGGCCTTTGCAAAAACATCGAGGTCACCGCTTTCATTTCGCGAAATCGCAGCTGAATTGACCGATGAGAAATCCGCAGAGTTTCATGAGCGATGGGTTGTCGGTTACGGGCACGCCTCAGTTGCTGAACATGCCGTCCTGCATCTGGCCCTGGAGAACGTCTCTCGCTTAGCGATCGAGTGTATTGAGTCAAATCGGCTGGCTTCCTACACCGAGAAATCGACGCGCTATCAGAAATGGGACCGTCAGGGATACTACATCCCCCCTGAAATCCAGGGTGGATCATCTGAGAAGATCTATCGCCAAACCTGCGACCTATTGTTCGACACCTACATGCAATCCCTCGCGCCGGTGAAAGATGTTGTCGCGCGCACGCATCCACGCTTGGAGGGCGAGAGTGAGGAGCGCTGGGACGGTCGAATTCGTTCTCACTATGTCGATGCGTGCCGCTTTCTTCTGCCAGCAGCGTCACTGGCCAATGTGGGCATGACCGCCAACGCTCGCGTGCTTGAGCATGCGGTTCGCAAAATGCTGTCTCATCCCCTGCTCGAGGTACAGGAGATTGGTGAGCGAATTAAAGAAGTATCTAAAATTGAGACACCAACCCTGGTGAAATACGCAGACCGGGTTCCATATTTCCAGGAGACCGGCGTAGATTTTTCGGAACGAGCAACTGCTCTTCCTGCCGAACCCATGGCAGGGATGATCGAGATGGTTGAATACGATCCTGAAGCCGAGCAGCGTGTCCTTGCGGCTGCTCTTTACGCGCCGGGAGGTGCAAGTTTCGCATCGGTAGTGAAGGCCGTGCGAGAGATGGATGTGGACAAACTGAAGGAATTGGCTGATGCGCTCCTGGGAAGACTCGATCGTTTCGTTGCTCCGTTGCGAGAACTGGAACATGCCTATTACACATTCGATGCTTTGCTGGACCAAGGGGCATACTTCGAGCTAAAACGCCATCGCATGATGACGCAAACCCCACAGCGGTTGAGAGCTGATCTGGGTTACGCCGTACCGCGATTAATCATGGAAGCGGGCTTTGAAGCACCTTACAGAACAGCGATGAAGCAGGCTGCTGATGCATTTGGAGAGCTTGAAGCCTGGAATCCGCATGTCGCTGCTTACCTGATTCCGAATGGCTTCAACCGCAGGGTATTGATGACCATGAATTTGCGGGAGGCGTATCATTTCTGTGAGCTGCGATCGCAGGACAACGCGCACTTTTCCATACGGCGCATTGCGCTGAGGATGGCGGAGATGATCCGCGAGGTTCACCCGCTTCTGGGCGCATACATGCGCCTGCCACAGGGAGCCGACTGGCGCGAGATTGAAGCCGCGCATTTTACTCAGGTTTGAGCTGAGACAACCCTTGGGTGTCGTGGCACGAACCGCGTCCCTCAACACATCCCCCAAAAGAAACAGGAAACATTGCTCACCCCTGATCCCTGAATTTCCCGCAAATTGATAAATAATTGCAGGCGTTGTCAATTTGTGCAGCGGGATTGACATGATGCCAGATTGTTCTAGCATCGGTTCGCCAGAGGCTACGTTTGGCGAGCTTCAGAAGGCGATCAAGCCCAGGAATAGAAGGAACGAGGTTGCCATAAAGAACTGAGAGAGGTGGTAGGCGATGGTCGTCAGGAGTCGTCCGTTAGGGATCGGCTTGACGTAGAGGTTCCACGCCAACATGCTATCTGAGAGGACGAACATCCCGCCGCCGATAGACGCTAGAATAGCGGCCAGCGGAGGCCAATCCACTCGCAGAAATGTTGACAGTGTTGAGAAGAAGGTGAGACCCAGGATGACGGCATAAGCGATCACCGGTCCGATGAGTTCGCCTTGCTTCTGTGCGCGCAAACCCTGATTGATCCGGCTTACCAGTAACAGAACGGAGGCACCAATGAGGGCGATGAAAACGAATGATAGTGGATGAAATATCGGCTGCGGGAGATTGAAGGCGACGATAAGAGCGATGTGGCCCAGGAGAAAGGCGAGCAGGCCTTTAATAAAATTTACCGGCGGCAGCATCAGGAAAATATCCCCGGCAAGGAATAACCCCATTCCAAGAAGGAACCAGGTGCCGGCAGCGGCAGGCACAGCAGGCAGTATGGTCGCGAACCATAAAATCAGTCCCAGCATGGTTGCGGGTTTAGCGAAGAATTCGAGCCGCCGCCGGTTCGTTGCGACTGCAATCCAATCAAGGATAGCAAACACTGCTGCAAAAAAGAGGAAGAACATCATCGCAGCCTGTCCTCCATGGCCGATTTATTGCTTCAAAATAAACTGACGGTGCAACGATCTACACAGATCAATTCAATTAACGATAAAGCGAAAGAACCAGGGCATTAAATCTACCCAGTCTGCTCTGGGGCTAGTCGACTGCGTATGCGAGCCGCCATTTCATTCGCTCTCACAGGAGCAAGACCGACATAGGTGCTCGCATCCAGCAGCTTACGGATCCGTGCCGGCTGCAGGTACTTTAGCAGTACGGTATCCTTGGAGAGCAAGCCTTTAAGTGGGTTCTTCCCCGTAATTTGATAGGTTTCCCATGCGCTCATGCTGTGCAGGCGAAGTCGTTCATGCATTTCCTGGCGGTCAGCGCCAGCCTGGATGAGAGCAGTTAAGACGCGCTCGATCGCGGCGAAAGGTCCAAAGCGTTTAAGTTGGGATTGGAAGTGATCGCGATCTATGACTAACCCCTGGAGAATTTGAGAGGCATTGAGCAGTATCTCATCGCAGGCCAAGAATGCCTCCGGGATCATACTGCGCCGGTTGGCGGAATCGTCAAGGGTCCTCTCGAGCAGGGATGTAGCACCATTTTGCCAGGCGACATCGATCCAGGCTGCGATTTCTCGAGACAGCGAGCAAATCTTCTCCGCTGCCACCGGATTGCGTTTGAATGGCATTGCGCTCGATCCGACCTGTTTATCACCAAATGGTTCCTGAAGACCGCCGATCCCGGGGGATTGCAGCAGGCGCAGATCGAAAGCGAATTTATGTAAGGCACCAGCGACGTCGACAATGCCGCTGATCAATCGATAGTCCTGCATGCGTGGGTAGGTCTGCGTTGTGATGGGGAACGCTGTGAGGTTGAGGGCGTTCATAACGTTCGACTCGAGTATTTCAGGGGTGAGGTCGGAGTCCGCCAACATATCTACGAAGGGGCCTGAAGTCCCAACCGGACCGCGAATACCTTTCCCGCGCAGCCTGCGGTGCAGACTCAGGAGCACTTCGAATCCCTCTAGAAGATCCTGGGCGTAGACGCTCAGGCGGTAACCCAGCGTCGTCGGTTCGGCAGGCTGCAAGTGGGTGAAGCCCATGATGGGCAGATCATGTGTCTCCTCTATGCGCTCGGCGAAGGTCAAAAGCAGAGTCCGCAGGCGGTCGAGTACAAGGGTGAGGGCAGCCTTTTGGCGCATGACATCGGCATTGTCCTGGATGTCTGCAGAGGTTAACCCCCAATGGAGGATTGCGCCGCCCGACGGGCATTGTTCAGCAAAAGTGCGCAGTTCAGCCATCAGATCGTGGCCGATCTCGGCTTCGATCTCATGCGCCCGGGGCAAATCGATTGCATCAACCTGGGCCCGGATCTCATTCATCTGCTCCGGAGAGACAAGATCGGCAGCCGATTGCGCCTCGGCGACAGCGGCCCATACACTGCGCCAGGCGCGCCTCTTTGCTACCTCAGACCATATTGCGCGCATTTCCGGTGAACCGTATCGAGTTGAGAAAGGGGATTGGTATGCCATCTGCTCCTCTAGGTTTCGTCTGTCGCAACTTGTCGCAGGAGATCGCCTTTGGTCGCGTCTCCCAATCTTTCTTCTGCGAGCTGTTTGTACTCCGGATTAATTTCGTAGCCGATGTACTGCCTTCCGAGTCGATATGCAGCCAGACAAGTGGTTCCAGATCCACAGAAAGGATCGAGGACCACATCGTTCTTAAAGCTATAGAGATCGATCAGGCGCCTGGGAAGCTCCTCGGGAAATGGAGCCGGATGCCCGATCTGCTTTGCAGAAACAGCGCGAAAGGTCCAGATACTCTTGGTCCACTCGAGGAAAGGCTCACGTTCGATAGTATCTTCCTTGCCTTCGCGCTTGCGGGAGAAAGACTCTTTCGAGAAAACAAGAATATATTCATGGACATCGCGCAAAACAGGATTGGAAGCAGACTGCCAGGACCCCCATGCCGTGGAGGGGGAGGCGCTTGCGGCTTTGTCCCAGATGATTTCTCCCCGCATCAAGAAGCCGATTTCGAGCATATCTTGAATAATGAGAGCATGCAGTGGAAGGTACGGTTTCCGACCCAGATTGGCGACATTAATGCAGACTCGCCCGCCGGTTACCATCACCCGATAGGTCTCCTTGAAGACAACTTGCAGGAGATCGCGGTATTCATCGAGGGTGAGATCCTCATCGTACTCTTTGCGGACGTTGTAGGGAGGTGAGGTCACCATGAGGTGGACGCTATAATCAGGGAGTTCGGACATGTCGCGTGATGATTTCAAGTGGAAACAATTGAGACTTTCTTCAGGGATAGGATTCTCGGGGTGGGGTGAGGATATCTCCTGCAGCTGCCCCTGATAAAGGCGGCTGCTATAGAAAGAAGAGGCATCATGGCTGATGCGCCCTGGAGCCCCGAAAGAACTCGTTTTGGTGCCTTTTGATGTATTTTTGCTCAAAGGTCAACTCTCACCGAATGCATCTGCATCCCTAACGACCGGATCCCCCAAAACCGAAACTCTTGAGCTTGTTTTCGTCGTTGCGCCATCCGGGCAGGACTTTAACACGCAATTTCAAGTAAATCTTCCGGTCTGTTGCGGCTTCGATTTCCTTTCGGGCGAACGTGCCGATTGTCTTCAGCATTGTGCCGCCTTTACCGATGACAATCCCTTTCTGGGATTCACGTTCAACAAAAATCGTAGCTTCGATGTAAGCGCCATATTCATTACGCTCTTCGAATTCATCGATTCGGATAGCAAGGCAGTGCGGGACTTCGTCGCGCAGATTTTTCAAAGCAGCAGCGCGGATCATGTCAGCGGCGATGTCGCGCTCGTACGCATCCGTTATTGTTTCAGGTGGATAGAGGCGAGGTCCCTCGGGCAATATGGCGATGATGCGTTCGACCAATTCATCAAGATTGTCACCTCGAGTCGAAGAGATCTCCAGGAAATCGGTTTCAGGGAGCAGGCTACGAAATGCAGCGCGCCTGTCCGACAAGCGCTCCTCGGGTACGCGATCTACTTTGGTAAGGGCGATAAGGGTTGGTATCTTTCCCTGGATCTTTCTGATCTGCACTGCGACCTGCCTGTCTTCTTCGTTTGGTGGTCGAGTAAGATCGAAAAGGGCTAGTACAACATCCGATTCGTTCAAAGAAGAAAGGGCTTCCTCATTCATCCTCTCCCCCAATTTATGCAGTGGTTCATGCAGCCCCGGTGTGTCGACAAATATCAATTGCGCCTCGGGACGCGTGAGGATTCCAAGTTGACGCTGGCGTGTTGTTTGCGGTTTCGGTGACACCGCCGCGATCCGCTGCCCAAGAAGCCGGTTAATCAGTGTGGATTTTCCCACATTTGGACGACCGGCCAGGGAGACGAAACCAGATCGGTGGCCATCGGGGGGGTCAATTGGTTCCATAGCCTAATTGTGGTGATAAGGATGTGTGCTGTCAAGCTGAGTGCCCCATTTGCTTGACATACGTATTTCGGGTCGTTATGATGTTTCGACGAGTCATTGCTCTACTGGGTAAGCAAGGACACAGTAGGTGACCTTCGATGAGCTGTATGGGTTCCATACCTGTGGATTCGCTGATTAAGCCTATAATAAAGACGAAAGAACGCTGGGCCAGACCCAATTTTGGCGATCGCATTTATACTTTTCCATCCAGACGACTCGCCGATAAGGCGTCGATGGTCCTTCCCGGAAAAATTCCCGGTGCCAATTATTCGCTAAAGTTCTTCAAAAATCCGGGGTAATAGGAAAACAAAATTTTTGTTCAGTAAATATTTGACTAATCGAAGGGTGAAACCGCATGAGTATCTTCTCTCGAAAGAAAACCAACCGTTTTATCGAACTGCTCGTTAAACAGGCGGAATATTCCGTTATGGGGATGCAAAAGCTGCTCGAATATGTAAAAGAACCCAGCGATGCGATTGCTATGGCGGTAACCCAACTTGAGAAAGAAGCCGATGAGGTCCGACGGATCCTGATTGACGAGCTCAACAAGACATTCGTTACCCCGATCGATCGCGAGGATATCTTTGCCCTCTCATTAACGATCGATGATGTGCTCGATTACGCCGATACAACGGTCGAAGAGATGCACATGCTAGGTGTGCAGCCGAATGCGTATATGGAGCGCATGGTCTCCCTGCTGAATGATGCTGCGCGTGAGATCTACATGGGTGTGCAGCGGCTGGAAGATCACCCCAATGTAGCAAACGATCACGCCGTGCGGGCGAAAGCTTTGGAGAATCGGTTGGAGACAGTTTATCGAGAGGCAATTGCCGATCTCTTTGCAATGCCGCGTGATATCGATCACGTAGTTGAGATGCTGAAGCTGCGCGAGATCTATCGTCATCTCTCCAACGCTGCAGATCGCGGAGACGTAGCCGCCAATGTGATAGGGGATATCGTCGTTAAGAAGATGTAGTATTTAGGCGCATCATGAGGAACAACACCGCCGGATGGCTTCTGACATCCGGCGGTGTTTTATTATGAAGGGCTTTTGTGGATTTAGGTGTTTTGCTCAGCCAACCTGTGTAGCTTGTTGCCCACTTCGCGCCATTGGATTTTCGAGATGCCGAGCTTTTGTCGAATCCTGTCGTGGTCCAGGCCATTGAGATAATCGATGAGCACTGCGGTCCAGCGGCACATTTCGAAGGAGAGATGCTTATCCACTCCAGCGGCTTTGCCAACGTCCTCGAGTAAGTACTCCAGTCTGCGTGGTGACCAGGGGAAAAGCTGATTGGCGGGTTCGTACTGCTTGAGGTATTCCTGGTATGCATTAACCCACAAAGAGGTTAGGTTGAGTTTGCGTTCCTTGTAGCGCTTGCTCACACTTCCATAGCGGATGAATAGGATCGGTCCATCCACAGTATTTAAGTCAATATGATTCAGATGGATGTTTAAGCATTCTCCCTTCTTAATCCCCGTATCGAGCAGCAACTTCAAAAGCGTGTAAGTGCGGGCATCAGGATCTGAACCCGTGCGCATTAATTCGGCGGTTCTAACCACAGCATCGACTTCTTCTTGTGTGAGCACATCTGGCAAGGGGCTGATGACCGATTGCTGGGGGATCGGGGCGGCGGCGTCTTCTTGGATAACGTCCGTATCAACCAGCCAGCGGTAAAAGGCTTTTATCGACGTAATGCGGCGAGCGTAGGTCTTTGGGCTGCAAGAGACGCCGCGCCGGTTCAGCATCCAATCGAGGAAATTCTTAAGATCGCTTGTGCTTATCTGGTTGATGGGTTGACCAGTGCCGACGAATTTCCCAACCAGGCGCATATCTCCAGTGAATGCCTTTACTGTATGGATAGATCGACCCTGTGCTTCGAGTGCCTTGCCCCAGGCGTTTATCGCCGCGCTCAGGCTTGAATCGAATTTAAGGGACATGGTCATCGCACTCTCAGAAACACCGCTGGTACTTTGGTATGAAAAGAGAGGGAGATCCTCAAGCGGCTCATCCATGGGAGCCTCCTGTAAGTGTCGGCTTCGTGTAGTCATTCATATCATCAATCCTAGTT
>JBARSI010000206.1:0-1948 GCA_049644665.1 Anaerolineales bacterium
GGATGAAATAGCTCGATACAGCAGCGCCGGCAGCGATCACCCAATTCAGAATGGCTTCTCGCGCACTGGCGTAGCCGGTGACGGAACTGGTTCCGTCCTTTAGCGCTGAACCAACCGAGATCATGAAACTCAGCGGCATGAGTATTCCGGCAATGACGATGCTAACCCGCCATAAATCCCGGCGTACATCCAGGAACATTCCCTCTTGTTGCAGTACTGGTCTTCCCAGGTGATTTAATGCATCCTGGATTTGTGAAACTAGCCCATTTGTCATCTCATCAACGATGTCTACAAGCGCCGTTTTGACCGCATCACCAAGCGTTTCGTAAGGAAAGAGAATGCGCCAGATCGTATGCCTCTCTACGACCGTGGTGGTTCCGACATCTCCACCTTCGTCTCCCTCCTCGTCATCTTCGCCTGGCGGCCCAGGAGGGGGAGGGGGAGGTTCCTGTTCAAACGATGAAGGCAGAATCCCCCCGCCAATCTCGCCTGCGATCGACTCATTTGACATCACCATCTCTTGAGCTGGCAAGGTGTCTTGAACTGGAAGATCGACTGCCAGCAGCGTTACCAGCAGTATCCCGGCCATACCTGTAATGATCCATCCAATTCGACGTTTCTCGTTCATGACGGTTCTTTTGAACCTGGCCCTCAGGGTGCAAAGGGATTACTGATTTCGACGGAAAAACCACCAACAAACAGCTTTTCCGTCAAAGTATCGATGATCATATTTGCCAGCGGGAGCGTCATAAGAGCGATTCCAAAGATTAATATCCCACCTACAAGGTTCATCATTTCCTGTGAAACTCTGCCTGTTGCACCGAACGCTTGAGCGGCTTGAGCTCCCAGACCGGATTTCACGGTCCCTACGGCGAATACGATCAAAACCAGCGCGTAGATCACCTTGATTGCCAATTTACCTAGAGTGGTGAAGATCCCCACCAGGGTACTGGCCGCCTCATCTGTAGGCGGGTCGCCGTCGGCGTAGACAATCGTTGTTGGAGCAAGAGCGGTCATGATAAAAGCGACGACTACCAGAATCCAGATGGCGCGCCTTGCCCAAAACTCCACCTTATCCAGAATGTATAGAAATTTGTTGTATTGGAACTTACCCTTCTTAGTCATTGTTCCCACCCCTTTCATGACCACTTTTGTCGATACCAACTCAAGATTTACCGAATTTATCCAGCACTTTGAAAAATGATGCCAATAATTCCTTTGCTCAATCCCAGGGCGGCAGCGGTTACTGCCAGTCCCATGATGACCGTAATCAGGTTCCCGGCGGCCCTTCCTACACCGATGGGCATTCCAATGAGCTTGGCAACCTGTAATCCAAGTCCTGCGTAGACTGCCCCCACGGTAAGGAGCACCATACCGCTTCCCACGATAATGTAGGCAACCATACTGGCCAGCTCTGACCAGAGCGAATAGATACTGCCTTCGGATGTCAGTACAGATGGCGAAGAAAAACCTGATCCGTAGAAATGTCGCACAAGACCCGAAGTCAGGGGGCCAACAGAGACAGCAACGCAGAGCAGCATGACCATTCCGATACCCTGCTGCAGCGCTCGAGCTTTTCCAATTGAATCGCCTGTAACTGTGGAAACTTGTGCTTGTACGAGGTTAGCGATGAACCCTACGAAGAAATATGCTCCCCCGAGTGCCGCCAATATCCCCACTAATTCTCCAACAATCCCCTGTAACTTTTCCATCTGAATACCAACCCAGAATCTGCATTGTATGGCTACCACTCACTGTCAACACCGACGGCTGCCCGAGCATGAGATACAGCTCGTGCGCTGAAACTTCCAATTCCCATGTACCCCCCAAAGAGGGTGGATCCGGTACCGTCTACAATGACGGTTACCTCCAAACCATCAATGTTCAAACTGGTAAGCCCATACGTCATCCACGCGTCTTCGCTGATTTGTCCTTGCATAAAGCTGAG
>JBARSI010000207.1:0-2245 GCA_049644665.1 Anaerolineales bacterium
TACTTTAAGTAGTTATTCAAATCGATTGGTTAGGTTATGAAAATCATCATCTGTGGGATGCGGCTAAGAGGAGGTTTATCATGAATTCATGGCGGATATCTCGGAACCTCAGCCCTGCACGGGGGCTGCAGGCACGCTACCTCTCCGTTGCCGCGCTCATTATTGTCTTACTCCTCGGCTCTCTACAATGGAATGCGGCGCTGGCAGCCACAATTGTGGTGAATACCACGAGCGATATCATCGCGGATGAAGGTCTATGTTCACTGCGCGAGGCGATCGCCTCTGCCAACTTTAATACATCATCCGGGGTCACTCCCGGCGAGTGTCCGGCGGGGAGCGGGGCTGACGTCATCACGCTTGGCGCGGGCACCTATACCTTAAGTATTCCAGGGACAGGAGAAAATTTAGGGCAAACCGGGGATCTGGATGTGGGGGAAGACCTGACCATCACCGGTGCGGGCGCGGCTTCGACGATCATCGATGGGGCTGGACTCGACCGGATCTTTGAGGTGTTCGCCATCCTGGGGCCTGTGAGCCTAGAACTCCAATCGCTGACCGTCCAGAATGGCACTGAAACCAATGGCGCCGGCATCCACAACACCGGGGACTTAATCCTCGATCAGGTCACGGTTAAATCGAACACCGGGATTGGCATTTATACCGTTGGGCAATCCTTATCCATCACGGATAGCACCGTCAGCGACAACACGGAGAACGGGATCTATTCGCATGGTGGTGTTGGGCCAACAATCACCACGGTTCTTATTAATTCGGATATCTCAGATAACGGACTCTACGGCTACGCAGCGGATAACACAACGAACACCATCTCTGGCGGGCAGATCACATTTAACGGCGGTGGTGTGTGGGCTTCCGGGAACCTAACCATGTCGAACGTCGGCGTGGCCTGGAACGGACCTGCAGTTGATGGGGCAGGCGTCCTGCTGTCCAACAACAGCGCAAGCGCGACGATCACGGATTGCGTCATTCGGGGGAACACCGCTTCAGGAAGGGGCGGAGGTATCTACTACTATGGCTTACCGGCAGGATACCTGACAGTCACAGGTGGGACGATCGAAGTCAACAGCGCCGCGGATGGGGGCGGTATCTACATTGACGCTGGCGGCGTCGCATTTGATAGTGTGGAGGTGATCGACAACTCTACCACGAACCACGGCGGCGGCGTGTATGTTGGGACCCTGAACGATGCTGGCCTCACTGCGGTCGGAGGTACGACTTTCGGCAAAAGCGGCCACCCCAATATCGCCGATTCGGATCTTGTTGCCGGAGGTTTGGGCGGTGGGGTCTATGTCGAAGGTGTATTGCGGACGTTTGATGCCCATTTTAACCACAACATCGGGGCAGGCATCTTCAATAATGAGGGTGTGCTCGTCCTGGACAATGGCCAGGTGATTGGCAATTCGATCGAGGGCATCAAGTCATACAAAGCGACCACTCCCTTGCTAGTCGTCGACCTGGCCGACATGGATATCCAGGATAACGGAAGCTGGGGATTATCCGCACAGAACGTCGATCTCACGCTTACTGGGGGGACAATCAGTGGCAATGATGGGGGGATCTATGGCTCCGGGGCATTCGAGATTTCCCAGGCGACGATCATCGAAAACCACGCCATGGACAATAAGCGCGCCGGGGGGCTTCGCCTCGATGTCCACGATGTATCGGGGGCGCCCGACAGTGAGATCAAATACAGCACAATCAGTGACAACAGCGTTGTAGGACCAGGCGGCGGCCTGCGTTTCTTTGGGCAGACGAATGGGACGTTGTGGATGACGAATGTGACGATCAGCGGGAATACCGCCACCGAGGATGGGGGTGGGATCTATATGGATCCCGGTTCGGCGGGAGGTCTTGCTTTGAATAATGTTACCGTTACCGGTAACACAGCGGACTCACTGGGCACGGATCTCTACGACGGCGGTGGGATATTCAATTCGACCAGTGCAGTGGCGTATATAGCCAATTCCATCCTGGCGGCGAACAGCGATCTCTCGACGTTGGGACCCTCGACCTCCGCGCCGGATTGCGCAGGAATTGTCAGTTCAGGGGGTTATAACCTGATCGGCGCGGAGAACGCGACGCTGTGCACGATCACGGACAGCACCACCGGAAACATCATGGGTACTTACACACTTCCACTAGCTCCGGGCTTGGGTCTACTCGTTGACAATGGCGGTACGACTCCGACGCATGCACTGTTGACAGGGAGTCTGGCCATCGATGC
>JBARSI010000208.1:0-3120 GCA_049644665.1 Anaerolineales bacterium
GGCTCGTTCACACGGCATGGTCTGATTGCGGCTGGCTTCTGATTGTCAAAATAGGCTTCGCGAGCGTCCTCGAGGTTTAATTGATGATTTAAGGACGACAACATGACATTACCCGGTTCTGACAAAAAGCATCCTCCAGGATTATCAAAACCGTCTTTGGCAAATATATGTGGTGGAGCCTAGCGCATGATCAGCGGTAGGAAGAGGTCGTAGCGCTGGATCTCCCAAAACACGTACGTCCCATCCTCATCCGAATCATATTGATAGGCGCCACCAGAATTCCCCGGCTGTAGATCTGCGATCCCTGTAAAATCAGCGACCCAATCCCCGGACACGTCAGCGGTCACCCCCTGCCAGCATCCACTGCAGTCGCTTATGTAAAGATCCACATCTGCGCTGGGGTCTGCCGTGCCGGTGAGCGTGTCCGCAGCGACATCCCAGCCCGTGACCGCCAGGTTCGCTACAAGCAGATCCTTGCGTGTACCCCCATCACTCAGCGAGACATACTGCCCAGGCTGCACATCGAAGATCCCGCCCAAGTCAAAATCGACCAGGGTCCAGTCGCTTTCACCCGGTGGGATAAAGGCCATCATCGAGTCGCCGAACTATGATCTCCTCGTCCATGCGGGTTTGATGTTAGGAGGGATAGCTGAGGAGTTTTCCCGCGCGGAGACCGGGCACGATCAATTTGTCTCTCTTCTAATTTGCTTAATCGGCTCGCTCCTGGTTAGCCCATAAAACAACCTTCACAGATTGTTTCACATTCCCGAAATACATACTTCGCTTTTACGTATAAGGCGGGGACGATTGGTGTGCCCACAGAATGCAAACTGAGCACTCGCCAGGATGTTTTATCCCTCCACACCTCCACTCTGCCTCTCTGCAAATCGTACTATTATCTTATAGAGTATTCGCAGGCGGGTTAAGCTGCCAGATTAGAAACATGAAGTTGCTGGATAGTAAAGCCCTCCCCAGGGATCGCCTTAACCCCCGTTGTAGAGCTTCAAGACAAATGCTTGGCTCCACCGCTCATTATCCTCAAAACATAAACCTCCCCTCCGGGAGGTCATACCTGCGAAGTCCTGAGCAGCGAACAGATAACGTATCCTCTACTCCTTGCCCCCTGATTCCTGATCGCTGTCGCGTTTACCGCCGGCCTGCCAGGTGTAGACGGCGAAGGCTGCGGCGGACAAACCCCATACCACCTGCTCCCATAACCTATCGGCCGAGCCGATCATGCCCAGGCAGAACAACGTCAAACCGGCGTTCAGGGCACGTTGATAAGCGGGCAGCCTCCAGCGCTCACGCAAGCGTTCTCCGGCCTCCACAGCCTCATAATACGCGAAACCCAGCGCGCTCAAGATCACGGCCAGACCTACGATCCATATAGCGCCGAACGCCACCATTGGCCAGTCGATGAGGGAGAGATTTTCCATGGGAAGAATTATAGCTGATAGCTATTAGCTGTTAGCTGTCCGCTGTTACCTAAAAAGCCCCTTCCGCCTTGAAAACCGCCCCGATCGTTTGCAGCAGGATCTTTAAATCGCAACCCAGGGAGTAATTCTGGATATATTCCAGCTCAAGCGCCAGACGAACTTCGTCATTGTGGACAGGAACGATGACAGATACCCGTACAGGTTGAAGCTGATCTTCTTCACCCGTTAATCACCCAGCTTTCAATCACATCAAGAACCTTACGTTTGCTCCCTCTGTCTAATTTTGCCCCCATGTAACCGCAAGATCAACCTACCCAAGAGCAGCACCGGGAGGGTGACGACGGCATGTAGAACAACCGCAAACGCCACGCCCAAATCCAAGGGGACATTAAAAGGCAGCAACCCTACCGACGCGAAAAAAAATAAAACGGGGCAATATTCCCGGGCATCCACGCCGGCAGCAAACCGATCGCGCCGGGGGCGCACTCGCTGAGCAGATCGACGATGGCGTCCTCGTCCCCCTCCTTGCCCAGCTTGACGAGCTCGTCGATCGTCGATCGCTGCGTCTCGGTCGCGAGCGGAAGGTCCTCCAGGGCGAGAATGATATCGGGTTGATCGGTAGGCTCGTATTCCAGACCCTCATCCCAGAGCTTCTCGCTCAGCTCCTCGCCGGGGCGGGGGCCGGTAAGGACGATTTCGATGTCTCGCCCCGGTTCTAGGTCGGTGAGGTGGATCAAGTCTTCGGGTAAATCGATGATGCGTACCTGCTGGCCCATGCGCAGCACATGGATTTTGCCGCTGTCATCCATGACTAACGGAGCGCGGAAAACCAGGGTGGAGCAATACATATTTATGTGTACGTGCACTTAAGAAGAGGGTGATATTCTTCTCCTTCAAAAGCAAATATTAAGACCGAGTAGTTCGTTTTCGATGCATGTCTTTCTCTTATCGAGGCGAGAAAAAGTAGCGCACTCCAGGATGTTGATATGCAGAATTTTGGAGGGGGTAAAGCGGTTCAGGAATGCCGGGATCCCTTATAGGTGTCTTGAGGGCTGACTTACAGGAAGCAGTTTCATGAGCCTCGCGGAGCTTTCCCCCTCCATACTTTTTATGAATCGCGGTTGAACGAGCCAAAAGAAAACAAACGCCTAACAAACGCCTACCCAAGAGTTTCTTCCCTTCAATCAAGTTAGACATTTCCCAATGAGAGCTTGCGAAAGCCGATAGACATTCGGCTATGCATTGAAGGGAGGTCGGTGATGGTAGAGCCAATGATCGCTTGTCCAAATTGCCGGACCACTTAACGATTGAAGAGGGCATCTCCACGATGATGCGCTGCCCCCGCTGAGGGAGGAACCTTGTTCCTACAGAAGGCGAATGGTTTACGAAAGATATTGAGGCCAATTCGAGTGGAAACCACGAAAAAGTTTACTCAGTTGTGATCGAGGCGGTCGCTGAGCTTCAACTTCCAGCGCACAACGAGGTTGACGCAGAAGCCATTTTTCAATTCACCACATCGCTTCCGGTTCTCATATTGCTTGAAATCTAAGGTGAAGGCATTCGGCGGGTGATGCTCGTGAGAGGATGTGAAGTCAGCCTGCGTCTCCTTGCTACCAAGAAAAGGGAGAGAAGTAAAGATCGATCCCGTTCAACCGATCGGGGATCGGAGTTAGCAGGGAAATAA
>JBARSI010000209.1:0-2295 GCA_049644665.1 Anaerolineales bacterium
GTCAAAGATTATTTAAAAGATGCATTTTACTTGGCATACGTTATATTGTTTAAGCCTTTTTCTCTCGAGGAGTATGTTGAAACACCCAGGCCCAATCATAAGAGCAGATTACTGATTGAAACACTAATCATATCGACAATCATTCCCGCCCTAATTCTTATTGTGGTTGTATTAGTGTTGCTAATAATTAATTATGATATGAACTTAGAATCAGGTTTTCAACGCTTTGCTATTGGTATCCTGATTGCAATAGTGCTAGGCATAATAGGTAGAACACAACTCGTAACAGCGGGATCATGGATTCAGAAGGGAAATTATTTTGGCACGCCAATTGGAGTGATAGGCAGTTCAATATTCTTTGGTTTCACCTTTGGTATAAGTGTTGGATTCCTTGGATACCTCTTGTATGGAACATCCGAGGGCGGATGGTTTTCCACTTCGTTCGGTTTCCTTTCAGGTGCTTTGGGAGGAATAATTTTGGGGTACGCAGGGGGAAAGATAAAGGACTTCTCATCAGAAGCTTTTGCGTATGCTCTATACATTGTGTTCATCGAAGCAGTTTCATTTTGTGGTTTTGGTGGTACCTTAGGACTATTAGATAAAGAATTAAATACCCTTGGTCTTTCAGTACTATTTGCAGTTGCAGGAGGGATAATAGCAAGCCCAATTATTGCTCTATTGCGTGTTGGTATTACTGGTATGTTAGTTGGGGTGGTTGAAGTCGTGGGGACAGGTTTATTATATTTGTATTTTTTTAGGGAGAGCCAACAGGCTATTCTGGGCGCATTATTGTTCTCTATTTCGTATGGAATATTCTTCTTTAGACTATATTTATATCCATTTGAATTAATTTGGACTATTGTCAATTACTATCGCTCAAAAAATGATCCAAATAAGGCAATTCAGTTGATGTATTCTTCTCCAGCCTACTTTGATGAACTCGTATGGCTACCTTTGTTCACGCTTGATAAACACTTGGTACTGGTTACAATTCAAGATCAGGATATTGGCATGGCATCTATAACCCATGTCTCGCAAAGTTTTAGCCAATCGTGGGCAGTAAGACGAGCATTGATAAAACTCGTAAGTCTTTCATTGGTCATAAAAGAAGGAGAAGACGATCTTACAAAGTTATCGAACATATCATCCGAGTTAAATTGGTTATATCACGTAGATGTTTATCTTCCTCAGGGCTTGAAAAATGTTATCGAACACTTTTCAAGTGCAAGTGCAACTGTTAAAGCTTCTTTAGATGCAACAAGCACATTTAACCGATTAACCAACCTTAATAGAGCTTTAACAGAAATAAATGATCTCAGAAAAATATTAGCAATTTCAAGCCGCAGTTTGAGCGTTGATTTTTCACTAGCAGCTGAAAAATGGTATTTAATTATCAATAATGAGGTATCTATAATTTCTGAAAAGAATAAACTTTGGCCTGAGATTCCCAATCCATATATTGTAGGAAATCCAATTCACCCTTCCAGCCAACAGATATTTGTGGGCCGGGAAGATATCTATAAAATTATTAGAGACAATCTAGAAAAACCTTTCCAACCTTCAACCTTAGTATTACATGGTGAACATCGAAGTGGGAAAACATCAATACTTTTGCAGTTACCTTTAAGATTAGAGATAAAGTATATACCAGTTATTGTTGATGTTCAGGGATTGGCCAATTTTAGAACTGAAAACACATTCCTTTTTGGATTAGCAAGATCAATTTATCGTAGTTCATATAAAGCTAGAGGTATTAATTTGCCTACGCCTGTCCGTATTGAATTTGATTTTGATCCATATCTAGCGTTCAATATATGGCTAGATAAAATTGAGTATGATCTAAAAGATCAGCGTATGATTTTGTGTCTAGATGAATTTGAAATTTTATTTGAAAATATTCAAAAGGAATATTATTCCACAAATCTGCTTGGGTTAATGAGAAATATCATTCAATTCAGGGAGAAATTTGTTCTAATATTTAGTGGGGTTAAAGTTAATGAATACTTGAATAATGAATGGGTGAGTTATTTTATAAATACAATACCTGTCAAGATCGGCAATCTTAAAGAAAAAGATATCCGAAAATTAATTACTAATCCAATTCCTGATTTCCCACTTAATTATTCTCTGGATGCTATTAATCTGATTATAGATCACACGTGTGGACAACCATTTTTAGTACAGTTAGTATGCTCAGAAATTATCGATTTGCAGAATCAAAATCAGAGCACAAATGCATCTATAGATATAGTTGAGATGGCTTTAGAAATCAGCCTACTGAAGGCTGATTTCTAT
>JBARSI010000210.1:0-24389 GCA_049644665.1 Anaerolineales bacterium
ATTGAGTATGCTCCCCTTACTTATTTCATAATTTTTCTTTAGGGGATCCTGGGCAGATCGAGCATTAGATTTTCCATAGCCAACCGAACATTGGCATTCTTTTGAAGATCGCTTTTTAGGTGTTCAATTTTACTAAGAGACTCACAGATCTGTCCCGGCGGGAGCGCACTCACCAGCCTTTTTATATCTCTCAACCGGTCTACATTTCTCTGTTCAGCCGTCGCATCGTAGGCAAGCAGCATCGCGTCCCGCCAAAGGCTAACCCAGTATTCCAGAGCACCAATCGCCCTCAACCGCGGATGCTCCCCATCCCGTTTCCGTTCCCTCTCCCACGCCTGATTTATTCGATCTATGTACTTAAAGCGCTCAAGTCGACCATCCTGTAAAATGTTCATCAGGTCTTCAAGGTATTCCGTGCGCTCATTCAGCAAGTCAGGGTTTGAAGCATAGTGAAACGCCCACCCTGGTCGACCGGCAGCCAGCCGGGCGAGCAACGCCGCCTTATCCTGATCCTCTCCGCGCTCTATTAATGCCTGCTCAATTTGATTATACGAGACATCCCTAAGCAGCAAGATTTCACACCGTGAGGAGATCGTCGGTAGCAGAGCCTCCTTTGACTGGGCGGTGAGGAGCATAACTACCTTAGGTGCAGGTTCTTCGAGTGTTTTCAGCAGAGCATTGGCAGCATTTGCATTCGCCTCATGAAACCGCAGCAGAAGCGCCGCTCTCTTTTTACCTTCGTATGGAGACAAAGCCAATTGATGTTGCAATTCGCGGATTTGCTCCACTTTTAGGATCCCGCCCACATCCTCGGCTTCGACAATGTGCAGATCGGGGAATCGCTTCCGCTGAATGAGGTTACAAGCCCTGCAGCGCCCGCAGATCTCTCCTGGTTTTGCCGGGTCAGAGCAATTTAAAGCCTGCGCGAATCGCATCGCAAGAGTCCGCTTGCCAACTCCATCTGGTCCTGTTATGAGATATGCATGCCTGACTTGATCGCTTGCGATATGCTTACGAAGCAGGTTCACAGCCCACTCGTGACCGATTAGTTCCCAATTCATAAGTGCCATTTTAATACCGCCCATGGCTAAGCTACAAGTCATAGTGGCATAATGATCTGGATTGCCAAGAACTCAGTGTAATATCATCCAATTCAAGCGACTTGATTTATCAAGTATTGTCGCGGTATAAACCCTTAGATGCCTCACTCTTCGCCCGAATTCATGCTTCGTGACATCCCCATCCACGGTGATCTAATTCTCGCACCAATGGATGGCTACTCAGATGTTCCATTTCGCTCACTTTGCCGTCGCTTCGGATCTTCGATGAGTTACACGGGCTTTGTTAACGCCATACCGCTTATCCAGGGCGATGAACAAACCTGGCGTGAATTAGACTTCATCCCTGAAGAACGTCCGGTGGTTTTTCAGATCTTCGATCAGTCTGAAGAAAATCTACTGGAGGCTGCTCTCCTAATCCAAGAATTACAGCCTGATGCAATTGACATTAACATGGGTTGCTCATCTCGAAAAGTATCCAGCCGCGGAGCTGGCGCTGGTTTGCTGCGCGAGCCAGAAAAGATCGGGCGGATAATCCGTCGATTGACCGATGCCTTAGACGTACCTGTTACAGCGAAGATTCGGATTGGCTGGGATCAAACCAGCTTAAACTACCTGGAAGTTGCCCACGCTGTCGAAAACAATGGCGGCGCACTCATCGCTGTTCACGCCCGGACGCGAAATCAAGGCTATCTCGGTGAAGCCGATTGGGACAAAATTGCAGAGATAAAATCTGCGGTTGCGATCCCCGTTATCGGAAACGGGGATGTACAAACACCTCAAGATATCGAGCGCCTGAAAAGGGAAACTGGATGTGATGGTGTTATGATTGGACGTGGTGCGATTGGAAATCCCTGGCTTTTCCAGCGGGGTTCGGGCAATACACCTCCGCTCGAGGATCGCGTCCGTATTCTACAAGAGCATCTCGATCACATGATTTCCTATTATGGGGAATCACAAGGGATCATCCGTTTTCGTAAACACCTCAAACGTTATCTCGAACCTATCTCGATCACAAAAGCAAATTTGCGCCGAATTTTGACTTGTGAAAACAGACAACAAATTGCAGGACTGCTTTCTGCGATTATAAAAATTAAATGATATTTCAATTGGGTTCAGCAGTGAATGTGCCCCTCTTGATTTGATTTTTCAGCAGCCGATAATTGATAGACCAAGGTCATGCATGGGGATTCGCAGAGCAGAACGGATGACCCGGTGTATAATGCCCTCACTCCTCTCGTGAGGCATCAAATGGCTGACCGACTCCATGCCCTTCGTAATATTCCTGCACTCTCTAGAATTCGCCGCAATCATGCTCTTGAACATGCAACGATCCACATCCTTAGCCAACAATTTCCAAATCGTAGGTTCATTGGCCGATCCAATACTCGGGGTTTTTTCATATATGGCGACATTCCTGCCGAAGTGCTGGAGTCTACAATTCATGAAGCTCTCCGTCGACTTCGCCATGGCGAGCGCCAGCTGGCAATCCACCCCAATTGTGGAACGAACCTCGTCACATCGGCGATCCTCGCAGGCGCAGCTTCCTTCTTTTCATTAATGGGGAGCGAGCGTGAAAATTTACGTCGCCGTGCCGAACGACTTCCGCTCGCTATCGCGGCCACTCTCTTCGCACTGATCGTTTCCCAGCCCATCGGTCGCTCTGTTCAGCAGCACATCACCACCCAGGGTGATCCAGAGCGGCTTGAGATTCTCTCGATACAGCGTGTCCTCAACAGCTCGAATCCTGTCTACCACATCCTTACGAAGAACTGAAGATATGACTAAACCTCCTCCAAGGGTCTACCTGCTAGTTGGCGATGATCGTTTTGCAATCTCTGAGTTCGTAGATACTTTGCGCGGAAAAATCGGTGACGCTACAGTCGCAGATATGAACACGCAGCTATTCTCCGGGGACCATCTGGACCGTGGCGCTTTCGAAGAGGCCTGCATGTCAGTTCCTTTCCTCTCGACTCGCCGAATAGTTGTCCTCGACCACGCTGAGAAGGTCCTGAAAGTGGGGGATTCAAGAGAGTTCCTTTTATCTCTAGTCGATAGTCTTCCTGATTCCACAGCGCTCGTCATTATCGAGAATGTTCAAGCAAGAGGCAATAAGTCTAAGAAGAAAACTTCTCCGCTCGTGTCTTGGGTGGAAGCCAATACCGATCACGGGCAATTGTGGCAATTTAACTCGCCGCAAGGGGCACAATTCATCTCCTGGGTTCAGGATCGTTGCCGTTCACTGGGCGGAGAGATTTCTGTGGACGCTGCCCGTCTACTTGCCGAATCAGTGATGAACGATCCATATCTGGCTCAACAGGAAATCGTCAAATTGTTGAACTACGTAAATCTTGAGCGCCCGGTCGAGTTGGTGGATGTTGAAAAACTAACCCCATTCAGGAGCCAGACAAACATCTTTGCGATGGTCGATGCGGTCGGAGAACGGCGCATGAGCGATGCCAATCGATACCTTCACAACGTTCTGTCTGAGGAAGATTCCTTCTATGTGTTTGCGATGGTTGTTCGTCAATTTCGATTTCTTATCCAAGCCCAAGCTGCCCTGGAGGAGGGAAAAGATATTGCGAGCGTTCTCAATCTCCCAAAGTTCATCGCCCAGAAAATCTCCTCGCAGGCGCGAACTTTTAGCGCATCAGAACTTGAGCGCATCTACCACGAATTGCTTACAATCGACATTGCTGCAAAAAACAGCCAGATCGACTTAGATGCGGCGCTGGAGGGTTTCATAGCTGCCACATCAAACCAAGCGTAATCGTTCACTACCCCCATTCCTCACCTAATCTTTTCTAGCCTACAACTCATTCCCTCAGAGGGTATGCCTGCGCCATTCTCTTACAGACAATGCCCTCACTTCTTCATAGCATGTCCCCTTTCACCTACTCCGATATAGAAATGATCTGGTAAGACAGAAGTACTGGTCCCAATTTTGAGCGAACCCACTTGTCTGGGAGCCTCTTGCGGGATCGTCCTCGGATTGACCAAACATAGGTTTGGTTGCCTCCCGTATTTCTCGCTATAGAAACTGGAGGCGCGCTCAATACGAGCTCCAAACTCAGTATCTCGATTACCATCAAACCAAAGCATTCCCACTCTCACGCTCGCCTTCCCTTTCTCCCGATGAGGGATTCCATACGCCAGACATTACGATTGAGATCGAATGAAACTCTGCAGTGAAGACCGTCTGCCGTAATCAGTTGGTATCGTTTCATCTCTCGCACCTTACTGCCCCTTCGTTCTACCTCCGACCGATACCCCTCTATGGTCCGAACGTAGTGCCGCCGACCTCGCCAGGCGAACTCTAGCGGATGCGATTCTCCGCTCGTCTTTAGGATGCGGATCAGTTCACCAATACCCATTGCACTCGTCTTTCAGACGCTCCTAGGCTTCATCCCGCACAAGAACAATGCGCATCTCAGCTTGCTGCTCTTGAAATCTACAACCATCAAAAAAACACATTCCAATGGCTCATCACCGCATCCAAGACACACATCGCTTGGAAAGAAGCGCTTGCGATCTTCCCCTCTCTCCTTGCATCATTCTTGCCAGAGTTTAATTTCAAGCGGAAATCGAGAGGCGATGCGCTTTTAATCTGTTTGTCCTTCGGCTTTTACGGACCCATAGCCTTTGAATTTTGGCTCTCGAGATACAAATCCGCTTCAACTCCACTCATCGGCAATTGCCCTCTCTTACCAGCCGTTTGACACCCCTCACCCGTTTTGCGCGAGTCGCACGGCGGCATCAAGGTCATGGACGTTGAGCCAGGCGACTTCGACAAGGTTTGCGATCGAGCCCACCTTGAAGGTAAAGCGGCCATCAAATGCCATCCCCTTCCCTTGATCGTTCGGATATGCCGTCGCCTTAACAAGCCCCGGCAAACTCAGCAGGGAAGATTCAATTGATTTCAGTGGGGGACGATAGGCTGCGACCACATGGATACCAGCATCCTGGCCATCATCGATGACCGCCTTTAACAAGTCGGCTCCATCCTCTCCTGCTGCCTGCAGCAAGTGGTTTAAATCGTCGATGAAAAGAACCTGATGCGGTTTACTAAAGCCCGAGAAGCGACGATGCTCGATCTCTTCACATATCCAAAGTAGGAGTTCTGCAGCGCAACTTACATCCGTTGCTGTGGCTGAGAGCGTGTGCGGTAGTGCATCCAGAATCGCAAGCTCCCGACCACTTAGGTCGATGCCGATGAAGTTCACTTCGGATCGGCGGCTGGTTAACGCAAGCGATATAAGAATTGCCCGCAAGAGTTCAGACTTCCCTGCGCCTTTCGGCGCGGCGATGAGCATGCCCCAGGTATTCCTGCGAGTGAAATCTAGCAGCAAAGGTCTCCCATTCGCTTCCATCCCGACGACGGCCTGCATCGCCTGCAATCCATCCAATGCATGCATCAGCGGGAGCAAGCGCAGATCCTTGCCGCGCGAGAATGCAACATCAACAGCTTGTCCCTGTGCCTCCCAGATGTACCTGACGTCGGCGCCACCTAGCGACGCGGACACGTGATCCATCGCCTGCATGAGATCATCCGCACGCAAACCGATTGCCGGGGCAAGATGGTAGCGGACACGATCCTCTTTCACTACGCCTCCATCCACACGCACCGGCATCTGAATTTCGCTCAGCGCCGACTCAATTTGATCTGCTTGTTGTTCCAAATACGCTTGCTTGTAGAACGCCCCTTCCATATTCCACCTCCAGCGACAGCGTCCCGTTAGACTGGTTTAGAACGGGTGTTCTATTCTATCAGAACAATTGTTCTGTTGTCAAGTTGTCGATGGCTTGCTTCCGGCCACACCTAACCTACTCCAGCTCTCTCCTGGAATAGGTGAACCGTTGGATCGGGTGAAGTTTGTGCTACAATCCAGATTGTCGTGGATGAGAATGAAATTCCGGTTGATATCCGGCCTTCCCCCATTGCTGGGACCTGGTATCCGGGCAACGCAGATACACTCGCCCAATCGATTGATCAATATTTAAGCGGCGCCACGATCCGCCCCCTGGACGGCGATGTGATCGGGATCATCACCCCCCACGCGGGGCACCGGTACTCGGGTCAAGTTGCTGCATATGCCTTCCGGCACCTGGAAAACCTCACCCCCGATACGGTCGCCGTCATCTCGCCCCTGCACACCCCTGCACAAGGTAGAGTATTTACAAGCGGGCACGATGCCTATACAACTCCTCTCGGGGTCATCCCCGTGGACACCGAGTCACTAAAAAGATTCCAGGAAAATTTGGAACAAGCCTATGGAATCGAACTGGTCCAATTACGGAACGACAGCGAACACTCACTCGAGATCGGATTACCATTCCTACAACGGGTGTTTGATCATCCATTCCGGCTGTTGCCCATTATGCTCCGCGATCAAGGGGCAGAGGCTGTTATGGCCGTCGGCCATACACTGGGCAAAATACTGAAAGGAATGCAGGGGGTTATCATTGCCAGCTCAGACCTCTCGCACTTTTACCCCGAGGCTGTTGCCAAGCGCCTCGACTCCGAAGTGCTTAAACGTATTGAGGCCTTCGACCCACAAGGGGTTCTTTCCGCAGAAGAGGAAGGAACAGGATTCGCCTGCGGACGTGGCGCAATCGCCGCCGCTCTCTGGGCAGCCCGGGATCTCGGCGCGTACAAAGTAAAAATCGTACGGCACTCAACCTCCGGCGACGTGACGATGGACTACGATTCGGTTGTCGGCTATGGCGCCGCCGTCATATATAATTAACTGATACGCCAGCACCTTTCCATCTAAACTTGACGGATGGCAAACTCGGGATGCGCACATATGGATAACCATCAAATTTGCGTGGACTTGGCGCTTGATGGTATGTCCTCCTTAGACATATGATCATGGATTCCGCGATTTACTCATACACATTCATCAGATCACTTGGATAAATAATGGACGAATCAATTTTGTTTGATATTTTACGATTAGTCGCTGTATTGCTCCTGGTTCTCGCCAATGGCTTCTTTGTCGCCGCCGAATTTGCGCTCGTGAGTGTGCGGCGGACGCGCATCGCCACATTGGTGGCAGATGGCAACACACGCGCCCGTTGGGTCCAGAAAGCCATCGATGACCCCGACCGCTTTATCGCGGCCACGCAGCTCGGCATCACACTTGCCAGCCTCGGGCTTGGGTGGGTCGGTGAACCTGCCCTGAGCGGCTTCCTTATACCAATTATCGAGTGGTTCCCAATAGAAATTGAAAGTGCGATCTCCCACAGCCTCTCCGCTGGCCTGGCCTTCGCCATCATCACCTTCCTGCATGTAGTCGTCGGCGAGCTCGCGCCAAAGTCGATCGCACTCCAAAATCCCGAGAAGACATCACTTGCGGTCGCCCAACCCACCGTCTGGACGGAACGTATCTTCAAGCCAATAATCTGGTTGCTTAACGGCGCCGGCAACGCGCTCCTGCGTTTTGCAGGGGTTAAACCTGCCTCCGGCCATGAATTGGTCCATTCCGTTGATGAGTTAAAAATGCTCGTAAAGGCCAGCGCCGAGTTGGGGATGGTTGAAGTCGACGCCGAGGAGATGCTACACGCCGTTTTCGATTTTGGGGATCTCCTCGTTCGCCAGGTGATGATCCCACGCACCGAAATGATCGCTGTACCTGCAGATGCCCTGGTTCCGGACATTCTTGACCTCGCCGCTAATAGCCCCTTCACCAAATTCCCGGTTTATGGCGATACCCCGGACCAGATCCTGGGCATCGTCCATCTTAAAGACATGATCCCAATATTCAGGGATGACAAGAACAATACTTGCAGCGCACGTGATCTTATGCGGGATGCCATCTTCATCCCCGAGACTGCGAGGGTGAGTACTTTACTTCACTTCTTCCGTATTCACCGTCGCCACATTACTATCGTCCTCGATGAATATGGAGGGACTGCGGGGATCGTTACTCTTGAAGACCTACTCGAGGAAATCGTAGGCGAAGTTAACGATCCATTTGATCATGAACAGGATATCCTTCCCCTTCCTGATGGTTCAGCCCTCATAGACGGTCTTACGTTGATCGAAGAGGTTAATGAGCACTTTAACCTTGGCTTAATAGACCCTCATTACGACACAATTGCAGGATATATGCTCGGGAAGCTGGAGCGCCTAGCGCAAGTGGGCGATGTGGTCATCACGGATGGCGTCCGTTTACGGGTTGAAGAGATCGACGGTTTTCGCATCGCCCGAATTTCGATGCACCTCCTGACCAAACCCGATCAACCATCGAAAACCAGCACCGCACCCGAGTGACAAACCCGATGTACATCGAGGTTGCGGTAAATCTCCCTCCTGTCCAAGGCACTTTTGATTACCATGTGCCCATCCACCTTGAAGACAGGGTCTCGCTCGGCCACCTCGTGACTGCACCTTTTGGCAACCGTCGCGTACAAGGCGTTGTCGTCGGCATTCCAAAGACACCAGCAGTCCCCAAAACACGGGCCATTGAGGAGTTGATTGATCCAGATCCAGTGCTGACGACTGCACAGCTCGATCTGGCAAAGTGGCTTGCCAGCGCCTATCGCGCGCCGTTAATCGACTGCATCACCTTGATGGTTCCACCCGGTCTCAGCCAACAGGCTGATTCCCACTACCACCTGATCGATCCCGATGCCGATGGAGAGACACCCGCGCAGACAAAAATACTCGGCTTGCTCAAGCGGCGCGGCGATCTTCGCGGCCGCCAGATTGCACACGCACTGCCCCGTCTCCACTGGCGCCCTGCAGTCCAGGCGCTCTTGCGCAAAGGAATCCTGGAACGACATTCCGTTCTCGATCCTCCTCGTGTCCGTCCCCGACGAGTACGGAGTGCGCGCTTGGCGCTCCCCCCGGATACAGCCAAAGCAAATCTAGATGACATCGGCCGCAAAGGTGGGCAGGCAGCCGAGAGACGACGCCGCATCCTGGAAGCGCTGATCACGGAGGGGGAACCGCTCGAGGTGAGTTGGCTTTATGCTGAATACGGAGGCAAACGGGCTGACCTCGTTGTTCTCGAGGAGCGCGGATTAATTAGTTTAAGCGAGGCAGAAGTTTGGAGGGATCCACTGGAGGGGCTTGACTTCGTCGCCAGCGACCCACCGGTACTTACGCAGGACCAACAGCAAGCCTGGAAGGATGTCAGCCAAACAATTATAAGATCTACGAGCGGAGAACGTACCCGGCCTATTCTTCTTCACGGCGTGACCGGCTCAGGGAAAACCGAACTTTATCTGCGCGCCGTTGCAGAAACCCTGGCTCAAGGACGAAGCGCAATTGTGCTGGTACCTGAAATCGCACTTACCCCCCAGACTGTGCGTCGCTTCTTGTCTAGATTCCCGGGAAGAGTCGGTCTCAGCCACTCTCAATTATCTCCTGGAGAGCGCTTCGATACCTGGAGACGATGCAGAGCCGGGTTGCTGGATGTAATGGTTGGTCCACGCAGCGCCCTGTTTGCTCCCTTCCCGAATATCGGGCTCATCATTCTGGACGAATCCCACGACGATTCATATAAGGAGCAGGAGAGATCCCCCCGCTACCATGCCCTGCGTACTTCCGCTGCTTATGCGGAGATTCTTGGCGCGGCCTGTATGTTTGGAACCGCAACCCCAGCTGTGGTCACTCGTTATCGCGCCGAACAAGGAAGGTATCTTTTGCTCAAGCTCCCCCAGCGGATCCTGGGTCACCGCGATCGCCTCGCTCAACAGGCCGAACGCCTGGGGATCAAAGACCGTTATCAGGACACCACGGGTGATGCGCGTTATATCGACTTGCCTCCGGTTCGAGTAGTCGACATGCGTCAGGAGCTGAAATCCGGCAACCGGTCGATCTTCAGCAGAGCGCTGAAAAAATCACTCGATGAGACTCTTCAGGCGGGTCATCAGGCCATCCTGTTTCTCAATCGTCGCGGCTCTGCGACCTTTATCTTCTGCCGCGATTGTGGCTGGGTCGCACAATGCCCCCGCTGCGACACCCCACTCACACATCATACGAACTCCAGCCGCCTCACCTGCCACCACTGCGGCTATGAGACCAAACCCAAAAAACTATGCCCGGGGTGTGGAGGGTCACGCGTTAGAGAGTTTGGGGCAGGGACAGAACGTGTCCAGCAGGAGGTCGAACAACTCTTCCCTCAGGCCCGCACGATACGTTGGGATTGGGACTCCACTCGCGCCCGAGGTTCACATGACGTGATCCTTGCTCATTTCGCCGCTCACCGGGCTGATGTCCTGATCGGCACGCAGATGCTGGCAAAAGGATTGGATCTCCCACTTGTGACGCTCGTCGGAGTTGTCTCCGCTGATACAGGTTTATACCTGCCCGATTTCCGCTCAGCCGAACGGACATTTCAAGTACTCACACAGGTCGCCGGGCGCGCCGGGCGCGGTCTCCTTGGGGGGCGGGTCATCCTACAAACTTATCAGCCGGATCACTACGCCATTCGCGCCGCCTCCAACCACGACCACGACTCATTTTACCGACAGGAACTCCGCCACCGTGAGGAACTGAGATACCCTCCATTCGCACGCTTGGTGCGTCTTGTTTATCGAGGCACATCTGACACTCGCGCCGAAGAAGAGGCGGCACGCCTTCTTGGCACGCTGAAGGCTAAGATTCAATCGGTGGACCAAAAGATTGATCTTATCGGTCCCGCTCCCTGCTTCTTCAGGCGCATCCGCGGCCAGCATCGCTGGCAGATCATCCTGCGGGGAAGCGATCCCGCGTCTGTCATCCCAGACGTGTTTCCCGAGGGATGGAGTATCGACGTCGATCCAATCAACCTGCTTTAACAACCGTTTCGTCAATAAGACCGGGAGCCCACCATGAGCGAAATTCGATCTTTCCTTGAGCACCATCTGCAGAGTATTTTTGAGAGCGATAGCCGCACCTACCACGCGACCGCAGACGATAATCTGACCCTCTACGAATGGTATGTCACACCACATCGCATCGACGGAATGCCATTCCACGATTTCATGATGACTGAAGCCGGTCGGGATGATACCGCCGGGCTTGCACTTGACCCACATCCAAAGGACAGTTCCCCGCAGGACAAAGGCCGTGTTCGATTTGATTTGGCCAATTACCAGGAACAAGACTTTGGGGAGTCGGCAGTGTGCTCGTATACCATCCTCATCTCAAAAGGAACAGCCAGCGGAGTGGATGTTCTAAGCTACAACGAGAGTCGTGTGCTTGTGAAAATCGACGGCTCCTGGAAGGTTGTTCACGTGCATAAATCCCCGAGCTGGAATGCCCCGTTCCAACCGCCTGCAGGGCGATCAACTGCGCCCTTGGATTAGGTGTTTAACCTGGAAAGGATATAAAATACTGGGTCAATACGGACCGTCAGCACTTACAATCGGGTCTCTCCACCCGCCGCAGATGAACAACACCCGATCGAGCCTCTTCGTTTAAGGAGGAAATTCCTATGATTAAGGTCATTGCGGACAGCACCTGTAACTTATCTCAAGAGACACTCGATGAATTTGACATCCGAATCGCCCCGATCCCGATTCAATTCGGTGATGAGACCTTCGAAGAGGGGGTAGATATTGATCGCGATCTCTTCTACAAAAAGATCGAAGAGACGGGCGTCATACCGACATCTTCCCAACCCACCCCTGCCTGGTTTGGGCGCTATTACAGAGAACTTCACCAGCAAGGGCATTCCATCCTGGTTATCACTGTCACCGGGAAGCACAGTGGAACCTACAATTCCGCAATGATGGCAAAATCGTTAGCCCCTGAGGCTGACGTGCATGTCTTTGATTCAAAAAGCATCTCTCTGGGCACAGGGTGGATGGTATTAGAAGCAGTTAGGGCGATCAAGGCCGGAGTGGCTCAATCCGATGTTTTGAAAAGAATCGAGGTGATCCGAGAACGGGCAAAGCTCTTTATCACACCGGCGACGTTGAAGTACCTCCAGATGAGTGGGCGAGTTGGGACTCTGCAAGGAGCGCTAGCATCCCTTCTCAGCGTAAAACCGATCATCCATGTCAAAGATGGACTCCTGGAAGTAAAGGAAAATGTTCGCACTCGGGGAAAAGCCCTCGACCAGCTAATCGTTCGCCTTGAGGAGGCTGTAGGCAGAACGGCCCCCATTAATCTGGCCGTCATCCATGCGAGAGCACGGGATGAAGGTCTTGCTTTACTCGAACGAGCCAAGGATGTCTTCAACGTCCAGGAAACGCTCTTCGGCGATCTCGTCGCCTCGCTCGCTTCACATGGTGGACCAGGGATAATCGGCTTATTCGCCTATCCAGTCTGATTGGCAAGAGATCACATTCAGCCGATGCCCTCATCCAACTGAGATGAGGGTATATACGGCCTATATTTCGATTTCGCCCACTGGTCAGGCTCAGTGTCTGTACTCTGGCGATCACCTCTTCGTTCACAACCCCATCCTTCGGTCTCCAACATTCTGCGGATGGCGGCCGCACGGGAAGTCTTCACGAAGACATCAAAGGCACCAGCCCCACAAATTTGTAAAGACGCGCAAGAACATCCGCGCTTGAGCGATGACCGGCTCGACACAGATTGTTCGGCTGGGGGATTGGAGCTTGGTTTGTTGGTAATCCGCGGTGCTAATGGGTATGGAGACGTTCGCGGAGAGCCATGACCTGCCGGCGCAAGGCATCATCGACCTCAAGTTGGTCGGCTATTTTTTCATAACCATACATCACAGTCGTATGATCACGTCCGCCAAGGGCCTCGCCAATCTTCGGCAATGAACAACTCGTCTCCTCGCGAATCAGATACATGGCAATTTGCCGCGGGTATGCGACCTCTCTTGAGCGCTCACGGCTGAGAAGGCGATCCTCCTCTACTCCGAACTGGTCTGCAACCACGGAGATGATTTGCTCAGTTGTCACACTGCTTGTATGCGTGACCATGTCCGCCAATGCCGCATCGACAAGGTTGGGAGTTAAGATCTCGCAGCGAAGATCAGCGTAGGCAAGTACTCGTGTGAGGGCGCCTTCGAGTTCTCGAATATTGCTCTGCACACGCTCTGCGATCTCGCTCAAAATTTCGTCGGGGGGCATCCTCCCCGATCGTTCCGCCCTCGATCGAAGAATTGCCAATCTTGTCTCATAATCTGGTACATGGATATCGGCCGTCAACCCCCATTCAAAGCGCGAGCGTAATCTTTCTTCGAGCGTCACGAATGCCTTCGGTGATCGGTCGGAGGAAATTACAACTTGTTTTTCCTGCCCGTGGAGAGTGTTAAAAGTGTGGAAGAACTCTTCCTGGGTGGCTTCCTTACCGGCGATGAACTGAATATCATCAATTAGAAGGACATCAACTCTGCGGTAGCGCTCGCGAAAAGCAGCGGTGTTTCTCGCCCGAATGGCATCGACCAGATCGTTTGTGAACTCCTCTGACGAAACATAGCGGACCTGCAGTCCCGCGTCCAGACATTCATGCCCAATTGCGTGCAGCAAATGTGTTTTGCCGAGTCCAACCCCACCGTAGAGGAACAACGGGTTATAGGTTTTCGCTGGACTCTCGGCGACTGCCTGAGCGGCAGCGTGTGCCAGCCGATTTCCTTTCCCTACAATAAACGTCTCGAAGGTATATCGATTGTTAATGGATGACGCGAGCCGGCTGCGATCACCACTTAGCATGGGTGGAGCCAATGCGGGCTCGGGTTGGGCATCAATGGAAGTATCCCCTTGCCAGACGACGAATTTTACGCCGACAGTTCGGCTGAGGATTCCAGTTAGAACGCGCTTTGCGGTGGATAGCAGACGGTCTTCAAGCCAATCACGGGCATAGGCATTCTGCACACCGATGACGAACTCTCCATCTTCGTAGGCGATAAACTCCGCGTCGCGAACCCAGGTGTCGAAAGCGGAGCGTGGCATCTCCATCTGCAATTGACCAAGCGCAGCCTGCCAGTGTCGCTCCGCGTTCATTCACATCTCCAAGGGGCCCGGATCGCGTTCCCCAATTTCCAGCGACGGGCGTTTACCGTTTTCCAATGTGTGGGGTTACACACAGTTGGTAAATCGCAGGTTGGTCTGCGGTCGTTGAGGAAACGTCCTTCCGATCCACTGCGATATTTGGAAGACTGTGGGCACTCCTCCCTCTTCGATGAAATTTCTCTCTCCCACAGCTATTCGATTCTAACAAATCGCGGTCGCACCTACAATAGCTAAGCCCCCCTGAACCTAAAATTTTTAGAAATTTTAAGGTCTCGTAATGTTAAAGAAAGATTTTGTTTATTATTTCTCTTCCCAAACCTAGAAGAGCTTGAGATCTTTCCTCATCCATAGATACATCCGGCTTCACCGATCAGACCCCCATATCTTCGGATAGAATAACCCTGCAATCCATTTTTCGCTAAGCTCCATCTAACCTTAAAGACTTTTTGAGGGTTGCCGTCCTGCGAAACAACATGTCCAACCCGATTACTGTGGGTTCGCCCATTGAACATTGCCTATGGTGTGTGAGCAGGATGGTCTCGTACGCCAAATCAGGCAAGAAAAGGGCATATTACTGTCTCGGCGCCGCCGGGTATCACTCCAAGAGCCGCGCGGACACTTCCCTCACAGAGCGGGCGGGAAAGATCTCCAATCCTTCCGGCGCAGGAGGTTCTCCGCGCACCTGCTTCGGAATCACAACCCGCTTGAAACCGAGTTTTGCTGCTTCCTGCAGGCGAGCAGGGATCTGCGCCACCGCCCTTAGCTCACCTGTGAGCCCAACTTCACCGATGAGTGCGACATCCGCCGGAACCGGCTTGTCCGACAACGAGGATGCGATTGCTATTGCAGTTGCCAGATCTGCAGCCGGCTCACTGATTTGCAGGCCTCCCACAACATTGATAAAGACATCCTGATCCTCAAGACGAAGGCCAACCCTTCGCGAGAGAACTGCGACGGTGAGCAGCAAACGGTGAATATCGATGCCATTGGCCGTACGACGGGGATTCCCAAATGAGGTCTTGCTGGTGAGTCCTTGAATCTCGACCAGAAGCGGGCGCGTACCCTCCATCGTCACCGCTACAGCCGAACCGGGGGCGTTCACAACACGCTCAGCGAGAAATGCCTCTGAAGGATTCGACACCTCAACCAACCCGTGTTGCTGCATCTCAAAAACACCAACTTCGGTGGTCGCTCCGAAGCGATTCTTCACCGAGCGCAGGATGCGGTAAGCATGATAGGGGTCGCCCTCGAGATACAGCACAGTATCAACGATGTGTTCCATTACGCGCGGTCCGGCGATCGCTCCTTCCTTGGTCACGTGACCAACAAGGAAGACTGCGATCCCGGAAGATTTTGCCAGGCGTTGAAGCCGGGCCGCACACTCACGAACCTGGGTAATCGAACCCGCACTGGATTCGAACTCAGAGAAGTGCATCGTTTGAATCGAGTCAATCACCAATGCGCTCGGCGCAACCTGCTCGGTGTGCTGTGTGATGGACTCCAGATCAGTCTCGGCCAGAATAAATAACTCATGCGCCAGAGTTTCAGACCGAGCTAGTCGATGTGCTCTCGTCTTCATCTGGCGCTCTGACTCCTCACCAGAAACATAGAGAACACGTTCACGCTCAGACAATGCGAGTGCCATTTGCAGCAGCAATGTCGATTTACCAATACCGGGATCACCGCCGATCAAAACCACCGATCCGGGGACAATCCCGCCACCAAGAACTCGAGCGAACTCTGCAATCCCCAGATGAATCCTTTCCTCAGGATCACCTGCTATTTCCGACAAGCGCTTCGGCACACCCGCACTTCGCGATCCTGCACCACGTTTTCTTTCCCGGGGTGGTGCCACCACTTCTTCGACCATGCTTCCCCAAGCTTCGCACTGCGGGCAGCGCCCCAAAGCTTTCGGCGCCGTCCGCCCACATTCCTGGCAGACATATTGCGTTCGAGATTTTGCCACTCGACCTCCTCATCAAGATTATACAGTTAGCTCGCGCCCGGGAAACAAAAGACCCGACGTCTCGTCGGGTCTATACATCATTCTCAGGGAAGTCTGATCACCCCGCAGCAACCGCTGTTTGAGGTTCGCCCTCCGGCTCCTTGGTGGATAGGCGTAATACAATCTCATCTTCCTCAACGTCCACAAGTATTTCATCCCCGGCGGCAAATCGCCCTGTCAGCAATTCGTCTGAAAGCTGATCCTCTACACGATTTTGGATCACCCTTCGTAAGGGCCGCGCGCCCATCTCTGGGTCATACCCAAGATCAGCGAGTTTCGCCTTTGCCTCGTCAGTAGCAAGAAGCTTAATTTCATACTCATCCAGTCGCGTCGATACCTTCGCCAGCTCGAGTTCTACTATTTTCGAGATTTGTTCTTTGCTTAGTGCATGGAAGACCATAACAGAGTCGACCCTATTCAGAAATTCCGGGCGGAAAACCTTCTTCATTGCCTCAGTCAGCTTCTTGTGCATCTCGTCATATGCGAGACGATCCTCAGCTTCTTCGTCCCGAGGTAGATCGAAGCCTAATTGCGATTGACGCTTGATCAAATCCGCACCCACGTTTGAGGTCATGACGATGATGGCATTGCGGAAGTCAACCTTCCGGCCGCGGGCGTCAGAGAGCTGGCCCTCTTCCATAATTTGCAGGAGTATATTATGGGCTTCTGGATGTGCTTTCTCCACCTCATCAAAAACAATGATGGAGTAAGGTCGACGCCGTATTGCCTCGGTCAATTGCCCCGCGTCCTCGTATCCAACGTATCCTGGCGGTGCGCCGACGAGTCGACTCACCGAGTGGCGTTCCATCAACTCCGACATATCGATCTGAATGAGCGCATCTTCGGAACCGAACATGAACTCAGCCAACGCTTTCGTTAACTCGGTTTTGCCTACGCCGGTTGGACCCAAGAACACAAAGGATCCTATTGGCCGCCTGGGATCCTTCAGGCCTGCTCGAGATCGACGCACCGCTTTTGAGATCGCAGTGATCGCCTCATCCTGTCCGATGATGCGCTCATGGAGCACTTCCTCCATTTGCATCAATCGCTCGGATTCCGCCTCCGCGATCTGCATCACGGGAACCCCTGTCCACATTGAGACTACTTCGGCGATGTCGTCCTTCGTCACCCGTGGTCCGCTCTCGCTGCGATCCCACGCGGTTCGAAGTAATGCCAGCTTCTCTTCAAGCCCCGCTTCTCGTTCAACCAACTCTTGGGCATCGTCATGGCGCGCTTCGTCCACGGCAAGGGCATGCGCCTCGCGCGTCTCGCGCAGGTTCTTAATGATCTCCCGCAGTGAAACCGCCTCCGGACTCTTATACATCCTCACGCGTGAAGATGATTCATCGATCAAATCGATGGCTTTATCCGGCAGGAAACGATCAGTTACGTAACGAGCGGAAAGATGGGCAGCAGATTCAAGCGCCTCATCGGTGATGATAAGTTTATGGTGGTCTTCATACGGCTTGCGAACACCACGCAATATGCTGATTGTCTCCTCGATCGTCGGTTCATCCACCATGACCGGCTGGAAGCGCCTCTCCAGAGCGGCATCATTCTCAATATGTTTTCGATACTCATCCAGAGTCGTCGCCCCAATCACCTGCAATTCGCCGCGGGATAGCGCTGGCTTGAGAATATTTGCGGCATCTACAGATGACCCTGCCGAGCCCGCGCCAACGATCATGTGTACTTCATCGATGAAGAGAATCGCCTCTGAAGATTTCAGCTCATCAATCACGCGCTTAAGTCGTTCTTCGAATTGGCCTCGGTACATTGTCCCCGCAACAAGAGAACCGACGTCGAGTTGAAGGACACGTTTCCCGAGCAGAGGACCGGGTATCTCACCAGCAACAATCCGCTGCGCTAAACCCTCTACAATTGCGGTCTTGCCCACGCCCGGTTCGCCAATTAGAGCCGGATTGTTTTTTGTTCTGCGCGCAAGAATCTGTATTACGCGCTCAATTTCCATCTCGCGGCCAATAACCGGATCGAGCTTGCCCTCTTCAGCCAGCGTTGTCAGGTTCGTTGCGAGTTGATCTACAAGTGGAGTCTTGGAGCCTGATTCTGCCTTTTTCGACCGCTCCCTCTTTACAGAACGGCTTGAGGAACTCTCTTGAAGTATTCGCGTGGTTTGACGACGGATCTGCTCGGGCGTGATCCCCAGTCGCCGCAAGACTTCGAGGCCAACGCCCTCGCCTTGGCGGACCATCCCGAGAAGCAAGTGCTCAGTGCCGATATAGTGATGCCCCATCCGGCGCGCTTCTTCAATCGCTACCTGCAGCACCTGTTCAGTAGCTGGAGCCAGTTCAATCCTGCCTGAGGTGTGACGACCGATGCCTGTCAATCGCTCCACCATCTCCTTCACCCGGGCAGTTTCGAGGCCGAGTTCACGCAAGACCCGCCCCGCGACACCACCTTCCTCGCGCATCAAGCCTAAGAGGAGATGTTCCGTCCCAATGTAATTATGGTGCAATCTTTCCGCTTCTTCATGGGCTAAGCTTAGTACTCTTCGCGCCCGTTGCGTGAAGCGTTCCATTTTGTCGGCCACTAGATGCCCTCCGCACCTTTCAGTGCAATTCCCCCCCTGGTATATCTTATTTTACCAAAGATTAGGTTGTGTTTATTGAAATGGGACAATTTCACCATCCCCATAAAACATAAAAAAACCGGACGCTCACGCACGCGCCCGGTTTATATCAACTGGACAAAGATCAAGATTCGTCAGCGGAGGGCTCTTCCTCTTCTATCCCCTCGGGAGCGCCTTCACCAGAATCGGGGTCTTCAACAACTTCCTCGAGATCCGTTTCTTCCGCGGCTTCCTCAGATTCAGCTTCTTCTACGGCCTCCTCAGGATCAGCCTCTTCAACAGCTTCCTCAGATTCAGCTTCTTCAACAGCTTCCTCAGGACCTGCCTCTTCTTCAGCTTCATCGAGACTAGCTTCGGCGGTCAGATCTCCTTCCGCCTCTTCAGCCACGTCGTCTGACTCAAACTCAGCAATTTCCGTTGGCGGAAGATCCGCGGCCTCAGATTCTAATGCCGCGTCGAAATCTTCGATTTCTTCCGGTAGTTCCGCCTGGACCGCTTCTTCAGATTCAGCGTCCTGCATTGCCGATTGCCAGTCGCTCTCAGCGAACTCAGGGGAAGCGACTTTCTTTAAGCTTAATCCAAGCCGCTTTCGTTCCATGTCGATCTTGATCAACCTTAGGGTGAGAATTTGCCCTTCTTGGACCACCTCTCGCGGGTGCTCAACTCTTTGATCAGAAAGCTCCGAGATATGAATTAAGCCTTCTATCTCAAATTCCTCCGCTCCTGTCAGAGATGCAAATGCTCCGAACTTCGTGAGCTTGGTAATAGTCCCCTCAATAAGCTGCCCCTCTTGGAAACCCTCCATGACTTCATTCCAGGGATTAGGTTCCAGTTCACGCATAGAGAGGCTGATCCGTTTTCGATCCGGATCGACACCAAGGATCTTTACTTTCACTTCCTGACCGACTTTCACGAGCTCCTTCGGATGTGCTACGCGCTTCCAGGATAATTCTGAGATATGGACTAATCCATCGGCGCCTCCGATATCCACGAACACGCCGAAATCCGCCAGGCTGATAACCGTACCTGTGCGTTCTTCGCCTGGCTCCAGTTCCGTGATGAGTCGCTCTTTTAACGCATCGCGCGATTCCCTCGATGCCGCTCTCTCTGAGAGGATCAAGCGATTCCGGCGTCGATCAACTTCAATCACCTTCGCCACAATCGGCTCACCAACCATCTCGCCCCATCGCTGATCGGGCGTTTCCCCCTCTGAACGGCGCCGTCGCGAGATGCTGACTTGGGAGGCAGGGATGAAGCCTCGAAGATGTCCAAACTTAACAATAAGACCGCCCTTGTTATACCCCGAAATTGTCCCATCATAGACCTCGCGCGATTCTTGAAGATCTTCGACTTCTTTCCAATCCTGTTCTTCTTTCGCACGCGAGATTGACAGCACCATCGAACCGTCGCGGCCCGAAGACCGGACGATATAAACTTCCAATTCTTTCCCAACGACCATAGCCTCTCGCTGCTCATCGGAGAGCTGCTCGAGTTCTCGGCCGGGAATGACTCCCTCTGACTTTGTACCAATATCTACCAGGATGTCCGAATCGGTGATGCGAGCAATCGTGCCCGTTTTAATTTCGCCGCTTCTCGGCGTCTTCATTTCATAGGCCTCTGCTTGAAGCAGGGCTTCCATCGGGTGTTCCTCCCGGGCTTCAACCTCCTTATCCGGAAAGATTTCTTCCCCGAAGGTCTCCTCATTGTGCTCCATATACTTAGTATCTCCGTTTGGTGGGTTGATGCGCATTATAAAAGCACTCATCCCTATTGTAAACCTTCAACTTATCTTGGATATCTGGATAGGGTATAATCCGCGCGCAGGTGTATAAATGGCAATTGTCTATCCATTTACCGCGATTGTTGGACAGGAGCGCATGCGGCGCGCCCTGATTCTGAACGCTGTCAACCCTCGCATCGGAGGTGTATTAATCCGGGGCGAGCGCGGCACGGCAAAATCCACCGCCGCCCGCGCGTTGGCCGTACTGCTCCCGGAAGTGGAGGTTGTCGCAGATTGCCGGTTTGATTGCGATCCTCAACAAACGACGAGCTTGTGTACAGAATGCCGTGAGCGCATCGCTCACGGCGAGAAACTCCCGGTGGCGATACGGAAGACGTCCTTTGTTGACCTTCCCGTCTCGGCCACCGAGGACCGGGTTGTCGGAACACTCGACATCGAACGAGCGATCAAGGAAGGTGAGCGCCATTTCGAGCCCGGCGTTCTCGCCGCAGCCAACCGGGGCCTCCTCTATATCGACGAAGTGAATCTGCTTGACGATCATGTCGTCGATCTCCTCTTGGACTCCGCCGCATTGGGCATGAATATCGTGGAGCGCGAAGGGATCTCATTTACTCACCCCGCCCGCTACATCCTTGTCGGAACAATGAACCCGGAAGAGGGCGACCTGCGCCCGCAGCTCCTCGACCGATTCGCACTCTCCGTGGAAATACGCGGTTTGCCTGATCCGCGCGATCGGGTTTCCATCATGGAACGCAATCTGGGGTTCGAGGCGGGACCAGAGGCCTTTCGCGGCCAATGGCTAGACCAGGAGAAAAAACTCTCCGACGAGATTGGCGCCGCGCGCAAAATACTCAACGATGTAACCTACAGCAAGCGCGATTTACTTTCGATCGCCGCGCTTACAGCCTCCCTTCAAGTGGATGGTCACCGGGCAGACCTTGTGATTCTCAAAGCCGCACGTGCTCACGCAGCTTTCGAGGGGCGCATGTGTATCAACGAGCGCGACATCGCACTCGCCTCGGAATTAGCCCTCCCACACCGCCTGCGACGAGGACCTTTCCAACAAGTAGATGTCAATATCGAAAACATCGAGAACTTGATCGAGCAGATCCAGTCGGAATTCAATAGTGGCGGCGAAAGTGCAGATCCATCAGATGGCGCCGAAGAACCTGGTGCTAAAAAAAAAGACCTCCAGCAACCCTAGCCGATGACAACGCCGAGACCTCAAAAGAGCAGGGATCCTCAGAGCCGGTTCGACAATCCACACCGGAAACCATTCATGCTCGATGGTGGGAAGGCGGCGATAAAGTTAAGGTCGGCCATTCGTTCGTGCCGCGCAAGCTCGAAGGGCACATCGATCGCTTGACCCGTCGTCAGAGCGGGCGGCGAACCCGCACTCGAACAGAACACAAACGCGGGCGATACATCCAGGCAAGACCGGTAAAAGAAAAGACCGCTGATATCGCGTTTGATGCAACCATCCGCGCTGCTGCCCCACACCAACTCTCGCGCAGTGAACAACGCAAACACGTCTCCTTCGCCATTCTCCCACCGGATCTGCAGCGCAAAGTTCGCGTCAGCCGCGCGCCCAACCTGATCCTCTTTGTCGTGGACGCCTCCTGGTCAATGGCCGTCGCCGAGCGGATGTCGGCGACCAAAGGCGCCATTCTTTCTCTAATCACAGATGCCTACCAGCGCAGGGATCGGGTAGGGTTGATCGTCTTCCAAAAAGATCGCGCCCTGACAGTGATGCCGCCGACGAATTCCGTCCACCTCGCACACCGCGCCCTGGCAGACATACCTGTCGGCGGCAAAACCCCACTCTCAGCAGGCTTAAATCTGGCAAGCGAAGTTTTCCGTAAGGAGACAAACACCCACCCCGAAGTGCTCTCATTAATGGTCCTCCTCACCGATGGCGCCGGCAATGTCTCGATGGGCGATTTGCCGCCTCAGGAAGAGGCGCATCGAGCAGCTGAACGCCTCCTAGACCAGGGTGTCCGCTCGATAGTAATCAATATGGAGCACGCCGCGTTTGACCAAGGTCTGGCCCAGGGTCTGGCTGATCATCTGGGCGGACCATGCTACACACTGCATGAGCTAAAAGCCGATCATCTCTACCATGCCGTCAAACACGAGCTCGATGAGGTCTCCGGCAAAGTCCGACCGCGATCATCCTGACGTCATAAATCTCAGTTCCCGAGAAAAGTTATGGAAATAGAGATCCCGACTTAGGTCTGCAAGTGGAGTCGGAAGTCATGCTTTGGTTCCTGATTCGATACAGGGGGGGCAAAAGGCGAGGGGATTTGATCTATGTCCCATGGATCGCGCACGGAGTACAAACTGGCGCTGTGGTTATCCCTATATGTACTGAAATTGTTTTTTTTCCCAATCCGCTTTTAGGGACGGCTATCCAACTTCCGTTTCAGGCGATTGATTCGATGCTGAAGATCTTTGCCGATTTCCTCGCAACGCCAATCATTCGCCCAATTGGATAAGCAAGTCAACCCGACCTCCGCCCAGTTTTTTCCCATGTCTAGATCTCTAGCATGCCACTCGTAATACATCGCCAATTCGATGCATGGGCGCGGATCGTCCGGCTTCAATTTATGCCATTGTTTCCATCCATCAACCGCTTGATCGCGCTGCCCCAACTGCTTTAAATACACAGTGTGATGGCGAAGCGCCTCGAGTCGGATCTCGGGATCGCTGCTCTCAATCGCCGCTCGATAAGCTGATTCCGCTGACCCGCGCCTCCCGGCACCTTGGTGCCATCGAGCCACCCCAAAAGCCTCCGCCGCCGATAAATTCGAGAGCGCATCCGTTCGATGACGATCAAGGACTTCCCCAGTCAACCCCACCAGGCTGAGGATATCCACCGCGTTATGGTAGATGACGCGCTCCATCTCCCTGGGATCGCCCGTACGCAGATAATCCAGATAGAGACCAGGAATCAACTCGCCGGGGACATCCTCCCCACTTCGTTGGACTCCAAGAACCTCGCGTTCGATCGTGTTTAATCTGCAATCGGGTAACGTTCTGCGCCACAATCGTCTTGCAGGGTAGAGTAAATCTAAATGTGGCCATCCCGAAAGTGGAAAGCGCTTGCGCATGCCAAGGGTGAAGCGCATTTCCAGAAGGGGAACATCGAAAGTCCGACCGTTGAAGGTGACGAAACCTGCGTCGGATCCGAGATCGCTCTCGATGGCATGCAGCATAGCCTGCTCAGCGCTAAGGTCGCGCAGGAAATACTGCCGCAACCAGAAATCCCCTTCAATGAACTTCCCGATCCCAACAAGGAACGCAACCGTTCCCGCGCCTCCAGCCAGCCCGTTGGTTTCGGTGTCGAGAAAAACAAGATCGTCTAAATCGATTCCCTCAAGAGCGGGATCCGTCGCAATCTCTGCGGTCAACTTCGACTCGAAATTTGTCAACGAATTTAATCGGCGTGAACCGTGCTCTTGAGTTCCCGGATATTGAGTTTCGATGATATATGCCGTGCCATGCGGTGTTTCCTGTGGCTCTCCTGGCTGTAATCCGGAAACGTCTCGACGTGGCTTCGTACGTGAAGTCTTTCGGGTTGACTTATTTCGCGCGATGCGCTGTAAACGCTGCTGGAGTCTTTTTTCTTCATTCATGCTATGAATTTAGATATCTCGTCTGACGACATCTCGGGCGAACACAGTGACTTTCCTGCAGGTACTTTGGGTCTGAGACCGAAATTAACTCCACATTAAATGGTCCCTTTGAGGCTATGATTTTGGCGGACCTCAATGCGGGGAAGAAAGTCACGCGGCGCCAATGATCTTCTTCAATGGATCGCCCAAGACTACCCAAGTATTATAACGCTCGGAGACGAGAGACGGGGCACTCCTATGCTCATCGCTGTCTCCTCCTTTGGCGAAAGCCTCCGCCGGCATATCACTTCATCACGCTGGCGGAGGTGCCATTTAAGGGAAGAGCGTATGACCAATGGGTCACACGCTGCTTATTAACTCGCCGCCCTGAGCTTATTTATTCGATACGGGCAATACAACTGTGAAGGTCGCCCCCTTTCCCAACTCTGATTCTACC
>JBARSI010000211.1:0-8865 GCA_049644665.1 Anaerolineales bacterium
CGTAACCATGCTTGGCGTTGTAGGCGTCGATGAAGTCTTTGGTAGCGCCAGTCGCACCGTCGGCGGCGTAGTGGGTGCTGAAGAACAATCCGTAGCAGTCCTCGCCACAGAGGTTTACAAGCTCTGCCGAACCCCAGCTGTCGCTGCCCACGATGGGTGCATTGAAGCCGAGCTCATGAGCCTGCTGGACGATCAACGCCACCTCATTGTAGTACTGCGGTGAAAAGATGAATTCCGCGCCGGAATCCATGATCTTGGTGAGCTGAGCGCTGAAGTCCGTGTCGCCGGTGGTGAAGCTCTCGAAGGCGACGACGGAGCCTGCGCCGTGGATGTCCTCCCACCCGGTCTTGAAGTTATCCGCCAGACCTTTGGGGTAGTCACTGGCAACGTCGTAAAGCACGGCTGCCTTGGTGAAGCCAAATTCCTCAGTGGCGAAATTGGCGATAACCGGTCCCTGGAATGGATCAAGGAATGGTGTGCGGAAGACCCAGGGTCGGTCGAGCGTGGTGGCCGGGTTGGTCGACCACGGGCTGACCATCGGGGTCTTGTTGTCGTTAGCGACGCCGCCTGCCGGAACAGCCTGTTTCGATGACTGAGGTCCGACGATCACGAGCACTTCATCCTGGGTGGTCAGTTTCTGGTTGACCGCCGCGGCCGATTCGCCCTTGGCCTCGTTGTCCTCGATGACCAGCTCGATCGCGTATGTCTTTCCGCCGATCTCGAGCTCTCCGCCGATTGCCTCAAGCCACATTTCCGCTGCAAACTTGGTGCCTTCGCCGACTTTCGGGATGTCACCGGTGATGGGTGCGTTCACGCCGATCTTAATCGTATCCGGCCCAGCGGGGGCGCATGCGCCGACGATGATGGCCATAAAAAACGCGATTGCGATAACCTTTTTCAACATCTTCCCTTCTCTCCTCTCAATCGGTTGGTAATGCTTAACTCAGACAACTGACTTCAGATCCTTTTCCGCCGTCTCACCTCCTTGACTGGATTTAAATTACCATGATTGAACAGACGCAAAAACGGGTTCAAGAAACCGAACCCGTTTCGATATGTTATTGAAATGGCGGCAAGGAGAAAGTTGTTCCCTGGGGTATTCCCCCCGACAGGAAAATCGCTTGAGAACAACAACTTCGCCTCGTGTGGGTGATGATTACCCTCATTCCTACCGATGGATGCATTGAGTCCTTATTCCCTCCCCATACAAATGGATCTGGAATATCAAGGTACAGAATATGACATGAAAGCTTCCGTGGCAAGTGATGTTTATCCAACATCTTACCATGCTCTGCTGTTAGGTCGGGAATTTTGACCTGATAAGCGAAAAAGTACAAATCGATTAAGGGCGAAAGGAATGGTGTGCCATTGAGGGGTGAGTGGATTTCAAGGAAGATTAACCAACTAGGGCAGGTCGCTTTTCTTCACTTTGAAACTTTTTTCCCAGAGATGCGATCCGGGGAGTGGGATTTGTGGGAGGGGACCGCCCTCAAAGGGGCAGAAAACGGGAGAGCGGATGAAGGATGTGTTCTCTCCTCTTGGTGTTTCAAGGGAATATCTATCCCAAATTCTTGACAGAGTGCAAGGTGTCATGCTAAAGTGTAGCCATGTAGTATTATAGTACTACTCCCGGTTCTTCTTTATCCAGGAGGGGGAGAGCATGAAGATCTTCTTGTTTCTTACAGCTGCGGCGAAGTTCGCCGCGCTTTTTGTTTTCACCAATCCCATCCCGATAATGCCCGTTCCGGCAGGGATGGATAGTTCGTCATAATCATTGGTTGCACCGCAAACGGTCGCAGGGTTGTGTGCAACGACATTTTTTGTCGACCTTGTGACGATCCCTGAGGGGGATTTCTCATGCCTGTGGGATCTTCAGGGATGGAGCGGCGTGGCGCTTCGGACAGAAGTGTCGGCGCAGACCGGCACAGCCGACGTCACGCCGCTCCTTGCGTTATAGGCATTCATCCTTCTGGAGAGCGAGGCATCTCTGCCAAGACTCGCAGGCATTTGTCGGCGCTGCTTAACAAGCGAGAGTCCTCAACACCAATAGATTGGTCCATGTGGTAACTCAGAACTGCAGCTATCCGAGCTGCTTCCTATTGCCCTTGAAGGTGATCATCCTGATCATAGCTACCCTTCCTTCACCTTGACTCCCCTCTCATGCATCTCTTAGAATGAGAATAAGAATTTGCACAGATCGGGGAGAGACCCGGCACGAACAGGGCACCGAAGGGGCAAATCGCATATAAGCGTGCAGGCATGCGATGAAACTCTCAGGTAAAAGGACCCGATCTGGCCGCACCTCTGGAAAGTCTCAGGACACCGAAGGGGCAAATCCCCGCAAGGGACGAATCTCTCAGGTTTATGACAGAGGGCGCACACCCCGATCAGTGTGTGCTCTGCGCGCAGTACCCAGAAGCTAATCTTCAAGGAGGTCAGAATGGAGTACCCAAAGGATTTAAAGTACACAGAGAGCGACGAATGGGTCCGAGTTGAAGGGAACATCGGCACGACCGGAATTACCGATTATGCCCAGGATCAATTGTCGGATATCGTCTACGTCGAGACCACCCCCCCCATAGGTGAATCCCTGAAAAAGGGTGAACCTCACTCTGCGGTGGAATCGGTGAAAGCCGCCGCCGATGTCAATATGCCTGTCAGCGGCGTCATCACGGAGATCAACGAGAATCTGGCCGACACGCCGGAATTGGTGAACACGGATCCGTATGGCGAAGCCTGGATGGTGAAATTCGAGATCAGCGACCCCTCTGAATTGGACGGCCTGATGGATGCGGCAGCATATGAGAAGTTAAACGAGGAGCGAGAGCACTAATGACTTACATCCCCCATACCGATAAAGACCGCCAGGAGATGCTGGCGGTGGTTGGCGTGGATCGTATAGATGACCTTTATGAAGCCATTCCCGAGGATGTGCGTTTCCCGGATCTCGATCTCCCCGATCCTATTTCGGAGCTGGAAATCACTCAGGAACTGCAGGCCCTTTCGGAGGCCAACTTAGAGGTCTTCCACACCTCCTGTTTCTTAGGCGCTGGCGCATATAACCACTTCATCCCTTCCGTCGTCGACCACACCTTGCGCCGCAACGAGTTCTACACGGCCTATACCCCCTACCAGCCGGAAATTTCTCAAGGGACGCTTCAGGCGATCTTTGAGTATCAGAGCCTTATGAGCCAATTGACCGGGATGGATGTCTCCAATGCATCCCACTACGATGGAGCGACTGCATTGGCGGAGGCCGTAATCCTGGCGCTGAATCACCACCGCGGCAAACGCAACAAGATTGTGATCTCTCCAGCGGTCCACCCCCACTATCGTCAGGTCGTGCGTACGTACTCGCAGGGCATGGGACTCACGATCACGGGCGACGAAAAGTGCGCGACCGAACCCAACGAGATTATGAGCATGCTGGATGAGGACACGGCGCTCGTGGCTGTGCAGTACCCGGATTTCTTTGGCAATATCACGGATTTCTCGGCTCTGGGAGAGGCTGCGCAGGAAAGCGGAGCGCTCTTCTGTGTTGTGGTAAATCCGCTGGCCCTGGGGATGCTCGTACCCCCTGGCGACTTCGGCGCCGACATCGTCGTCGGTGACGGCCAACCTCTTGGTATTTCACTCTCCTACGGTGGCCCCACCGTGGGCATCTTCACAACGAAAGATAAATTCGTGCGCAAGATGGCCGGACGCCTGGTGGGCGAGACGGTAGATGACCGCGGGCAGCGCGGCTTTGTGCTCACGCTGACCCCGCGCGAACAACACATCCGTCGCGATAGAGCGACTTCGAATATCTGTACCAATCAGGGTTTGATGGCGCTCGCGTCGACAGTTTATTTAAGTGTGATAGGCAAGCAAGGCTTACGGAAGGTCGCAGAACTCTGCTATCACAAGGCTCATTACGCCGCAGAAAGAATCGGGGCGCTGAAAGGCTTTAAGCTCTGGAATAAGCATCCGTTCTTCCACGAATTCGTCGTTAAATGCCCGCGGCCGGTTGCAGAGATCAACGATCACCTGCTCGAGTGGGACATCCTCGGCGGGTTTGACCTGGGTCAAGAATATCCTGACTTGAAGGACCATATGTTGATCGCCGTCACGGAAGTGATCGCCAAGGAAGAGATCGACGACCTTGTGGCCGCGCTAGAGGAGGTCTCCAATGACTGAGCCTCTGATTTATGAGTTATCCTCTCCTGGGCGCAAAGGTGTATCGCTGCCGGCAGTAGACGTTCCTGAAACGAAACTCCCAGAGGGTCTGGTGCGGGAGAACTTACCCTTGCCAGAAGTCGCTGAGAACGACGTCGTGCGCCATTTTGTGCGCCTCTCTCAATTGAACCACGGTGTGGATACGGGCTTCTACCCCCTGGGGTCATGTACGATGAAGTACAACCCCAAAGTCAATGAGGACATGGCACGGCTTCCCGGCTTCGCATTGACCCATCCATTGCAGGATCCTGAAACAGCCCAGGGTAACCTGGCGATGATGTATGCTCTGCAAGAATGGCTCATGGAGATCGGTGGGTTCGCCGGAGTGAGCCTCCAGCCCGCGGCGGGAGCGCACGGAGAGCTGACAGGGATCCTCATCATCCGGGCATACCATCATGACCGCGGTGAAACGGAACGTATCAAGATCCTCATCCCCGACTCGGCTCATGGGACCAATCCCGCCAGCACAACGATGAGCGGGATGGAGGTGATCGAAATCCCCTCTGACGCCCGCGGCAATATCGACCTGGTTGAGCTCAAGAAGCATTGTGATGAGCGCATCGCCGGGTTGATGCTCACCAACCCCAATACTTTAGGACTCTTCGAAGAGCATGTTCAGGAAGTTGTCGATCTGGTCCACGGCTGCGGTGGGTTGATTTATGGTGATGGGGCGAATATGAACGCCCTGCTCGGCGTGGTCAAGCCCGGTGACCTCGGAATTGACGTGCTTCATTACAATCTTCATAAGACCTTCTCCACGCCGCACGGCGGTGGTGGTCCAGGTTCAGGCCCCGTTGGTGTCGTCGAGAAACTGGTCGACTTCCTGCCGAATCCGGTGGTGGGCATTGTTGACGAAGGCGATGAAGCGAAACCGCCGTTATATGGGCTTGTTAAACCGGAAAAGAGCATCGGCAGGGTGAAAGCTTTCCACGGACATTTTGGCATCATCATCCGGTCATACACCTACATGCGCATGTTGGGGAAATCGGGCCTTCGGGCGGTATCCGATTACGCTGTACTAAATGCCAATTACCTGCTGGCGAAGCTGCGCGATGCCTACACAGTTCCCTTCGACCGCATCTGCATGCATGAATTCGTCGCCGAAGGTCATTGGGAAGATGCGCCTGATATCCATGCCCTGGATATCGCCAAGCGGTTGATGGATTACGGCTTCCATCCCCCGACGAATTACTTCCCGTTGATTGTGCCCGAGGCGCTTATGATCGAGCCCACAGAGACAGAAAGTAAAGAGAGTCTCGACGCCTTCATCGAGGCGATGCTTGCGATCGCCAAGGAAGCCCGCGAGGATCCAGATATCCTAAAAAGTGCTCCTCATAAAACTCCGGTCGGAAGACTGGATGAAGTGCAGGCTGCGCGGCAGCTGGTGCTGTGCTGCCGACCTCTCTATCTAGACCAAACCCCATAACAGATAGCCGTCTCAGGGAGGCGGCTTCAGGGGTGAATATCTGTTCAAGTAGCAAAGCGCCTGCCCGGGACAGGGTAGGCGCTTTGCTTGAACGAGGGGAATCAGCCCCGGTTCCCTAATAATTCTGAGGTCAAGAAGAGGCAATGATTTTCCTCACAATACCTGAATTTTCTCAATGAACCCTGAACCCGCTAGAGGCCAATGGTAGTTTCGTGAGACAGGCGGAATGCGGTAGAATGAAATCACCGAAACGAGGTTCTGGGAATGACCCGTAAGTCAGATTCGGTCATCCGTGAGGTCAAGAAGCGGGAGACCGTTCAAATCTATTTGCCGGACAATCAAATCCTGGAAGGTCCCAGGGGAAGTCAACTGGAGACTTTCCTAAACGTACTCACACCACAGGCGCCGATCGTAGGCGCTGTGGTCAATGGCGAGTTGCGTGAATTACCCTATTCGATCGAGATGGACTCTCGGGTTCGACCGGTAACGATGGGATCAGCCGACGGCATGCGGATATACCGCCGTTCGTTGACCTTTCTATTGGCGGCAGCCTTTGAGGAACTGCATCCACTTGCGAAATTGACCGTGGATCACTCCGTCTCCTCGGGAGGGTACTACTGCGATGTGACCGACAGCGACCCTCTGACCGATGCCGAGCTTCAGAAGGTTGAAGATCGGATGCGGGAGTTCGTTGAGGACGACTTGCCCTTTGCAAAAACGAGCACATCGGTGGCCGAAGCGATCGAGTATTTCACAGAGAAAGGGTACACAGATAAGGTCCGGCTGTTGGAGCATCGGAAGAAGACCCGACTGGTCCTCTACCAACTTAAGTCGCATCGGGATTATCACCATGGATACATGGTCCCTTCAACTGGATATCTCCAATGGTTTGCTCTGGAAAAAACCGGCAGTGGGTTTACACTGCGTTTTCCGAGACGGCATGAACCCACAAAGATACTGCCGCTTCCGGATTACTCGACACTGCTGAACACATTTCGAGAATATGGCCATTGGCTGCACACCCTGGGCATTCCCAACATCGGCGCGCTGAACGATGCAATCCTCGCCGGGCGGGCGAGGGAGGTGATCCTTGTTTCTGAAGCCCTGCACGAAGGGCGGATTGCTGAGATTGCGGCGAGAATTGCCGTGGAACACGGGACAACGCGTTTGATCCTTGTCGCTGGTCCGTCCGCTTCCGGAAAAACAACATTCTCAAAGCGGCTCTCGGTTCAACTACTGGTGCGAGGTTTATCACCCTTCCCGCTCGCACTGGATCATTATTTTGTCGATCGCGATAAAACACCACTGGACAAAAATGGTGAGTATGACTATGAATCGCTCCAGGCGCTCGATCTTGAGCGGCTGAACCATGACTTACAGAAGTTAATTCAGGGGGAGCAAGTACATCTACCCGTGTATAACTTCATCACGGGGACACGTGAACCAGGAGAGGAAGTGAAGCTGGCTCCCGATCAACTAATCATTCTGGAGGGCATCCACGGACTCAATCCCGATCTTATCCCGGAGATCCCTTCCGAGAATACCTTTCGAGTTTATGTCTCTGCGTTAACTCAGCTCAACCTGGATAGCTTGAACCGTGTATCCACTACGGATACACGTCTCATCCGCCGTATTGTGCGTGATGCTGAGCGGCGAGGGTATTCTGCAGCGGAGACGATTCGCCGCTGGGAATCTGTGCGGCGTGGCGAGAAACGTTATATCTTCCCATTTCAGGAAAACGCCGATGTGATGTTCAATTCAGCGTTGATGTATGAAGGCTCTGCCATTGCCCCGCTTGCGGAACCCTTGATCCGGCAAGTTCCCTTCGGGACGGAAGAGCACGTGGAGGCGAAACGCCTACTCACCTTCCTGGACTGGTTCCTCCCCAGCGATACCAGGCTGATCCCGGACAACTCGATTCTGCGCGAGTTCATCGGAGGGTCGATTCTTCAGGAATTCAACCCCTGGCCTACGTCGTGATTTAAGGAATTAGAAACTGAAGGTCAATTGAAATTTATCGAGGATTGGGAAAAATTCCATTGGCAGCCGTTTTCGGACGGCTGTTTCGATTTCGACGGGGATCTCTTTGTAAAAGGCCTGGGCGATCCCGCCCGTGATGCATGCCAACGTATCGCTGTCGCCGCCGAGTGAAACCGCATTTCGAATTGCATCTTCGAAAGACTCTGATTCGAGAAAGGCGATGATCGCTTCAGGTACGGTTCCCTGGCAGGAGACATCGAAGCTGTAAGTCGGGCGGATCTCGTCCAATTTCCGGCTCAGATCATACGCGAACCGTCTGATGATCTCATCTTTGATTTCCCTTTTACTTGCTCCACTACGCGCCAGATAGACAGCCAACGCCGCGGCCTGTGCTCCTTTGATACCCTCTGGATGGTCGTGCGTGACCTCTGCGCTCTTTCTGGCTTCGTGCAGTACTTCGTCGACTGCGTCAAAGGCGAATCCAACGGGGCTCACACGCATAGCTGATCCATTGCCCCAACTGTTGTATGGGGCTTTGCTGGGGGATTGCAGCCAGCGCAGGAAGAGCCCCCCATAACCCGCACGAGGGTATCGTTCGGCGAAGGTCGCGATAGAAGCGCCGTAGTCCGCGGAGCTCAAGATCGCGGAGGCAACCGCAATAGTCAGAACCGTGTCGTCGGTGAATCTCGAGTCCTCACAGAAGAGAGGGAAGGTTTTAGTTTTCTGGGGATGAAATTCATACACAGAACCGATGATGTCCCCCGCGATCGCACCAAGCATAATCAGCACTCCATGGTCTAGTTCCTAAAGGATCGATCTCTGTTGACTGTCCAGGCGAATCCCTATCTGTCAATCGTCGAGCGCGAGCTGTGGGTGTCGCAGGCGCTTTTTCTTGCCGAGGTGTTTCTTAGCTTGCAGTCGTCTCTCTCTGGCACCCCTAGGAGGAGTGGTTTTGTACCTGCGCTTGGGCATCCGTGTCGCCCGTCGGATCAAATGGGCTAATCGCTGGCGTGCATCCTGCCGGTTTCGCTCCCGCGAACGAAAGGAATGTGCGGTGATAATGAGCATTCCGTCTTTGGTCAGGCGCTTTCCCGCGAACTGCATCAGCCGAGTTTTAACCTCCGGTGAGAGGGAAGTAGACCCCTGGACATCGAAACGTAGCTGGACGCTGGTCGCAGCCTTATTAACATGCTGCCCTCCAGGACCAGGCGATTGGATATAGCGCTCCGTGATTTCCCGTTCGT
>JBARSI010000212.1:0-20091 GCA_049644665.1 Anaerolineales bacterium
GAAGAGAATGAGTCCAAAAGCAAGGTTGAGCAATGAGCCTTTAGTATGGAAAAACCTCATCCGGATGGATCATGCGGCAAGCCGGTAGTAGTCATTGATAATTCCCCCGAGTACATCTCGCCGTGCAACGGATCCTGTCCTATTAGGTCTCATTATTGGCCTAGATTCAAGTACGAAGTGCAACTCTGGATTCGAACCAAGGACCTGGAGGTTACGAGCCTGAATCCTAAATGAGCACCCTACCCACCCCCCGTTTTGCGAAAATCCATAAAACCTTAAAGAATTCAACCCTATGGACCAACATCCCCAGGGTCCTTGGTCCTAATCCTAGAATACATACCTAAACATTGTTTCTATAAGACAAAAAGCGCCCTCTCAGGCGCTTTCTACTCAGGTAGCGGGGCTCAGATTCGCATGTCCAGAGCGAAGCGTGGGAAACTGAGGACCTTCAGGTTATGAGTTCGAATCCGAAAACTAGGGCCTTGGACCGTCAGGCTGGGCTTCCAAGGGTGACCTTACGATTTTCGACTACTTGGAACCCAGCGAGCGTTAGTTTCAATTATCCTACACGCGGATGGTAAACCTGGCAAGTGCATTCGGGGTATGGGACAGGAACACCGCTAATCATTCTTCGGTGTTGCACTTGGTAGTTGAATCCAAGAGACATTTCTTTCTCCTAATTTTCAAGATTGATCATTACTGTGATTTTTTACTTGTGCGCGATTTCATGCCGAACAAAGCTCGGACCGGGTTAATGCGCCGGACGAGCAGCTCATACAAGCCGAGCGATACGGCAAAAGAGGCGATCACGACGACCAACAGCTTGATCAGGAGATTAACCTCCCACTGCACGGCGTAAAAGGCGATGAAAATGATCACTGGTTGGTGGACAAAGAAGAAGGGATAACTCGCTTCCCGGCCATATTGGAGCCATTCATTGCTAAAGTCCAAGAACCGCATCCCGACATACATTATGAACATCGTCCAGCACCAGCTATTGACGCCCCACGCGGTCCAGGAGATATAAAACCCCGGCGTGCCGGGTGACACTAACCAATCCCATACGGGCACGCCAGCCGCCACCGAGAAGAAGAATAGCGTGCAGGCGATGCCAAGAATCAGGTGTAGCCACCAGTCCCTGCGGATGGCGCGCATGAAGCGTTCGTCGGCGATGAGGATGTACCCGAAGATAAAGAAGACCAACAGGAAGAAGAAGGTCGCCCAGCCCGTGTATCCAGAGAGAAATGGTTGAAAAAAGTAACCGATCAATATAAGTGGGATCGCGAATATCAGGAGGCCCCCGCGCCAATTAGCTAGCTGCGCGAAAGAGGTAACAAATCGCTTTCCGGAATCCCCATTCAGCCAGGTAAAGACCGGCAAAGCGAGCAAAGAGAAAACGAATAAGAAGCCTACGAACCACAGGTGGTATCCCAAGTCTCCAAATATCTCGGGGTTGAAAGTGATCGAGTTGTACTCGGTAAAAAAGTAGGTGCGCGCCTCGGTGCTGAAGATAAACTCGATGATAGAGCTTCCTTCCCACCACCCTTTATGGGTAAACTCATAATAGGCTTGGATCGGTGTCAGTACGATTGAACCAATGATGAACGGAATAAGCAGTCGGGTGACACGCTCTCTGATGTATCGACCCGCTGTGCGACGCCGCAGTGAGAACCAGCTGGTCGCCCCTGCCATCGTGAAGAAAAACGGCATGCCCCAGAGGTTGAAAAAACCGACAAAAAAAGTCGCAAGGGCGCTTTTTTCCGCGTTCTTGATGTGCCAGTCGGCCAGATCATCAAATGGATGGACGGCGTGGAATAAGAATACACCTAGGATCGCCATTACTTGCAACCAGTCGAGATAGTGTAGGCGGGCGGATTTTTCGGTTGTTTTTTTCATATTCGTACTCCTTAGTTACCGACTGGCGAGGGAAAGCATCCTCCCCCGCCAGCATAAAGAGATTACCCAAGGGTAGCTACGACGAGTATGACTGCTGCCGTGATCCACGCTGCCACGGGCATCCACCACTTGTTCGGTCTGGTGATGATCTGCAATTGAGGGACAAGCATCCCTAACAACATGACCTTGAGGGCTATTGGTAGGAACCAATCGTTTGCTTCCGATGCCAAAAAACTAGCAATGATTATTGGCAGCATCATCGCAATCGCAACAAAAGCTGCTAGAACCAGTGCCACAAGCTGTCCCACCGAGTATGATTCAAAGTCATCTTTCGTTGAATAGAACCAGTACCCCACGGCGAGAAAGCAGAATAGCCCTGCCCAGGCTGATATAAAGCTCGCCTCTGGCATGGCAATCGCAAAGCCGACGGTGGCAATTGCGAGTATGGCATACGCGCCAATCGTCAGATCGGGGGAGCTTACCTGCCGGACTTTCTTGATCAACGCATACCAGGTGGCGGTAAGGGCTAGCGTAGTGCTGGCAAAGAAGGTCAACAGGAGCATCTCATTAGGAGCATGCCCAAGATAAGTCACCTGGTACGTAGGGATTACGTTGGAAAGCAATGCCCATAAGCCGCTTGCCAGTAATGGGGCGGTAATCAAGCCGATCACATAAACAAGAGCCCCCAGGCCGATCCCGGCGGGGGTCAGGACTTTGCGCCTGAAACCGAGGGCTACTACACCGGCAAAAACCAGCACGACAACCAGCATTATGGGGGTAACCCAAGTGGTAGGGTAGTGAACAAACCCTAGGCGCAAGATGTTAAAGTAAATGGGATTTGGGTCTTTTGGGTCCTCCAGCGAGTCCAGGTTCCCAAAATGGCGTACCAGAGATAAAGCATGATAGCCCTGGTGTTGGATACTGGCCGGATTCAAGTTTTCAACGGTGTCCAGTGGCGTATGAATCCGTCTGTCCCACGAATAGTCAAATGCGTAGCCGGAAAACCCGTAAAACTTGAATGCATTAAAATCTGAGGTGCCCTCGCCAGAGGCCGAAGTACCATATAGGGCTGAATCTACCTTGGCCGCCTCGCGGATCAGCCAACCTTTATCGGGACTGGTACTGGTCAATTCGGACGGGCCGGTCAGCCCGCCTGCATCAAAGTTGAATACCAACTTGACATCCTCGATCCAAGGATGCTCGGCTATAAAAGCTACTGCGCCGTGAAGCCCTGTTTCCTCTGGCCCAGTGAACAGCAGTATCACCGAGTGGCGTGGAGGTGGAGCGGCATCCAGCGCACGCGCGGTTTCCAGCAAGACGGCTACGCCGCTGCCGTCATCCGTTGCTCCAGGGGAACTACTAACACTGTCGAGGTGCGCCACAAGCAGTATGGCTTCCTGGGTTTCGGTGCCCTCAATCCTGGCTATGACATTTTCCACTTCCTCGGGGGGTAGATCTGGTAGGTCTGGCGGCCTCCCTAATTGCGCCAGCAACTCCGCCGAGACGGAGATTGTTGTCCTCTGGATCTCCGGACTCAAGCCCAAAGCCCTCAATTCGCCCATGACATAATCGCGGGCATTATCGAACCCCGGATCGCCGATTAGACGAGGTTCTTGGGCAATGACCTTGATGTGCTCGATAGCCCGTTCAGCCGAAAACTTGGTATCCGGAGCGCTGGCTGGTAGCGCGTTGGGGGGTAAGGTCTGATCTATCGCCACAAATACCGCAGCGGCAATGACGGCAAAGACAACGATCGCCTGAATAATTTGTTGCTTGTTCATTTTATTATTCCTTTTATTCTGTTGGCTAAGAAGTTCCACATGCAAGTGAGAAGGATTTCTTTTCAGATGGTGGTGAGTTGGCTTGTTAATTACCAGCCTCTAGCTCGATAGCGCTGGCGAATTTATAAAATATATCAGGCCATGTTTGGCCAAATTCGCCATAGGCTTCGCCATTTCGGACGATGATCAGATTCTTGGACGGCGAGACATAGATTTCCTGACCGTGATGGCCTTCGGCATAATAATCATAGTCCGATTCACCGTGCATCTCGCTCTCCCACCCATACTTGTAGTAGGGATAGTAGCCAACACTGGCGGTATCCGGGCTTGTCGATTCGACAATCCAATCGGCCGGGAGGACCTGTGTTCCATTCCAAACTCCATTATTGAGAAAAAGCCGCCCGAATTTGGCAAAATCAATTGCCCGGCCATTGATGCCGCTTTCCATCTTCTCGAAACCGGAAGTCTCGCTGTCAAGGCTCCAAGTACCATCGAACTCCATGCCTATGGGTTGCCAGATCCTGGTCTCGAGATAAGCTGTTACAGACATTCCGGATGCTCGCTCAAGGATCATGCCCAATAGCAAGGGATGGTAGTTGTTATACAGGAAGCCGGAACCGGGGGAGGCAACAACAGTGGTCTCTTCGAGCGCCAGTTTGCGCAGGTCAGGGTAGTAATATGTCTTGCTGTCGTCGCCATCCAACCCACCAAGACCATCGTACTCAATGCCCGAGGACATTCTCAAAAGGTCGTATATGGTTATGTTGGAAAAGGCTGGATCACGCTCAGCCAACTCAGGCAGGTAGTCGGTGATCGGGTCATCGACGCCCTGGATGTAGCCATCGTCGATCGCCGCGCCGATCAGTGCTGAATCCCATTGTTTGGCGCAAGAAAATGAAGTGACAATCGTATCCCGTGCTGCGCCATTGAAGTACTTCTCGTACAGGACGGCGTCGTTCTGGATCACGATGAATGCCTGGGTTTGAGTCTGTTCTAGAAAGTCATCAAGATCATCAATGGCTGGATTTTGCTCAAATAAGGCCTGCACCATCGCCTCCGCCGGTTCTTCCTTAAAATAGTAAGGAGATGAACTGGCAGCCAGGGGTCTGCTCGGGAATTTCTGGTAATCATAGACATCTGAATCTCCCCAGCGTATCGACCTTAACAGATATTCAGCTGGATAGGAGAGGAAGGCCCAGACCAGGATCAGGCCAACCAGTCCTGCGAGAACCGCAAGTGTCCAAAGAGCAACTTTCCCTAAAGCCTTCACAACTTTTTTCTGCTTTATTTTTCCTGTGGTCATTTCAACATTCAAATTTTCAGACACTTTCTTTCTCCTTCTTTAATGATTGTTGATTAGCGAATTCTGTTTGTGTTAGCTTCCATGACAAAATTGAAATCGCCCACTCGGGCTCGTTCTTTCTGCTTACGATCCGGCAGGCTAGCCCCCCTCGTCTAGCCCGCTGGAAACATACTCCGCAAGCTAGACGAGGTTCATGAAAGCCTATTCGCTGCGCCTCAACGCCCTGGTCAGGAATACAACACCGATCGCCACTAGAGCAACGGCGCCGACGATTTCGCCGGCAAAGTTAAAGAAGCTGCCCAGGCCGACAAGCAGAAAAATAGCCGTCCAGATCCAATCCCACGTCGATGGATTCGGTAAATCAGACATGGCTCGATAGCCATTCAATACAAGTGCCCACGGACCTAAACCAAGGAAAATCCAGAGCCACCATTCGCGTCCAAAGCCGAGCCGTGGTAAGAAGTTAAGGTACTCCGCGCCAAGGACCAGGCCAACCCAAATCAACGCGCCAGCCCACCAGATCGAATCCATGCGTTTGCGTTCTGCTTTTTCCCCTGTCGTCTCCACCACTTCAGTCATTGCTCATCTCCTTTTCTTTGATTTCTATTTCAACGGCGATTCACATGCCGCTTTCATCATTTATCTTCCCCTCGCACCTCCTATCCAACGGCGCCCCGTCTTTTCCCTTGGGTTCGGAAACCACATCGTCGAGGTAGACGGGCACACCGACACACTTCGTCCTACCGATGCCGATCGGCTCGGCTCCAGTCGCATCCCTCACTCCTGTTTGATGCTGGAGGAGCCATCCGCGTCGATCGTCCCAAGGGTGGGGCTGCCCAGATAGCGGACATGGGAACCACCACTGGAAACAGCATTCAGCTCCCCGCTGGAATTTACCGTTGCGTGGCTGCCGCCACTGGCGTCAACATCGACGTCGCCTGCCGCCAGGTCGCCAAGCTCAGCGTGGCTGCCACCACTCGCATTGACCATCAGATTCCCTGCGGAACCGCTCAGGGTCGCCCAGCTGCCTCCGGAGAGTTCAAATGTGGCATCTCCCGCTTCGACGTCACCCCGCAGATGACTGCCACCAGACAGATCTGCCACTAGAGCCTTTCCTAGACTAAAGTCGTTGAGGGTCACGTGGCTGCCGCCACTTAGATCCAGCCCGCTCAAATCGGGCATGGTGACGTCGGCTTCGAGGGTGGCATCCCGAAAGTTGTATGTGCGGCCAGGTTCGATGCCTATCTGGAGTATGCCGCCCTGCTTGGCCACCTGCACGTACTCGAGCAGGTTGTCATCGGCGCTGATGACCACGCTGAAGCTACTTCCCTGTTGAACCTCGACCTGGAAGCCGTGGCTGACCTCGAGGCGGTCGAAGTCGGCAAACGATTCTTCTTGCGTGACCACGTTGCCGGAGCCGGTGATGGTGCCCACCCCGCAACCTGCGAGCAATACCACCATTACGAGTAGAACGGGCATTCTAAGGTTGAACATTTTAATCCTCCTTATAAGGTGGTCTGGTCTTTGAGTGAGCTTCCCCACTCTTCGACCACGTCCTCAATCATTGTCATGAGTTTCTGGGGGGAGAAACCTTTACGAAGCACGCGTTCTACCCCAAATGATTCAATTGCTTTCTGCTGGACCGTGTCTTCGACAAGTGCAATCAGGTGAATATGAGCCCAATCGGCTTTGACCTGCACGATGAGATCGTGCATTTCGGGCAGTGACATGTCTAGTATGACCAGCGCTGGTAAATGGCTCTTGATCATCCTCAGCGCCATCTTGTAATCCTCTGCCACAAGGACGGCACCAATATTAGGAAGCGTTGTAAAGAGCGCTAATAAACCGTTTTGAAGAGATTCGGTGTTACTAACGAGCAAAGTGAGTGGAGATTTACTTGTCATGGATATCTCGATTTCTCCTATGAAAAATCGGCAATGTTCTTACAAAGATCATAGGCTTTTGAGAAAAGAACCACATCGATAAAAAAATGGATTTCGAGCTACAACAAAAAACCGCTCTTTGAGCGGTCTTTTCGTACGTTAAACAACCTGGGTAATCTACAACAAATGACGTAGTCTATTCTGGGTCCAGATCAGCCAGCCCTTCTCGTAAGGCATACAGTGCCGCCTGGGTTCGGTTGGCAAGGTGCAGCTTGCTGAGAATATTGCTGACATGCGTGCTCACCGTCCGCTCACTAATTACCAACTCCTCAGCAATCTCCTTGTTCTGCAGCCCTTGCGCCAGCAGTTTTAGTACCTCCACCTCGCGCTCCGTCAGTGGTTCCTCAGATGGCGGCAGGTCGGATGAGCGTCGCAGCTCGCGCATCAACTTCTGGGCGATGGAGGGATCCATGGATGGTTCGCCGCGATGGACCTCACGGATCGCCGCCAGTATATCCTGGGGTGAAGCGTCTTTCATCAGATAGCCTTGTGCCCCCGCTTTGATAGCAGCATATACATTTTCATCCTCAGCAAAACTGGTGAGCACAAGGATGCGCGCCTTTGGATCCTGCTCCTTGATCTCGCTAATGGCCTCTAATCCCCCTTTTAGAGGCATGACCAGGTCTAGTAGTATGACGTCAGGCTGCAGGGAATGCGCCATCTCCACAGCTTGAATACCATCCGGGGCTTCGCCAACAACCTCCATACCGGGCTCAGTCTCTATCAGCGCCCGCTGTCCCTCACGTACGATGGCGTGATCGTCGACGATGAGGATACGCAGATTTCTCGTCATGCATCCACCTCTCTAGCTTCTGGAGAATCTGTTGAAGTTCCCAAGTCCACGCTGGCTTTCACTTGAGTTCCCTCACCCGGCGTTGATTGGATATCTAAGACGCCACCGACATTCTCCATACGTTGACGCATACCTACAAGGCCCAAACCACCTTCATCGCCTAAGGCGGCCAGGTCGAAACCTCGGCCATCGTCGATGATATCCAACTCCACTTGCCTATAGGGAGATTCTCCCTCTATATGAATAGTAACCATAATAGATGAAGGCGCGGCATGCTTCAGGGTGTTGTTCAATGCCTCCTGTGCGATACGGAACAACGTTTCTTCGACATCAGGGGATAGTTCAATCTCCCCATCCACCACCAGATTAACATCTACTCCCGCCCGCCGCTCGACAGCATCCAGGCGTTGCTGTAATGCCCCCACCAAACCCACATTCATCAAATGAAGAGGGCGCAATTCGTAAACAAGTAACCTCATCTCTTTCAAGGCTTGTTGTGTTATCTCACCTAGCCTGATGAGATAACCCCTGGTTCGCTCCAGGTCACCGCGACTGGCCAATCGTTGCCCCGCTTCTGCCAACAGGGTCGAGCTGTGAAGCGACTGTGTAACAGAATCGTGCAGCTCACGAGCCAGACGTTGACGCTCCTCGACTACTGCCATTTGCTTGGCTTGTTCATAAAGTTGAGCGTTTTCCACTGCAACGCCGATCTGACCGCCGATGGAGATAAGCAGCTCAATATCTTGCTGGGAGAACTCCCTGTCTCTACTTGTAATCGCAAATAAAGTGCCCAAGACCTTAGCTCTCGAAACCAAGGGGGCGATCGCTAGAGATTGGAAACCGCTATCCTTGACAGCCGAGCGAGTCAGTCTTGGATCCTTGGAGAGATCCTGCACGACTAATGGTTCGCCAGTCTGGACCACTTGACCTGAGAAACCCTCCCCCACATTTAAATTGTCAATTTCAGCCACAAACTGCGTGCCGAGGCCATTGTATGCTGCGATGGTCAAGACCTGGTCGACTTGCCGCAGGAGATAGATGCCGCCTGCCTCCATCTCCATAACCTCAAGCGTTTTATCCAGGGCATTGGACAAGACTCGCTCCAAGTCAAGTGAGTGACTCGCCACGTTGGCAACGGCGTTGATGGCCGCCAGCGCCCTCGTCCGGTTGACCACTTGTGTTTCCAATTTCCGGCTTTGCACTTCTAGGTTCCTGAGCCGCAACCGGTAGCCTCCGTAAATACTCCCTGCCAAAGCCAGAAGGATGATTCCCCGGAACCACCAGGTTGCCCAAAATGGCGGTACGATGGTGATCGGCACCGAAGTGCCAACGTCATTCCAAATGCCATCGTTGTTGGAGCCTTTCACACGCAATGTGTAGGTTCCTCCGGGCAAATTGGTGTATTGCCCATACCGTCTGGTGCCAACTTCGTTCCAGGTCTCTTCAAAACCATCTAGATAATAAGCGTACTGGTTCTTTTCGGGATGAGAAAAACTGAGCGCGGCGAACTCAAACTCTAAAGAGTTGTCCGGCCACTCGAGTGTGACCTCGGCCATACCGTCGACTGCCGATTCTAAATGGACCTCCTCGCTGCCCAATACCAGCGAGGTCAGCACAATCGGGGGAATGGAGCGATTATCCTGGACTTGATCTGGGAAGAAAGTATTGAACCCTTCTATGCCGCCGAAAAACATCTCCCCGCTTTCACTTACGTAACATGCGTTGCCGTTGAACTCATTACTCTGAAGCCCATCCGTCAAATCATAGTTTTGAAAGGTCTCGCTTTGGGGATCGAACCTGGACATACCCTGATTGGTACTGAGCCAAAGACGCCCTTGATTGCCTCCTAAGAGACAGTTAATCGAATCATTCGGCAGTCCGTCTTTTTCACGATAATGGGTAAAAGTCTCTGTCGCTGGATCTAACCTGTTGAGCCCACTAGGCGTGCTAAACCAAAGTACACCTTCCCGGTCCTGGAAAACCCTACTTATAAGGTTGTTACTCAAACTGGTCGGGTCACCCGGATCGTTATGGTAATGGGTAACCACATCAGTTTCCGGATCAATGCTAAAGATTCCTTCTCCAAGAGTTCCAATCCAGATTCTTCCCTCGCGGTCTTCTAGAAAAGCAAATACCCAGGCAGTACCCAGGTTGTGAGAGTCATCAGGGTCGAAGTAATAGAATTGACTCCAATGATTCTCCTCAAGATTAAATCTGTATAAACCACCCTTTGTGCCAATCCAGAACTCACCATCTTGACTCTCATTAATCGTTCTGACGTTGTTGCTGGGGGTTCCAGACGGACCATTGGGATTGGGTTTATAGTGGGTGAATATCTCCGTTCCAGGGTTGAACCGATCTAATCCACTCGCGGTCCCAATCCAGAGCACATCCGCGCGGTCTTTGTAAATGACCGAGACAAAGTTGTTGCTCAAGCTACCGGGATCATCGGGATCGAATTGGTAGTGACGCCAATCCCCGGTCGTTCGATCGAAACGACCGACCCCGCCGAACATGGTACCAATCCAGAGGGCACCATTACTGTCTTGATAAAACGCCCGGATCATATTGTCGCCGAGGCTTCTTGGGTTGTTGGGATCGTTCTTGTAATGGGTAAAATTCCTGCTTCCTACACCCAGTTTGTTAACCCCTCCACCGGTCGACCCAACCCAGAGCACACCTTCTCGGTCCTGGAAAATCGACAGGACAAGGTTGCTGCTTAAACTGTACGGGTCACCCGGGACGTTTTGGTAATGATGGAAGGTCCCTTTTTCGGGATCAAGAATATTTACCCCTGTACTGCGAGTTCCAATCCAGAGGGCACCATCCCGGTCTTGGTACAGCGCTGAGATGTCGTCGCTGCTCAAGCTTTGCGGATCAGCAGGATCGTGTTGATAGTGGGTGAACCGGTCCTTCAGCGGATCGAGCCTCTCGAGCCCTCTACCACCCGTTCCTACCCAGATCGCACCGGAGCGGTCCTCAGAAATCGCAGTTATCGTGTTGTGACTCAAGCTGTGAGGATCGCTGGGATCATTCTGGTAATGCCACCAGCGTTCATTTTCGCGCTCAAATTTGATTAATCCTCCGTCCTCCGTCCCAATCCAGAGGGCGCCCCCCTTGTCTTCATAGATTGCGGAGACGGCGTTGGAACTCAAGCTGTTAGGATTGTCAGGGTTGTTTGGGTAGTTGATAAACCGGTCGTTCGCCTGATCAAACCTGTTGAGCCCGCCGCCAGTACCGATCCAAAGGACGCCATCCTGGTCCTGGAGTATCGCTGTGATCCTATCGTCGCTCAAGCTGGAAGGATCCTCGGCGTCGTTTCGATAATGAGTGAACTGATCCGTTTTTCTATCGTAACGCACAAGTCCACCTTCACGTGTCCCAATCCAGAAGATCCCTGAACGATCTTCGAGCATCGCCGCAATCCAATCGTCGCTCAGACTGTTGTCGTTCTCCGGGTCGTGCTTGTAGACGGTGAAAGTGTAACCATCGTATTTGTTCAACCCATCCTCGGTGCCAAACCACATGAACCCCTGGCTATCCTGGAGCATGGTAAACACGGTGCTTTGACTGAGTCCCTGTTCGAGGGAGATGCGTTCAAATCTGAGATGTTGGCCCGGCGAAAGTTGTGGCGCTGAAGGAGCCACAGCGACCAACCCCGAAGAAGCTGTTGGCTCAACTTCGGGCATGGTTTGATCCGAAGTTGGTGGAGTTTGGCCGCAAGACACCGCGATGATGGTGAACAGGATTATTAATCCGATTGAAAATCTAAAAGCTGGAATTTTAATTACGGAGCGTCGCATTTTTTACCAGGTAGATATTTGTGATAGGTATCTATGTGAGGTGATTATATAGTTGCTCACGTAGTTGACAATTACGTGTTTCGGCCAAATATTATCGTCCCTGGATTCAACTACGAAGGGCAACTCTGGATTCGAGCCAAGGATCCAGAGATCTCGGGATCGAATCCGAAGAAGGGAGTCTAGGAGAATCAGGCTGACGTGTAAGGGCCACCAGTTATTGTGAATTTATCCACCCTAATGTCAGGGTTCACCCTACCCCTTTTTTGGCCAAGAAAATGAATTCAAATATTTGGAAAAGCCTGACGGTCTACGTTTCGAGCGGGAGGCGCAATTTGACTGCTTCAGAAACGGACTTATAACCGCCAGATCCTAGGTTCTAATCCTGTACAAGGGGGCTTGGAAGAGAAAAGGCACCCTCGCGGGTGCCTCAAGGTAGCGGGGCTCAGATTCGAACTGAGGACCTTCAGGTTATGAGTTCGCTTCCTAAAATAGGGGCCTTGGACCGTCAGGCTGGTGTTCCAAGGGTGGTCTTACGATTTTCGACTGCTCGGAACCCAGCGAGCATTAGGTTTCAATTATCCTACACGCGGAGTGTCAATCTAGCAAGTGCAGTTGGGGTTAGAACAGGAACTCCACTAACCTCACCTTCATTCTTCTAGGTTGTACTTGGTAGTTAATCTAAAAGTAGTGAATAGACAAGGCGTAAAGGATACCAAATTGGACGGTGAGGTTGCACCGGAATTCAGCACGGATATAGTTTTTCCACCTTACAGGCTCCCTTAATCATCAATGTAAGCTACCTAAATGGCGCAACACTTTGATAACCCGCATGGGATGTTTGAATTCAGCACCCCTCTCCTTGTTGAGTATTTTGGCGAGCAGAGGCAAGGTCAAGGATGTAGATACCGCCATAGGATGTGAATGCGATCATGCTTCCATCTGGTGACCAACTTATGCTACGTATTTCGGGTGGCAGCGGTGGCTTAAACAGGCATGTACCAGCAGGATCTGCAATTACCAATTCACCAAGGTAGTCGCTAGATCCGAAGCGTATGTACGCGATACTTTCCCCATCAGGAGCCCATACCATCTGGCCAACTTGCTCACTCGGCTGAAAACGATGGACTATACCCGAAGCTATGTCCGCGATGAAGGCTTCATGAGTGTTAGGTTCGTCTTGGGGAATCGAAAAGATACTATATGCGACTCGGGTTCCGTCCACCGACAGGCTAAGTCCTGAGATATACTCAGAACTCCACTCTTTCGTCCTCATCTCTCCAAGAGATACGGTCTTCTGGATACTGCCATCCAATGCTACGATACGAAGTTTCCTTTCGCTCGCATCCCGATCGGTCAGGTTGCCCACATATACGAGAAGCTGTTTGCCATCCTCCGACCATGCCGCAGCCTCCCCTTCCGTGAGATAGGAAGCGGTACCATTAACTGGATCAAGCAGCCAGATGCTATTGAGACCTATGATGATCGCGAGTTGTGATCCGCTCGGAGACCAGCTCGGATGAGCAAACCAGTTGAAAGCGATTGGAAGCATCTTGACTTCCCCTGTTGGGAAGCCAATGCCAAAGATATTGCTATCAATTCCAGGCGCCGCTGGAATCGACAACGCAAGTATGGTTGCCCCGTCCGGCGCCCAAGCAATCTCTTGGAACTCGCTCTTCGATAGCCTTGATACACCAGGGGATCGAATTACATGAACAATGGAGCATGAAGACGCACTTAGTAATGCTAGTATCACTAGCACGACACTCACACTACGGGTGAATCTTTGGATCATTACTTACCTCCAATGAGGACCACAGCGGTCTAATATCTCCCACGGAAGTACTGGCTCTCCAGCATATATCACGCGAGTGAGATCTTTGGAATTGTTAACTAGGATCCCTTTAACTTCCTCTAACTTTTTTCTATCCAATGTTGTAAAGTCCGAATTGCTAAGGTCATAGGCTTTATCCATAATTTCATTAATAAATGTCGGGGATGATACTCCTAGTTCCTCAAGGATCTTCCCTTGGAAGATGTACGCTTGGGCTTCTCCCCATGTCGAAGAACGTTCGCCAACCGTTTGAATCTGGTGTACTACCTCATGCGCAAAGATGGATATTCTCCATTTTGGAGGGGGAAGGCTATCGTTCATGTAAGCCATCGGTAGAAGGATCCAGTTGGTTATCAGCGAGATACCAGGCCCTGGTTTTTGGTCAGTGCCCGTGATGAAGCTAACTTTAAGAGTGTCATTACCTCTCGAATTATCTAGGCGTTCAAATGCACCAAAAACGATGTCTCCAAAGGGGCCGGCACTCACATCCAACTGAACCAGGGAGTGAATGAGCCAGTCTTTACACTTTGGCATGGGATCGCACTTAAACTGGCCTGACGGGTCAATGTAAATGATTGGATTGTTGACAACGTACAACCATTTATTGTACGACATTGGTGAAGTATAATCGCCAGTCCAAACATCCTTGGTTATGAACCTACCAGATTCGGGCGCATAGTACCGGGAGCGCAGGTAAATTAACTTAATGTAATCATCCGCCCACTCTCCCGTGAACCCGTAGACTGAATCTGCAACACCCGTGGAAACTAAGTCATCACCAAACGGCTCATAAGCCATCCCAGCTCCGACGCCGTTGCTGACATCCACCAGTTGCCGCACGCTGCCCAGCGCATCACCCAGGTAGAATTGCCAGCCGCTGGGTTGTTCCTCCCCAATCCTCCCCATACCATATAGGTATGTGTTCGCTTCATCCTCCAGCACCTGCGTCAAGCCACTATTGATGTCCAGCCAGTAGCTCGTCGGCATACCATTCACCGTCTGCCTAAGCCGATCCCCTAACCCGTTATAAGCGAAGTTGTAGGTATCCCCTTCCATCAGAACAAGCGTGAGCCGGTTGGCGTGATCATAGCCATAGATCCGCGTATCATCCTGGATCAGGTTCCCGTTGTTGTCCCAGACAAACGTCACTCCATCCATCTCGATCAACCGGTTAGCGGTGTCGTAGACGTAGGTGTTGGTTTCCTCGTGAGTTTCCTGTGTCAATCGATTTCCCACAGCATCGTAAGTGTAGTGGAAGAACTCACTGGTGTCATAATCGGCAGCAGTCAGGCGGTAGAGCGGATCGTAGGTGTAGTCGATCGTGACCGATACCTCCCCCACCCCACCGGGGATCTCCACCAGCGCCTCAAGGCAACCTGGGATCGTGCAATGATTGACGTCACCAGACCAGAACTGCACGCCATCGTAGTCCGAGCGGAAGCGGTAATCTCCAACCGGCAGCGTGAAGACCACCGACCCGTTCTCATCGCTCGTGCCGTGGAAGCCTGTGTAGTTTTCTCCTGAGAATACATACACGGGCAGATCAGGGTACGGCGAGCCGGTCTGACTCTGCACCGTGACAGTCATGGGGATCGTCACGGTGATCGACGCACTCTCACATCCTGGAATCGCGCAATGGTTCTGTGTATCACTCCAGAACTGCGTGCCATTCAGGTCGGAACGGAACCTGTAATCTCCTTGTGGAAGGGTCAGCGAGACTTCTCCGTTCACGTCCGTCGTTCCGTTGAAGCCGGTGTAGGTCGCCTCATCGAATACGTAGACAGGCAACCCTTCCTGAGGTACGGCATCCGTCTTCGCAACGGTCACGGTAACAGGCAGTGTAACGACGATGGTCGCACTCTCGCATCCTGGGATCGTGCAGTGATTCATCTCATCACTCCAGAAGTGAGTGCCATTCAGATCTGAGCGGAAGCGGTAGTCCCCTTGCGGGAGGGTGACAGAGACTTCGCCGTTCGCGTCCGTCGTGCCGTGATAGCCGGTGTAGGTCGCTTCGTCGAAAGCATAGACCGGCAAGCCCTCTTTGGGATCGCCGTTCGTGTCCTGTACTGAAATCGTCACGGGCAGCGTGACCACGACCGTGGCGCTGGTGCAGCCAGGGATATCGCAGTGATTCGTCTCTCCGCTCCAGAAATGCGTGCCGTTCAAATCGGAGCGGAAGCGGTAGGAGCCTTCGGGCAGGTCGAAGACCACTTCGCCGCCCGCATCGGTTATGTCGTTGTAACCGGTGTAGGAGGCCCCATCGAAGACGTAGACGGGCAGCCCTCCCTTTGGATCGCCGTTCGTGTCCTCCACGGTCACTGTCACCGCGTCCGGGTCGAGCAGTGGGAGTTCAATCGGAGCCGGTCTGGCCATAGCCATCACACCAATACCGCCCAGAGAAGCACTCTCGGTAGGTGTGGATTCGGGTGTATTCGTTGGTTCGGGCGTATCCGTCGGCGTTGGAACTGGCGATGGGGTGTCTGTTGGTGTCGATTCGGGTGTGTCCGTCGGCGTCGCTGTTGCGGCAGCACCAGCAACGATCGTCACCGTCTCGCAGCCAGGGATGGTGCAATGATTGACCTCCCCACTCCAATACTGCCCTCCATCATAATCGGCGCGGAAGCGATAGCTTCCTTGCGGCAGAGTGAATTCCACCTGCCCATCGACGTTCGTCGTGCCGTTGTATCCCGTATAGGTGCTTCCATCGAAGGCATAGACCGGCACAGCCTCGAGCAGCGCGCCACCGCCATCCTCCACCATCACCGTCACCGGAAGCGTGACAACGACATTCGCACTCTCGCAGCCGGGGATCGTGCAGTGATTCGCTTCTCCACTCCAGAATTGGGTGCCGTTCAGATCCGAGCGGAACCTGTAATCCCCTTGCTGCAGCGTGAACTGCACCTCACCGTTCACATCCGTCGTATCGTTGAAACCAGTGTAGGTGGATCCATCAAAGGCATACACCGGCAAGCCTTCCTTGGGAAGACCGTCCGTGTCCTCTACGGATACCACCACAGGTACCGTCACCACCACAGTAGCACCTTCACATCCAGGAATATCACAGTGGTTTACATCATCGGACCAGAACTGCACGCCATCATAATCGGCACGGAATCGGTAGCTGCCCTGCAGCAGGGTGAACGCCACCTCTCCATTGATATCCGTGGTCCCGTTAAAGTTGGTATAGGTCGTCCCATCGAAGACGTAGACCGGGATGCCCTCTTTCGGTACACCGTTCGTATCTTCCACAGTCACCGTCACCGGGAGCGTTACCACGACCGTAGCGCCGGAGCATCCCGGCACGGCGCAGTGATTCGCCTCCCCGCTCCAGAATTGAGTCTCGTTGTAGTCGGCGCGGAAGCGGTAGGACCCTTCCGGCAGGGTGAGCGTCACTTCACCGCTGGCATCGCTCGTCCCGTTGAATCCGGTGTAAGTCGAGTCGTCAAAGGCGTAAACAGGCACGCCTTCCTTCGGTTGTCCGTTCGTGTCCTCCACCGTCACGGTCAAGGGGACTGTCACGACAACCGTCGCATCCAGGCAGCCAGGGATCGTGCAGTGGTTGACGTCGCCGCTCCAGAACTGCGTTCCTCCCGAATCGGCGCGGAAGCGATAGCCCCCCATTGGCAGCGTGAACGACACCTCGCCGCTCTCGTCGCTCATGCCGTTGTACCCCGTATAGGTAGAGCCGTTGAAGACGTAGACCGGAATCCCCTCCTGCGGCATACCCATGCTGTCTTCCACGTTCACCGTCACGGGGACCGTCACCTTCAGGATAAGGAAATTGCAGCCCGGCACTGTACAGTGGTTGACATCGCCGCTCCAGAACTGGGTGTCGTTGTAATCTGCGCGGAAGCGGTAGTCGCCCTCGGGCAGCTGAAGGGCGAGATATCCATATTCATCTGTTGAGCCGTTGAAACCTGTATATGTGCTTTCGTCGAATGCATATACGGGCACATCGGCGAGCTGATTCCAGTCTGTATCCTGCACGAGGATGGTTACCTCGTCCGGGATGGTCATGAGCACGTTATTGCATCCAGGGATGGCGCAGTGATTGGTTTCGCCGCTCCAGTACTGGGTGCCATCCACATCGACGCGGAAGCGATACTCGCCTTCCGGCAGTGTGATCGAAGCCCCTCCATTCGAGTCCGTAGTCTCATGGTAGCCTGTGTAAGTTGCACCGTCGAAGACATACACAGGTAAGTCGGGCATCGGGTAACCGTATTCATCGGCCACAGCAACCGTGACCGTGGGACCTCCTCCAGGTGTCTTGTAGTACTCAACCACTTGCGATCGATTTCCGACCGGGTCGTACGTATAAGAGAACGAGGACAGGGTGTCCGTCGCAGTGGCGTGGGTGATGTTCAGCACCTGACCGGCGGCGTCGTAGGTGGACACCGATGTCACCCCGTTGGGAAGCGACGCCGTGAGCAGCTGGTTCACGGCGCTATAGGCATAGGAGGTCGTCTGGCTGTCCCAATCGAGCACCTCCGTCATACGGTTCGCAGCGTCGTAGGTGTAGCTCACAGCTTTCCCTTCCGGGTAGGTGAGCGAGATGCGGTTGCCAACCGCGTCGTAGCCATAGCCCACCGTATCCCCGAAAGGATCGTTGACCGCCGTCACGCGGTTGAGTTCGTCGTAGGTCCACGTCGTCGTGCCCACACCGTCGCTCATCGCCACGCGGTTTCCCGCCCAGTCGTAGGAGAAGGAGACGGCCGAATCCGGTGGTGGATAGATGATCCCTGTCAGGCGGTTGGCGTCGTCGTAGTTGTAAATCGTCGTGTTCCCGAGGGCGTCCGTGAGCGAAGTGCGGTTTCCCACCCCATCGTAGGCATAGACCCACTCGTGGTTCAAAGCATCGGTCTCCCGCCCGAGGCGGTTCACGGCGTCGTAGGTGAAGGCCGTCACGTGGTCGTTCCCGTCCCGGATCGTGAGCCGGTTGCCGACCGCGTCGTATGTGTACTCCGTGCGCACATTCGTTTCATTGTCCGAACCTGCACCGGAATCGTAATTCTCCACTACCGCCGTGAGCCGGTTCAGGTCGTCGTACTCATAACGGGTCTCGATCCCATTGGCGTCCGTCATCGCGATGCGATTGCCCACATCATCATAGGCATACGAGGTCATGTTCCCCAACGGATCCGTGACGTCGGTCTGTCGGTTGAGATCGTCGTATGCGAAGGTCGTGGTATTCCCGAGGGCATCCGTGATGGAAGCTGCGTTCCCCACCGCGTTGTATGCCGTCGTCGTCGAATGTCCCAGCGCATCCGTCACCGTCTCGGGGCGATTCAGCGCGTCATAGGCGGTCGTCGTCGTGCGGCCCTCGGCGTCCGTGACGCCCGTCTGGTTGCCCACATCGTCGTAGGCATAGGAGGTCACCCCGAGCATGGGGTCTTCCATGGAGATCAGCCGGTTCAATGAGTCGTAGGTGTAGAAGGTCAGATTGAAATTGGGGTCCTGGTGCTCGATGACATTCCCCAGGGCGTCGTAGTAGGTGAAGCTGGCATACCCCAGCGGATTCTCCACAATACTCTGCCGGTCCAGATCATCATAGTAATAGGTCGTCGTGTTTCCATTCGCATCCGTGACGGAAGCGCGATTGCCAACATCGTCATAGGCGTACGCCGTCGTGTTCCCCAGCGCATCCGTGACGGACTCCAATCGGTTCAGCTCATCATAACCATACGTCGTGGCGTGGTTCCTGGGATCGATGGTCTGCACACGGTTCCCCACCGCGTCGTAGAAATGTTCGGTCTCGCCCCCCAGCGGGTCGGTCTGGAGAATCAACCTGCCCAGTGCGTCGTACGCAAACGTCGTCGTTCGCCCCTCTGCATCCGTCGTGGAGACCACATTGCCGGCTTCGTCGTAAACCGTCGATGTGGAGTTCCCGAGCGGATCGGTCGTGGCGACCACACGCTTGAGATCGTCATAGGTGTAGCTCGTCGTCCGTCCCAACGCATCCGTCGTGCTGGCGACGGTGCCGTCGGGGTTGTAGGCTGTGATCGTGTTGTTCCCCAGCGTGTCGATCGTCCTGGTAAGGCGATTCAATTCATCGTAGATATACGCAGTATTCCTTCCGAGCGCGTCTATCGTGGAGACGAGGTTGCCTTCCACATCGTAGACGTTCTCTGTGATGTTTCCTTGTGCATCGATGGTGCGAATCAGGCGGTTCGTATTGTCGTATACGAACTGGGTGATGTTGCCGTACGTGTCGATGACCTCAATCTGATTACCGACCTCGTCGTACACATACTCCGTGACGATGTTGTACATGCCGTCGAAATTCTGCGGGAAGATAGGATTATAGTTGCGCGTCACCTTCGCCAGGCGGTTGGTGGCGTCGTACTCATTATGTGTGACGCGACCCAGCGGATCGGTGGTGTCGATCAGCCGGCCGAGGTCGTCGTAAGTGTAGGTCCACGTGTTGCCCAGCGCGTCGGTCATCGAAGTGCGCTGCCCATACGTATCGTACGTATAGCTCGTCGTATGGCCGCGAGCGTCCGTTACCGACTCGAGATATCCCTCAGGAGTGTAGGTGTAGGTCGTCGTGTTGTTCAGGGCATCGGTCGTGCTTGTGAGCAGCGTGCCGCTGTAGTCGTAAGTGGTCAGGTAACCGCGTGGATCGACCACATCGGTGAGGTTGTTGAGTTCGTCATAGGTCAGGTCGGTCAGGTTGCCATCGGCATCGACGACCTGCGTGAGGTTGGCCCCCTCGTCGCTCCAGGTCAATTCCGTAATTGCTCC
>JBARSI010000213.1:0-6360 GCA_049644665.1 Anaerolineales bacterium
TACGCCGTCTCGGGCACCATCGGGCAGCCGGATGCCGGTGAGATGAGCGGCGGCGACTACGCCGTCTCCGGCGGGTTCTGGGGGCGCTTCGTCAGCTGGCTCTATGAGCTCTTCCTGCCGCTGATCATGCGTTAAGAAGGACATGCTAGGAAACCTGGAGACCCCGGCGCCTTCTTCGGCCGGGGTCTTGATGTTTCATCATCGCCATTGTGGGCTCTGTAAAGGCATCACCCTCCCGCGGTTATTGGGCGTTCTCCGCAAATATGCAGTTGTGCCCTGCGCCGTGCTGCATGCCTGACCTCACATTCTTTGTTCCCCTGAAGCTCATTAGAACCGTCACCCGCATCATGAAGATGATTCCTTCCCTATTTCTGGGGTGATCATCACGCTTTGCTATTGAATTTTTCCTAAACGCATGTAACATAGTACGTAAGTACCATTACTTGGGGAGATACCCATGACACACGTTGTATTCACCCGCAGTCTATCGAACTGGATCGCCCGTTTCTACAAGCGAGCGCAGCGTGCTTTGCAAGTCGTTCTCCAGGCACTCGTCTGCCTATCGCTCATCGCCTCGAGCGCCGCTCCGGTAATCGGCGCTCCAGACCTACCCGCATCGGAAATCACCGCACGCGCACAATCCTCTTCTCTGCACAAAATCCAGCCGAGAAACAGCGATGCGCGCACGCGGGATAAGCTCCCGCTCCCGGACGTCCAGGCGGGAAGTCGTGTGTGGGCAGGGACGAGCAACGCTGGGGTGTGGCTCTATGCGGATGGCGTATGGGAACAGCGCAGCAACGGCCTGGGTAATGTCGAGGTGAAGAGCCTGGCGATCAATCCTGCAGACCACGATGTCCTGCTCGCCGTCACGCCGGGTGGCGTCTACCGCAGCTCCGATGCTGGAATCAATTGGTCGCAGGTCTCTATGCCCTACTCACAAACTGGCTGGAACACAGTCTTCTGGGACCGGGCGGCGCCGTTTGAAGTCGTCATTTCGGGCCCTGACCTGGGTGAGGTTTTCGACACCGATCCCCGCGCCGCGATCTCAGGTGATGGCGCCAGTTTTTCGGGCATCGACTTGCCGCTCAACCCAGACCCTGATGGAGAGCCACTGATCGCACAAGCCGTCCCTGGCGATGTGTGGGGCTTCGACGGCACCTGGTACATCATGGGCAATACCATTCACAATATCACGCTTGGTTGGCCCTGCCACAAGAAAGAAGTTTGGGTCAAGGTGCCTGGCGAACCATGGACGGTAAAGTGCACATGGCCGAAGCAGTACTGGGACGTCGGACGCTACGTCAGCGGGTTATGGGGAAACCCTTCCAATATCTTTGGCTTATTCGATCACTCGTACGGAAACCCGATCATCGAGAGCACCGACCAGGGAGACCACTGGACGCCCAGCACCCAGTATCTCAGTTCCTACCGTGATATCGTCGCTGACCCTGTCCGGGGAAACCGCCTCTGGGTCCTGGCCAGCAATTACCTTTACTACTCCGACAGCGGATTGAATGGCTTTGTGGGCGTTTCCGGGCTTTCCATGCCCTCGGCTCCACGTGCTGTTGCGGTAGATGGCTACCAGGGTGAGATTTATGCAGGATCGAACAACCGCGGTTTTGCTTTCTCGGAGACGAATGGGGCAAGCTGGGTCCGGGATGATGTCCCGCTTGGCGGCCCTGTTACAAGCAATACTCACCTGATGTGTCTGGCTGCGGAGCAGCCGGTGGTCCTGGATCCACCCGACCGCAGCACGATGAATGACTGCACCACGAAAAACGGCGACGGCGACCCGCGTGATTGCCAGATCTCCAGCGCCGGTCAAACCCAGGGGTACGCCGGGGACCCGGTCAACACGCGCACCGGAGCGTTCTCCTACAGCGTGGTCGACCTGGAAGTCCAAACGATGAGTATGCCGCTCACGTTCCAGCGAACCTACAGCTCGCAGGCGATCGCACTGGATGACGGCCCGCTTGGCGCACGCTGGACCCACAACCACGATCCCCGATTGATCTTCCCGGACGATCTGGGTGGTGAGCCAAACGAAGTCTGGTTCAAAGCCCATTCCATCAATCAATATCGTTTTTTCATCGGACCTTCGGGCGAGTTCATCCCCGATGTTGGTGTGCAAGCGGAACTCCTCGAGGAAACCGGCCCACCGGTGCAATACCGGCTCACGACAGCCTCGCAGAGCGAGTACATCTTCGACGAAGACGGCGTGCTGCTGGAGTGGGGGGATCCGCAGGGGCGTGTCTTTGCCTACACCTACGACCTTTCGGGTAAGCTCGAGCGCGTCACTGCCCCGGATGGGGTGCGCTACCTCGAATATACCTATGACCCGGATGATCGAATAGGTTCGGTGGAGGATCACAGCGGTCGTACCGTTAACTATAGCTACGACACCAACGGAAACCTCACCGGATTTACCGATGTTCAGGGGGAGTCCTGGATCTACACCTACGACGGCAACCACCAGCTGACGCATATCGTCGACCCGCGCAGCGTGACCTCACTGCGGACAGAATACGAAGCCAGCCCGCCCGAAGTCGTCGATTTCAACGCTGTCACAGTGACCTCCTACGGCAGCGGCCAGGATAACGATCCGACATTCACAATCGAGGACGGTGGGGCCACACTGCACCTGGGCGGCAACGCCTGGAAGAAAATCGAATTCCCCCACACGGTTACCTACGGCACGCGCCTGGCCTTCGATTTCAAAAGCCCCGTTCAGGGTGAGATTCACGCCATGGGTGTCGACGATGACAACGACTGGTCCGAGCGCACGGCGTTCCAGTTGTACGGGACCGATAGCAGCGATTTCATTCAGGAATTTAAGAACTACGCCGGGAATGAGCCGGGTTGGCTGCATTACGACATCCCGCTGGGTGCATATATCACCGGCGAGGTCGATTACCTGGTCTTCGTCAACGATCACGACGTGGCCACGCCTACTGCGGAGAGCTACTTCTCCAACATCGAGGTATACGAGACCTACACTCGCGTGGCGAGGCAGTACAACGGCGAGAACGAACTGCTTGTCGAGTTGAGCTACGGCACGGATGGCACCACCACGATCACCGACGGCCTCGGGAATATCACCACGCACCACTACGATGAACAGGGCATCTTGTATGAGCAGGTCGACGCGCTCGGTGGCGTGAAAACGCGCGGCCTCAGCTCCAACTACCGGCCGAACTCTTTAACGGACCCTGCCGGGGATTCGCTGCTGATGGATTGGAGCCCGGAGGGTGCCAACCTGCAGTCGATCGCCGACCCGGAGGGCGGCCAGACTGATTTCAGCTACGACGCGCTGAACAACATCACCGAGGTCGTCGACCCGCGCGGCTATCTCACCACCTTCACCTATGACGGCACGCGGGTGACCTCGAGCACCGATCCGCTCGGCAACACCACGACGCTGTCCTACACCACGCTGGCCGACGCACCCCAACCGGAGGGGCTGCTCAAGACGATCACGGACCCGTTGGGTCGGGTGACGAGCTTCACGTACGACGCACTCGGTCAGCGCGAGTCGATGACGGATGCAGCCGGTAACACCTGGTCCTATCATTTTGACGACCTCGGAAGGTTGGAGCAGATGATCGATCCATTGGGTCGCATCCAGCTCTACGAGTTCGACCTTCTCGGGCGTCTCACTCGTTCCATCCAGAACTATGACCTGGGTCATTCTCAGAACGACCAGGATGTCTACAACATTACGACTGTGTTCAACTATGATGAGGTTGGGAACCTGCTGAGCGTAACCGACAGCCTGGGTCGAGTTACGGCATATGCCTATGACGACGCCGATCGCCAGGTCCAGGAAACAATCCCTGCAGGTCAGGTCAGCACCTATGCATACGATCTGACGGGTAATCTCACCTCGATCACAGATCCGCTCGGTCGCGTTACTCGGTTCCATTACGATGCGCTCAATCGGTTGCTTGAGGTAGAAGATGCCCTGGGCGGGATCAGCACCCGCGCCTATAACCCTGATGGCACGGTCGCATCTATCACCGATGCGCTCGGGTGGGTGGCGGCCTATAGCTACGATGATGCCAAACGCCTTACGAGTGTGCTCGATCCGCTGGGCGGCACGACCGCCCTGGCGTATGACCTGGCGGGAAATATCCTCGCCTCGACTGATTCTCTAGGTCGTGTCGAGGCTTACGAGTATGACCCGCTAAACCGTCCAGATCAGGTGACGGATGCCCTCGGCGGGAGCACGCAGTTCAGCTACGACGCCGTGGGCAACCAGATCCAGATGCTGGACGCCAACGGTCACCTGACGAATTACACCTATGATGCGCTAAACCAGCTTCAGCTGCTCACCGATCCTAATGGCAATAGCACACACTGGTCGTATGATGCAGTTGGTAATCTCAACGCCGCGACCGACGCCCTCGGCAACAGTACCACATTCATCTACGATGCGTTGAACCGGCCATCTACCACGACGGATGCGCTCGGGAATACAACGCAGTTCGCCTACAACCCGCTGGGCTCACTCACCGACCTCACCGATGCGAACGGGATCATCACACATTACGACATTGATGTGCTGAACCGCCTCGTGGGTGTGGTTGAAAACGTAGATCCAATCGCGCCTCCGGACGCGCAGACCAATGTCGAGACGGTCTATGGCTACGACGCCGTCGGTAACCTGCTCTCCATTTTGGATGCAAACGGGCACCTGCGCTCCTTTGCGTACGATGATCTGAACCGCAGCGTCTCAGAGACTGATCCACTGGGCAATACAACTTCGTTCACCTACGATCCAGTTGGCAATATAGTCACGCGCACCGACGCACTAGGCTTTATGACAGCCTATGGCTACGATGCGGGCGACCGATTAGCAACAATCAACTACCCGGATCCAGATCCCGATATCAGCTTCACTTACGATCTGGTGGGCAACCTCACCGAAATGATCGATGGCGTGGGCACAACGACGTGGACACTCGACAGCTTGAATCGTCCACACACAGTGAATGACCCCTTCGGCGGTGAGGTCACTTACACCTATGATGCCGTGGGCAACCGCGCCTCGATCGAGTACGCCTCTGGCAAACTCGTCGCATACGACTATGACGCTGGCGACCGCCTGGTCGAAGTCGAGGATTGGGACAGCCTGATCACGTCCTACGCCTACAATGCCGTCAACCAGTTGACGGGTGTGACCTTGCCGAATGGCGTGGCGTCAAGCTACGCATACGATGCGATTGGCCAGGTTACCTCCATAGCCCATGAACTGGGTGTGCAGACGTTGGCATCCTTCGAATACACCTACGACGCCGTGGGCAACCGCGTGCAGGCGATCGAGGGTGTACAGAACTCGCTATACGATGTCTTTTTTCCGATTGTGGCGAAGGATGCGCCTGCCGCTTCTGTCTCTATGGATGAAGCGGAGATAGCGCCCTTAGCGCCCACGGCGTCTCCGACCAGCACAGCATTGGCCACAGCGACACCCACCGTGAGTCCAAGCCCAACGGCGACGGTTGCACCGAGCGCTGCGCCGACAGAACTGCCCTCCATAACACCGACAGCCAGCTCTACGCCCACGCCAACGGACACACCTCTGAGTGCTTCTGACGTGTTGGCATCTTGGGGCAAATTGGCCGCGCCAGTGCCCTACGTGGAGAGGGGTCAAAAGGCGCAGCCTGCGAGTGTCCTGGGCTGGGCTGCTCGCACGATCGACTACACCTACGATCCGCTCGACCGGCTGACTGCCGCCGACTACTCCAGCGGTGAATATTTCCATTATGCCTATGACGCCGTTGGCAATCGGCTGTCGCGCCAGACGCAGGCCGGGACCGAGAGTTACACCTACGATGATGCCGACCGGCTGGTCTCGTTGGACGGCACGGCATACACATGGGATGCTATCGGAAACCTGCTTGCGGATGGCGAATGGTCCTATACCTACGATCACGCCGACCGCCTGACGGAGCTCAGTGCCCCTGGAGCTTCGTTTTCGTTCGCTTACAACGGGCTCGGCGATCGCCTGCAAGGTACGGATGGCAACGATCCTATCAACTTCTCGCTCGATCTGCACGCCGGATTAACGCAGGTGCTCGAGGGTGGCTCGGACGCCTATCTTTACGGGCTTGGCCGGTTAGGGGGCGAGACTGCAGGTGACAGGGCTTACTACCTAGGAGATGCGCTCGGCAGCGTGCGTGGCGTGAGCGAAGCCGATGGCGGCATGGCTCTCACTCGCTGGTATACGCCCTTCGGCGAGACGCTAACGGAGGCGGGACAGGGCGAGAGCGCTTACGGCTATGCTGGAGAGTGGGAAGACCCCGCCGGACTGCTCTACCTGCGGGCGCGCTACTATGCCGCCGCGCAGGGCCGCTTCCTGAC
>JBARSI010000214.1:0-16787 GCA_049644665.1 Anaerolineales bacterium
CGAAGCGGGGCTCATTCTATTCCTATGGTGAGACGCGCCTGGGTCAGGGCCGAGAAAACGCCAAGAACTACCTGCGAGAGGATCTGGAAATGGCTTCCGAGATCGAAGCGGGAATTAGGGAAGATGCGGGATTGAACCAGGCGTCAATCCAAGAAGGTGACCTGGACGAAGCTACACCTCAACACGATTTGAACGAGACAGATGCTGAGGACGACAATTAAGCTCGCAAGTTAATGGGCTTTCTACTCAGGCGGATTGACCCTATCGAGAACTCAAGTATTGGATATGAACGGGAGTTTATCCAAATAATTGTGGGGCCTGGCTAATAATCTATTCAGCAGGGATAATCATCACAACGATGCAAAAACCAAAAAATTACTTAGGCCTGATAACAGTTTGTGCCTTCAGTCTGCTGCTTGTTCAATGCACTTCTGAGGTAGAAGAGACGGCGGCACCTGCTTGGACACCTCTGCCGACGGTTTCATCTCCTCCTCGACCGAGTCCTACTGTAATCGGCATGTCTCCTACTTCTGCGCCTCGAGGAGAGTGTGTGAACGACGCTGAGTTTGTCGATGATTTATCGATCCCGGATCGGTCAAACGTTGAACCGGGCTCAGAATTGGATAAACGCTGGGAGGTGCGCAACAGCGGCTCATGCGACTGGGTTAATGGCTACCTGCTTGTGCGCATCGGAAGCGATCGCTTTATTGGACCGGAAGAGATCGCACTTTACCCGGCGAGTGCGGGGAAAAATGCGATCTGGCAAGTCGGGCTCACCGTCCCCTTCGAGCCGGGGGAATACATCGGTCGTTGGCAGGCGCAATCCCCGGAAGGCCAATTATTTGGAGAAGAGGTTTATATCTGGGTTTACGTCCCAACCCCAACCCCCGTTCCTTCTCCCACAGGGACCGCGACGAACTAGTCGGACAATGCACAAGTTCTCCCGCTGATGCTCTGGTTTCAAAAAAATGAATAGGGTTGTCCTAGGAGTGGATCCGTGGAGCCCTGCAGATAATTAAATCGCAAGGACCGACCCGTGTGTCGGCCCGTTGTCTTACTGTTTTCAAGATCTGTAACAGTAAATCCGAGTATCGGTCCGTGATCTGTCCGGTCATGACCCTACGCATAAGCCTGCTCAAAGAGATTTGATACTCGGGCACATCCGTGGCCGCGCCCCTACGTTATTGAGAATGAAAAAGGTTGCCTGATGACTGAATCAGACAACCCATTTCTGCTTAATTAATCAGATACTGCACGTCGTAATTATGTACCCTCTTTCCAAGAGGCAAGGTATTTCACCTGCTCTTCGGTCAGGACGTCGATATTTATACCCATTGCTTCAAGCTTTAGGCGGGCAATCTCGCGATCGATGTCCTCTGGTATTGGGTACACTTTATTCTCAAGTTCCGCAGATTTCTTGAGAAGGTACTCGATTGCGAGCGCCTGATTAGCGAAGGACATGTCCATTACACTCGCTGGATGACCCTCTGCGGCGGCAAGATTGATCAATCGCCCTTCACCTAACAAGTTAATCCTCCGCCCATCTTTCAGAATGAACTGCTCAATGAATTCTCGAGGCTTCCGTGTCTCGACGGCCATTTCTTCGAGAGCCGGGATATTGATCTCGACATTAAAATGCCCCGAGTTTGCGATAATGACGCCATCTTTCATCCGCTCAAAATCATCGCGGTCTATAACGTTAAGATCACCAGTCAGGGTGCAGAAGATGTCACCGATTTCTGATGCTTCTTCCATCGGCATCACCCGGAAACCATCCATAATCGCTTCGAGCGCAGCCAAAGGTTCGACCTCCGTCACGATCACGTTGGCTCCCATCCCGCGCGCGCGCATCGCCAGCCCGCGCCCACACCAGCCATAGCCAGCGACGACGAAGGTCTTCCCCGCCAGCAGTATGTTCGTCGCCCGGATAATCCCGTCGATCGTTGACTGCCCGGTTCCATAACGGTTATCGAAGAAATGCTTGGTCATAGCGTCGTTTACGGCGAGGACTGGGAATTCGAGAGCTCCGTCGGCAGCCATGGCGCGTAGACGGATGACACCCGTCGTGGTTTCTTCGGTTCCGCCGCGCATATTTTCCAAAAGCTCACGCCGATCTTTATGGAGCGTGCTCACGAGATCGGCGCCATCATCCATTGTGAAGTGAGGATTGATATCGAGCGCGGCGTGGATGTGCTTGTAGTATGTATTGTTGTCCTCGCCCTTGATTGCGTACACGGGGATCTCGTCATGTGTTACGAGAGAAGCAGCCACATCGTCCTGAGTCGAGAGGGGATTAGATGCGGTCAGGACTACGTCAGCGCCACCATCTTGCAGTGTCTGCATCAGGTTAGCCGTCTCCGTTGTCACGTGCAGACAGGCAGATATCCTGGTTCCTTTCAACGGTTGCTCTTTCGCGAAACGGGCTTGAATTTGCCGGAGAACAGGCATTTCCTGTTCCGCCCATTGGATTCGCCGCCGACCACCTTCAGCAAGCGAGAGATCTTTTACATCGTATTCAACACTCATTGACATCTCCAATATCTAGATTATTAAGATCCTGATTCGATTTCTGATCACCATGCATATGCTTCGGGCGCGGGGCCACCTGGACCAGGCCAGATTGTATCTAATTTTGTGAGGAATTCAGGGTCAAGATCGATCTCGAGGGCGCGGAGACTGCCCTTCAATTGATCCATTGTTCTCGGACCGATGATTGGCGCAGTCACAACCGGATTGCTCAGGAGCCAGGCGAGGGCGATGTCCGCGGGATGTTCACCAAGTTCGCGGCATAGAGCTTCGTAGGCTTCAAGTTGTTCCCCGTGTTCATCAAGTTTTTTCTGTGCATGCTCCTTCGCTCGGCGGCCTTTCTTCGCTTTCTCCAGTGCTCCAGCGAGAAGGCCTCCCGAGAGAGGACTCCAGGGGATCAAGCCAAGTCCGTAGGACTCGCAGGCGGGGATCACCTCTAACTCGATTGAACGCGCAGCGAGATTGTAAAGGCTTTGCTCGGAGACCAATCCCATGAAGTGCCGCTGTTTAGCTGCACTTTGAGCCTGGGCGATGTGCCAGCCCGCAAAATTGCTGCTGCCGATGTAGAGCACTTTGCCCTCAGCCACTAATTGTTCCATCGCTTGCCAGATCTCTTCCCAAGGTGTATCGCGATCGATGTGGTGCATTTGGTAAAGATCGATATGGTCTGTCTGTAGGCGGCGAAGGCTTTCTTCACAAGCCTGGCGAATGTGAAATGCCGATAGACGGCCTTCATTCGGGGCTTCGCCCATGCGCCCGTAGACTTTCGTGGCAAGCACGATCTTCTCACGCCGCCCACCACCCTGGGCCAACCATCTTCCGATGATCTGCTCGGTGATGCCCTCACCCAGTTTCCAGCCGTAGACATTCGCAGTATCAAAGAAATTAATGTCCATATCGAGCGCGGCGTCCATGATTTTATAGCTGGTCTTCTCGTCTGTTTCGGGTCCAAAATTCATCGTCCCCAGGCACAGCCGGCTGACGTTCAAACCCGTTCGTCCCAATGTAGTGAAATCCATAATTCAAACCTCCTCATACTCAACCGATTCTATTCAATTTTCCGTTTGCGCTATCGCTGTGTGTGTAATTCACCCAGGCCTTCATAATAACCGCAATGGACCTGGAACCCTAGAGCCTGATACAAACCCACGGCAGTGACATTTTCCCTGGCAACGTTGAGGACGATTGTCTGGATACCCATTCTTCTCAATTCGCGAATCACCTGAGTGCTGACATTCCGTCCGAGACCCTGCCCCCGATGTTTGGGATGGGTGAATATATTTCCGAGTGCGGCCATGCTGGCGCTCTCAGATAGAACGTGGACACCGGCCACGGCGACGAGTTCTTCCTCGATGAAGGCGCCGTAGAACGGACCTTCTGCGAGTTGTCGGGGGTGAAAGGCGTCCGGCCGATCTGTGTGATCCGCGAAGAGCGCAACCACGGAGTCAATGTCCTTCCCTGACAAAGGGTGGGTATCCAGGTTTGGGTCTATCTCAGGCATATCAACCTGATAGCTCATCCGCCACATCTGCAGCTCCGATTGGACTGAGAGCAAAGGCTCAAGGGAAAATCTGTGCTCGGGAAGGAGCGTATATTGATACTCACCTGGGGGGACCTGGGCGGCGAGTTTAACGATATCTTCAGCGTGCCCGGTTGCGAAGAAGACCGGAGGGGTTAAACCGAGATACGCTAACACCACTGCCCTCGCCGAGTGATGCCATTGGCAAAAAGCAGCATGCTGCGGGGCGAGATCCGCCAGGGCATATGCTGACCATATGGGGTCTAAGTAAAGGATCTCTCGGATTTCGGACTCTGCCATGGTGGTATTAGCGCAGGCGATCGAGCTCACCGGAGTCAGCGAAGTTCTGGCGATAGCGCTCGATAAAACCATCTAATGTAAAGGAGTGGCTCTGCGGGCCGTCAGCCTCGATGCAGAATGTCGCCGCCATAACGCCCATCTCTGTGCATCGGAGGAGAGGCAGTTCATTTAAGTAACCCTTCAAGAAACCACCTCGGAACGCATCCCCAATGCCAGTGGGGTCGGCGATCCTCTCCGGCAATACCGCGGGCACATGAATTTTTCCTTCCGCCGTAAAGAGGTCAGCTCCATTTTCTCCACGTGTGATGACAATAAACGCATTTGTCTCCAGGATATCTTCGAGAGTGAGACCGGTCTTCTCCTCGATCAGACTGAACTCGTAATCGTTGCTGAAGAGGGAAGCTGCCCCGAGGATCCCCGCGCTCAATTCTTCAGGAGAGAGGCGAACGATTTGCTGGCTTGGGTCGTAGATGTAGGGCATGCCTAATTCGGAGCATTCCCGTACATACTCGATCATCGCTTGAGGGTCATTAGGGGAGATCACAGCCAAATCGGGGATAGGATCGATTTCTTTAAATGTAAGTTCTGAAGCTTTCGCCATAGCACCCGGATAGAAGCTGGCGATCTGGGCGTTGGCCTGGTCTGTGTTTACGAAGAATGATGCGGTGAAAAGGTCGGGAATGACTTTGATCGCGGAAGTATCCACACCCTGCGATTCCAGCCATTGCCGATGCTCGTAAAAGTCAGGGCCAACGGTTGCCATAACCAGCGGTCGTTCGCCCAGCAGCGCGAGGGTATAAGCGATATTTGCGGCTATCCCGCCGGGGCGATGTACAAGACTATCGACCAGGAAAGAGAGGCTGATGTCCTCGATCCTGTCAGGGAGAATGTGCTCACTGAAACGACCAGGAAAGGTCATTAAATAATCAAAGGCTATGGAGCCAGTAAGTACGATTTTCATTCTTCATCCTCGTGATGGAATGCATGAGAGATCGACTTATATAAAGGTGGTCCTAAAATCCCCGTTTCAGTGATGAGCGCCGTGACAAGGCGGTTTGGTGTGATGTCGAAGGCGGGATTTCGGGCTTTGCTCCCCTGCGGCGAAATGGGCATACCCCCTCGCTGGATATCCAATACCTCCGACGGGTCGCGCTCCTCGATCGGGATCGCTTCGCCCGAAGCGGTATTCAGGTCAATTGTTGAAAGGGGAGCGGCGCAATAAAAAGGCACACCACAATCGTTGGCGGCTAACGCGAGCATATATGTACCGATCTTATTGGCGATGTCCCCATTTGCCGCCACCCGGTCTGCACCGACGAAGACTGAAGCGACTTCACCTCGCTGCAGAAAATAGCCTGCGGCGTTATCCGTGATAATTTCGTGGGGTATGCCGTATTGGGCGAGTTCCCAGGCGGTTAGGCGTGCGCCTTGAAGTCGAGGACGAGTCTCGTCTACAAGGACATGTACGCGTTTCCCGTCCTCATGTGCGGTCCGGATCACACCGAGGGCAGTGCCATAATCGACTGTGGCCAGCGCCCCGGTGTTGCAGTGATGGAGGACGGTGTCTCCATCCTTGATGAAAACAGCGCCGTTCGCTCCAATCTTGCGATTGACTTCTATATCCTCATCCGCGATAGATTGAGCTTCATCCACGAGCGCTTGGCGCATGGTTTCTGCACCCGAAACCATCGCGGCCTCAGCCACTTTTAGCATCCGGTTTATTGCCCATATAAGGTTCACCGCTGTGGGCCTGGTGCCCCGAAGGACTTCCGCAGCAGTTGTAAGTTCTTGCCAAAGATCCTGTGCGCTGCCTGTGGGAGAACGAACCGCAGCGAGAGCCAGCCCAAACCCGGCTGCAGCCCCGATGGCGGGAGCACCACGGATGGACATCTCGCGAATTGCCTTCGCTACGCTCTCGTAAGATTCAAGCGTGAGAAACTCAACGGTGTTCGGGAGTTGTCGTTGGTCTATCATTCGTACTGTGGGACCATGAGGATCCCAATTGATTGTCTGCACGATCACCTCACACAAAAATACGCCCTCGGTGGAGAGCGCGGCGAACATCCAAATTAGAGTCTAGCATGGAGGAGGGCAGCCCGCAAGATTGACCCTGATGGCCAGGTCGAATATGATCGCGTTTGTGAGCAGGACCACGGCGAAGTTAGAGTTAGTAGTTTTACTTATCATCCTCTCGATCCTCAGCTGCCGACTTCCGAGTGCCGAGCCACCGGGACCGACGGCTATACCGAGTCATACCCCTGCGCCCACAGCGACCTCAACGCCTACGCCAACGCCGACACCATTACCTTTGACGATGATTGAAAACGGTGAACGTGCACGCTTCAATGGCGATTGGGAAAGAGCGCTAAACATTTTTCAAGAGGCACAATCTTATACGAGCGACCCAAGATTATCTGCGGCTGCGCAGCTAGGCATGGGCAAAACATTGATCGACGCGCGACGCTTTGAGGAGGCGGTTGCTGCACTCGACGACTATATATTGAGATTTTTAGACCAGGATGGCGCAGCTGATGCGCACTTCCTCCGTGCTGAGGGGAAAATGGCTTTGGGGAGGTACGCGGAAGCGGCTGAGGATTATGGTGTTTCCGTTAATCTGGGATTGCGTGCTCTTGATGCCTATGTCCTTGAGCTTCAGGGCGATGCTTGGATAGCCGCCGGGGAGATTGAACGTGCACAAGACGCCTATAGCATTGCGCTGCAAACGATAAGCCCGGAAACGGATCTCTCAATAGAGATTAAGCTTGCACGCGCCATTGCTGCCTCCGGTAATTATTCTGTGGCAATTGAGAATTATGAATCGATATACACAAGGACTGAGAGTGACTTCACACGAGCGCAGTTAAATCTCTTGACCGGGCAGGCGTTTTTAGCCTTAGGGGAGGTGGAACAGGCTTACCAGCGGTTTCTAGATTCGGTAGAGAACTATCCAACGGCTTACGATTCATATGTCGGGCTGGTTGCCTTGGTTAATGATGGCGTGCCCGTGAGCGAACTCGATCGAGGACTCGTTGACTACTACGCCGGTCAATACGAAGTGGCGATTGCAGCCTTTGATCGTTATATCGCTTCCAGTCAGGAGACACAAGACGGGACGGCTCACTATTTCAAAGGCCTATCGTTGCGCATGCTGGGCGATTACTCAGGAGCTTTGTTGGAATGGCAGATCCTGATCGAGGACTACCCGAACGATCAGTATTTCTCAAAGGCTTGGGATGAGCGTGTCAACATACTTTGGGCTTACCTTGACCAGTATGACCTCGCCGTGCAAACGAGTCTCGCCTTTACGCAGAATAACCCGGAGAACCCTCAAGCGCCCGAATTTCTTTTCGCTGCGGCTCGTTTAGCTGAAAGGAATCACGATCTTGAGTATGCAGCTCAACTTTGGCGTCAGCTCACCACGGATTACCCGAACGCACCGCAGGCTTTTAGGGCAGCGTTCCTGGCAGGGATTCAATACTTCCGTCTTGGGGAGAACCAGCTGGCAGAAACTCTTTTTAAGAGAGCGTTGGATTTGTCTTCGTCTGGTGAGGACCGAGCGGCAGCCCAACTATGGATTGGAAAGTCACGCCAGGCGATCGGTGATGCAGACGCTGCCCAGCAGGCGTTCAAGGCTGCCGAGATGGCAGACCCTAATGGCTATTACTCGCTCCGTGCAGCGGAAATTCTTGCAGGAAGGCACCCGTTTCAATCTCGAGGGGTCTTCATCTTTCCGTCTGACGCGGAGGTTGCTTCGGCTAGAGACGAAGCGGATCAGTGGATGCGCGAGACGTTTGGGATCACCTCGACAGTACCGCTGACCGAGCTCGATGAGAATCTGCGATCCGACCCGCGAGCACAGAGAGGGGAGGGACTCTGGCGGTTCGGTAGGTATGGGGAAGCAAAGGCTGTATTGGAGCTGCTTCGAAAAGACCACCTGCACGACGCAGAGGCGACTTATCGTCTCATGAATTGGTTCTTGGATATGGGCCTTTATCAGCCAGCGATCTACAACGTTCGGGAGGTGATCCGCCTTGCTGGTTTAGATGAGGCAAACTGGCACCTGGCGCCTGATTACATTCGTTATGTCCGCTTTGGCCCATACTTTGGGGAGCTCTTCATGCCGGAAGCATTGTCGCAGGAGATGGATGGCCTTTTTCTGCTCTCCGTCGCCCGGCAGGAAAGTTTGTTTGAGAGCTTCGCAACTTCATACGCTGCGGCGCGGGGTTTGATGCAAATCATGCCTGCCACTGGTGATTATGTGGCGGCGATTGAGGGATGGCCGCCAGGATTCACCGCGGATGATTTGTATCGTCCCATTGTCAGTGTCCGCTTAGGGGCACGCTATTTAGCCGATCAACGAGATTATTTTAACGGAGACATGTACGCTGCACTCGCGGCCTATAATGCAGGTCCTGGGAATACTTCTATCTGGAAAGAGCTGTCTCAGGAAGACCCAGATTTATTCCTGGAAATCATTCGGCTTCAGCAGCCACAGGATTACATCCGCAGCATCGCGTGGGCTTTTTCGGAATACCAGGCGCTCTACATTGTAGACCACTGACCACTTTCCTTTTAATACCAGGTTTCGCCGGACGACTCCCAATTAAACATCATTGGGATTCATCATCCTCTGCAAAGATTCGTATTCACTTATGATGACAGGATACTCATTTCAGGTGAGGTGTGAAATCCTAAAGACGTAATGCTGAATCGAGTGCGGAGCCAAAGAAGGAGATCCTGTAAAACAATCCACGATCGACAGACAACTTGCTCTGATTGATTGTGCTCATTTAACATACATTTTCCGTCTTCCGCAGGGTTGAGATGAGCCCTAAAACATTCTGGAAATTAGATTCACAGAGGTTGATTGATGTGGTAGAATAATTGGTTGCAGTCAAGGGTTCTTGAAGTTTTCCAATGGGCGTTTAGCTGTGCTAAGTGGAAAATTAATTATTTCTGAAGCTGGTCATGCCGATCAGCTGTTTTCCGCTTGGTACCGAATTCCCGTGGATGTTATCCGCTGAGACAGGATCGCACACTAACAGCGAACAGGAGTTAGGGTATGGCAACGATGAAAGATCAAAAGCTGTATTCCCGAATACCTGAGGTTTTTAGTTTACCAAACCTCATCGACGTTCAACTGGAATCATTTAATTGGCTTACCGACATTGGGCTGTCCGAGCTTTTTGATGAGATCTCTCCCATCATTTCATACAACGCCGGGATGAAGCTCTTTTTCCCGGGTAACACTCCAGAAGCCAAAGAGTTCAAGCTTAAGTATTGGTTTGAAGATCCCAAGCACGGAATCGAGGAGTGTGTTGAGCGTGACCTGACTTTCGCCGCGCCGATGTATGTTTCTGTTCTTTTAGCGGGACCCGAAGTTCCTGAACCCATCAAACAAGATATCTTCTTGGGTGATTTCCCGATCATGACCGAGAAGGGTACGTTTATCATCAATGGCACGGAGCGCGTTGTTGTTTCTCAGTTGATCCGTTCACCGGGCGTCTATTTCGAGGCCTCTGAGGATCGAACTACGGGGCGTCGTTTAGCTGCTGCTAAACTCATCCCTGATCGTGGCGCCTGGATGGAGTTCGAGACTCGCAAGAGTGATTATCTAACCCTGAAATTTAACCGCAAACGCACTGTGCCCATAACTATCTTGCTGCGTGCTTTAGCTGCAATCGATGACGGTCTCGGTTCATCACCGCTCACGGATGGATCAGATGAGGAATTGCTTGAGCTTTTCGCCGAGGCCGACAACAACCCGGATCATCCCTTCATCGCAACGACGATTCGACAAGAACCCACCTGGGAAATTACGAAAGGTCGGACGGTAGCGGAAGAAGCCCTCATTGAGTTTTACCGCAGAATGCGCCCAGGCGATCCGGCAACGCTGGACAATGCTCGCGAGTACTTGATGGAGCAGCTCTTCGACCAGCGCCGCTATGACCTGGAACGAGTGGGGCGATACAAACTAAATCAGAAATTAGATCTTGATAAGATCGTTGCCCTCGATCATCGCCGAGTGACGACGTGGGACATGGTGCGTCTCATTGAACGCCTAATCCTCATTAATAACGGGGTGAAACAACCCGATGACATTGATCACCTCGGCAACCGTCGGGTGAAGACCGTTGGCGAACTCATACAGGGCAAATTACGTGTGGGTCTGCGCCGTATGGAACGGGTCATCTTGGAGAGGATGTCGATTCGCGATCAAGACAACATCTCACCAATCTCGCTGATAAATATCAGACCCGTCGTCGCAGCCATTCGTGAGTTCTTTGGATCGAGCCAGCTATCCCAGTTCATGGATCAGACAAATCCTCTAGCAGAGCTGCGTCATAAACGGACGCTCTCAGCGCTTGGCCCCGGTGGCTTGCGTCGGGAGAGAGCGGGTTTCGATGTACGCGATGTTCACCATTCTCACTATGGCCGTATTTGCCCGATTGAAACACCTGAGGGCCCGAATATTGGCCTCATCGGGCGTCTGGCATCTTACGCCCGCGTAAACAGCTATGGATTCATTGAAACGCCATATCGCAAGGTGGTTTCTGAGCTCGATGCGACCGACCCGCGCCTTGTTGGACGCAACGCTCGAGGCGACTTAGTATTGCCGCGAGGAAAAAAACCTGTTGTTGTGGATGGCGAGGCGATCACCGAGAGCATAGCAAAGAAGCTGGAGAAATTTGATGGCTCGATTCCGATCGTACCGTTTGTCTCCGAGGAGATTGATTACCTCTCGGCGTACGAAGAGGATGAATTCGTTATCGCACAGGCAAATGCTCCCCTGAACGACTCCTTTGAGTTCGTTCGAGCCCGAGCGTCATGCCGGTATCATGGTGATTTCCAGTTCTTTTCCCCAGCTAGAATCGATTATATGGATGTCGCCCCCCGGCAGATCGTCGGTGTGAGCGCGGCACTTATCCCTTTCCTTGAGCATGATGATGCAAACCGGGCGCTCATGGGATCGAACATGCAGACTCAGGCGGTCCCGCTCATCCGACCCGAAACTCCTCTCGTTGCGACGGGGATGGAGCGCTACGCGGCGATAGATTCGGGCCAGGTCATCGTGGCGGATGTGGATGGAGAGGTCGAGTCGGTAACCGGGAATCGAGTCGTAATCCGTTCAGGCGGCAACCGCTCGATCTCCAATCTTCGTAAATACAACCGCTCGAATCAGAGCACATGCATCGATCAACGTCCTGCCGTGGTTAAAGGCCAGCGAGTGCAGAAGGGGGATGTGATAGCAGATTCATGTTCCACCGCGAACGGCGAACTCGCCCTGGGCCAGAATGTCCTGACAGCATTCATGTCTTGGGAGGGCGGGGACTTTGAGGATGCGATTCTGATCTCTGAAAGGTTAGTTCAAGAGGATTTTTACACTTCTGTCCACATTGAAAAACATGAAGTGGAAGCGAGAGACACCAAATTAGGACCGGAGGAGATAACCTACGATATCCCCAATGTGGGCGATGACGCGCTCCGAGATCTTAATGAGGATGGCATCATCCGCGTCGGAGCAGAAGTGGGACCGAATGACATTCTCGTCGGTAAGATCACTCCCAAAGGCGAGAAGGAACTGACGCCAGAGGAGAAACTCCTACGCGCCATTTTTGGTGAGAAGGCACGTGAGGTGAAGGATACTTCTTTACGCATACCTCATGGTGAGAGGGGCAAGGTCGTCGATGTGAAGGTGTTCACACGTGAAGAGCACCGGGATCTCCCGGCGGGCGTGGAAAAGATGGTGCGTGTCTCTGTTGCCCAAAAGCGTAAGGCAACAGAAGGCGACAAGATGGCAGGGCGGCATGGAAACAAGGGTGTCATCTCCAAAGTGGTTCCTGTAGCCGACATGCCTTACCTGCAGGATGGCACCCCTGTTGACCTGATCCTAAATCCGCTCGGAGTACCGGGGCGGATGAATATCGGTCAGATCCTCGAGGCGCACCTTGGTTGGGCAGCCGACCGCCTGGGTTTCCGGGCGGTAACTCCTGCCTTCGATGGAGCGAATGAGGAGGAGATCGAGGCAGAACTGGCACGTGCCTGGATGATCGACCACGCCTGGCAGGAAACTGCAGCTCGAGGCTGGGAGTGGGTTAAAGAAATGGGTCATTACGATGAGGCAGCATTTGAGGATGACGACGAAGTAAGATGCCTATACCTCGAGAATTGGCTGACAGGAAAGGGCTACGAACTAGACATGCTGGCAACTGACACCCGTTATGCCCGTCGGGCAGCATTGCGCGAATGGCTTCGAGATAACGGCTACGAGCCTGATGATATGTTGGTATTCGAGGATAGTGATGTTCCCGCCACTGACCATTCTTCTTATGATCAGTTGGCGATTGAAGCCTGCCTGCGCCTCTGGGCAGAATCGTTTGATCGGAAAACGGGGAATATCAAGAATCTCGAATCCCTCCGGACTTTCGCAGATGAGTTGATGCTTGAAACAGGTGATCCTGTGCCCATCTTGGGAAAACAGAATCTCTATGATGGCAAAACAGGAATTGCTTATGACCAACCGGTTACAGTAGGGAAGGTTCTCATGATGAAACTCCACCACCTGGTGGAGGATAAGGTTCACGCGCGATCCACGGGACCATACTCTCTGGTCACGCAGCAGCCTCTGGGAGGCAAGGCCCAATTTGGTGGGCAGCGCTTCGGAGAGATGGAAGTATGGGCGCTCGAGGCGTACGGTGCCGCGCATACGCTTCAAGAGATGTTGACCGTAAAATCCGATGACGTCCAGGGCCGGGTGAAGACCTATGAAGCCATCGTTAAGGGTGAACTTGTCGATGAACCAGGTATCCCTGCTTCTTTCCGTGTCCTCGTTAAAGAGCTTCAAAGCCTCGGTCTATCCGTAGAGGCGATCACTGACGAAGGTGAGATGATCCGTTTTGGCAAAGAGGATGAGCGCTCGCGGCCACCCCGCCTGGGCCTTGGGTTGCTGGATATGAATCCGAAGTTTTAGACGTTTTATACAGGGGGCACACTGCCCGAAATTCCTTGACGCTCTTTTGGGCGCATGGTAAAATTTTAGGTCATTGATTTGAAACACAGGCAGTTGGCTCGAAACGGCCTGAATTGAATAAAGGAGTTATCAGGCGAGGCCATCGCGCACGTCCGATGGCCTCCCTTACTGACAAGTGAGCTGGGGCGTTTTGCCCATTATTATCTGGAGGCGGATAGTGCCTACGATAAATCAATTAGTCCGAAGCGGACGTAAAGAGAAGCGCTCGAAAAGCAAGTCGCCGGCGCTGCAATATATCTATAATTCGACCAAGCAGCGGCGACTCCTGCAACCGAAGGGCGCTCCACAGAAACGCGGCGTCTGCACACAAGTGCGTACACAAACTCCAAAAAAGCCCAACTCCGCGTTGCGGAAAGTCGCGCGGGTGCGTCTTACGAACGGTATTGAGGTATCTGCCTACATCCCTGGCGAAGGGCATTCGCTTCAGGAGCACTCCGTTGTACTCGTGCGCGGAGGCAGGGTGAAAGATCTGCCGGGCGTGCGTTATCACATTGTCCGCGGCACGCTTGACAGTGTCGGAGTGGAAGATCGTAGACGAGGTCGTTCGAAGTACGGCGGGAAGAAACCGAGAGAATAAGCTAAACAGAACGGGCGCAGATTATTTGGCGGCTGAATTCATAATCAGGATAAGCTCACAGGGAAAGCGATGAGACGATCGAAACCAACGAAGCGGAAAATTGAGCCAGACGTTCGTTACAACAGCACGCTTGTCACCGGGATGATCAACCGGCTGATGAAGAAGGGGAAGAAGAGCATCAGCATCAGCATACTTTATGATGCACTTGATCTCATAGAAGAACGCACTAAACGTCCGGCACTTGAGGTTTTCGAGGAAGCAATAAGGAACGCTACTCCAACGATTGAGGTAAAACCTCGTCGAGTGGGCGGCGCAACTTATCAGGTTCCAGTAGAGGTTAGATCTTCCCGGCGCATCGCGTTAGCGATGCGATGGCTGCTTGGGGCAGCCGAAGCACGTCCCGGCAAATCGATGGCTGAGAAGCTCGCTGGGGAATTGATGGATGCCGCGAGCAACACCGGCGCGGCGATCAAGAAGCGCGAGGACACACATAGAATGGCAGATGCGAATCGTGCTTTTGCCCATTATAGCTGGTAAACGAGGAAAAGATCTAGAAAAATTCTGGATCAAAAAAGTAGATATGGCACGCGAATATCCGTTAGAACGCTACCGAAATATTGGCATCATCGCACATATCGATGCCGGAAAGACGACGACGACCGAACGGGTTTTGTTCTATACCGGGCGGACGCATCGTCTTGGTTCGGTTGATGACGGGACTACCGTAACCGACTGGATGGAGCAGGAGCGAGAGCGGGGCATTACGATCGTCTCCGCAGCGGTGACGGCGCATTGGCGGGATTACGTGATTAATCTTATCGACACGCCAGGCCATATCGACTTCACTGCAGAAGTGCAGCGATCGCTGCGCGTTCTTGACGGCGGCGTTGTGGTATTCGACGCGGTCCAAGGTGTCGAACCGCAATCTGAGACTGTCTGGCGACAGGCGGATCTTTACCGAGTACCGCGGATTTGCTTCGTCAATAAGATGGACCGTGTTGGGGCTTCCTTGGACCGCACGATTGGCATGATCCGTGAACGCCTCGCTGCTAATCCGATCGCCATACAAATGCCGGTAGGGGAGGAAGCGAAATTTAAGGGTGTGGTTGATTTGCTCGAAGAATCCCTCATTCTCTGGACGGACGAGTTGGGCGCGTCTCGAGAAATATCTGACGTGCCAGATGAACTCAAACAAGAAGTCGCAACACGCCGCCAGGCGATGATTGAGCAAATTGCCGAAACCAGTGAATCACTTACAGATAAATTTATTGAAGGTAAAGAGATCAGCACGGAAGAGTTGAGGGTAGCTCTGCGCCAGGCTGTGCTCGACAGTAAAGCCACCCCGGTATATTGTGGCTCTGCGTTGAAAAATAAAGGTATCCAACCGCTGCTCGATGCGATTGTGGATTATCTCCCATCACCAGTGGATATCCCTGATGTTGTGGGAATTAAACCGGGGACAGAGGAAGAACTTTCCCGTCCACCTGATGACAAGGAACCACTTAGCGCATTGGTATTCAAGATTGTCACCGATCCCTATGTTGGGAGACTAGCCTACTTCCGGGTGTACTCAGGGAAGATCAAGAAAGGCTCGACAGTATACAACAGCTCGGCAGGGAAGAAGGAACGAGTTGGTCGGTTGCTGAGGATGTACGCTGACCGCAGGGAGGATCTTGAAGAGGTCCCTGCCGGTGACATTGGTGCAGTTCTAGGCATGAAGATCACATTTACTGGCGACACGTTATGTGACGCTGCTAACCAAATCTTGCTAGAGACCATTACTTTCCCGGACCCTGTTATCTTTGTCGCCATCGAACCGAAGACGCTTGCTGACCAGGACCGATTATCAGAAGCCCTCCATAAGCTCTCAGAAGAGGATCCAACATTCCGTGTAGGTGCGGATGAAAATACGGGTCAGACCTTAATCTGGGGTATGGGTGAACTGCACCTCGAAGTCCTGGTAGACAGGATGAAGCGTGAATTTAATGTTCAAGCAAAGATCGGGCGCCCGCGAGTAGCCTATCGTGAATCTATTCGACGTGAAGTACCTGAGGTTGAGTATCGGTATGTTAAGCAAACAGGCGGTCGCGGACAATTCGGACACGTTGTCCTTGCGTTAGAACCAGGCAGCCCTGGTTCAGACATCGTTTTCGAAAATAAAACCACCGGGGGTGTAATTCCCCGAGAGTTTATTCCAGCAGTTGAGAAAGGCGTGCGCGAGGCAGCGGAAGGCGGCGTCCTCGCCGGATATCCTTTGATTGATGTCAAGGTTACGCTTCTCGATGGCTCATTCCATGAAGTGGATTCGAGTGACATGGCCTTCAAGATGGCGGGGTCTATGGCTTTCAAAGAAGGGGTTCAACGTGCCGATCCGGTGCTGCTTGAGCCCGTTATGTTATCCGAGGTGGTTGTCCCCGAGGATCACGTGGGCGAAATCACCGGAGATCTCTCCTCAAGACGAGCTGAGATTGAAGGAGTTGAGCTGCGTCCTGGTGGGGTTCAAGCCATCACGGCCATGGTTCCACTCGGCGAGATGTTCGGGTATGCCACCACATTACGTTCCCTCACGCAGGGCAGGGGCGTATTCACAATGGAATTTGATCATTACGCCAGGGTGGCCACTGAGGTCACCGATCGGCTTTTAGTAGGTGTCCGCTGAGGACCCTGTGGAAATTGATCTCTTTTTAATTTTAATAAGGAGAGGGTAAAGAACATGGCGAAGGAGAAATTTAAGCGGACGAAACCGCACATGAACGTAGGGACGATGGGGCACATCGATCATGGGAAGACGACGTTGACGGCGGCGATCACGAAATATGCGTCGTTCAGTGGAG
>JBARSI010000215.1:0-3690 GCA_049644665.1 Anaerolineales bacterium
AGTCCAGTCAGGCGCCGACATCCTCATTCTTAGACATCCAGAAACCCTTAAGCGGGTAAAAGCCATGATCGACGCGCTGCTGGAATCAGCAGCGTAGTTCGGCGGAGGGCAAATATGGCACTTTCAGGTTTAGAGATCTACAAACTCCTTCCAAAGACCAACTGTAAGGACTGTGACTACCCCACCTGCCTGGCGTTCGCGATGAAGTTAGCCGCCAAACAAGTGGAACTCAAGGACTGCCCGCACATAAGCGATGAGGCAGCCGAGAAGCTCGAATCCGCCTCCGCTCCGCCCATCCGGCTCATTAAACTGCGTGGTGATGGTGAGGATGGCAAGATTGAAATTGGCAACGAGACGGTCCTCTACCGGCATGAGAAGACCTTCTTTCATAGGCCGGGCCTCTTCCTGCACGTCCGCGATGACGAAGATATCGACGCGCTGAAGGCGAAGGTCGCCGAGGCGGATGCTTTCTCCGTTGATTATGTAGGCATCGACCTCTATCTGGACGGTTTCGCCGTTGAGGCTGCATCCGGGAATGCGGAGACCTTCAAGAAGACAGTTGCCACCGTCATCGCCGTCTCCAAGAAACCGCTGATCCTGATCGCACCCGAGCCTAACCTTGCGAAAGCAGGGCTGGAGGCGGCGGAAGGTTCACGACCGCTCTTGTACGCCGCCAACGCGGAGAATTGGGAAGCGATGGCAGACGTCGCAAAGAATGCCGATGTACCTCTCGTCGTGCACGCCGAGAATCTTGACGATATGGCCGACCTAACCCAAAAGCTCAAGGATAAAGGCCTTGAAGACCTCGTTCTTGATCCGGCAGCGGGAGGCCACCTGCAATCCCTGCATACCTTTACAATGTTGCGGCGGCTGGCGGTGAAGCGCAATTTCCGCCCTCTCGGGTTCCCGATCATCAGTTTCCCAGGCGCGCAGGACGGCGCTGACGAATCAATGCTCACCGCACAGCATATCGCCAAATACGGTGGGTTTATCGTCATCGAGAAGTTTGACCCTGCCGTTCTGTATCCATTACTTGTACTGCGCCAAAATATCTATACCGACCCACAGAAGCCGATCCAGGTGAAACCGGGTATTTACGAAATCAACAACCCGACGGATGAATCGCCGCTGATGGTCACGACAAATTTCTCGATTACCTATTTCGCGATCGCCAACGAGATAGAGGGGACCGGTCGACCCGGCTGGCTTCTGGTTGCGGACGCCGAAGGTATGAGCGTTCTCACCGCCTGGGCTGCAGGGAAATTCGACGCTGAACGCATCGCCAAAGACGTCAAGGCATTTGGTGCGGAGGATAAGGTCAAACATAAGAAAATCATTCTCCCCGGTCATGTTTCCGTGCTCTCCGGCGAATTAGAGGAAGAACTTCCCGGTTGGGAGGTCATGGTCGGCCCGAGGGAGGCCGTAGATATCGGCTCCTACTTAAAGGCCATGTGGAAAGCATGACCATGAGGGGCGCCCACCGCTCGACCTTGTGAACTCGACTCCTAAATCGGAAGGGTTTTTATCTCTTCCGATCCAGGAGCCAATAGTACCAAGGATGCTCGTTTCTTTGATGCCACAACGGACACGGAAAATTGTTAAGGTCCTATGTTTTCACGAATAACATGACTGTGATTCTCCATGGCTACACATAAAGTTAAGCTCCTGCCCGAGGAGAAGTGTGTTGAGGTTCCCACGGGCACCCTGATCACAGAGGTTGCCGCTTCTGCAGGTTTGGAAATCACCCAACCCTGCGGAGGACAGGGACGCTGCGGTCGTTGCGCGGTGAAAATTGAAGAGGGCGTCGTACGCAAACGTTCCACGATCCGTTTAAATGCTGACGATCTGGATTCGGGTTGGGCACTTGCCTGTCAATCGCTAATCGAAGGCGACGCGGTGATCTCGATCCCAGAGCAAGAGCGCATCGAACGCCGCTTGGTCACCGAGCAGACTGCCCGAGCTATCGATCTGCCTTTCAACTACATCCCTGCAGAAATGCAGAGCATCCAGACCCACCAGCTTTCCCTGGCCCCTCCCACTCTGGACGATAGCCAGGACGATCTGGCGCGTCTTCAGGGTGCACTCCAGGAATTGGGCTACCATCCGGTCGAATTCTCGCTGCCGCTCCTTCAGCGTATCGGTTCGATTTTACGGGAATCCGACTGGAAACCGCATGTCCTGCTGGATGCTCCTACCCCAGGCAGTGGTCCAGCACGGCTCATAGAGATCGGGGCATCCCCATTCCATCCACATGGGTTGGCGCTGGATATCGGCACCACAACGGTTACAGCCTATCTTGTCGACCTCATCAGCGGTAAAGTGAAGGCTTCTGCGGCTGAATACAACGGTCAGATCGCGCGCGGCGAGGACGTAATTTCACGCATCATCTACGCCGGCAAGGGAAACGGCTTAAGTGAACTGGGTACACTGGTTCGCGAGACGATTCAAACCTTGCTCGAAATACTACAACGTCGAACTGGCATCCCACCTGATGAGATAGTCAAGGTCACCGTCGCAGGAAACACCACGATGATTCACCTATTCCTCAGATTGCCGCCGGAGACAATACGGCTGACCCCCTATATACCAGCTGTTAATCACCCCCCTCGTTTCCTGGCGCGCGATCTTGATCTCGCCTTCCACCCCCTGGCCTCTGTAGACTGCCTGCCCGGTGTTGCCTCCTATGTGGGCGCGGACATCAGTGCAGGTGTTCTTGCATCCGGACTCGCTGCAAGCGAGGCACTCACCCTCTTCATCGACGTCGGAACGAATGGGGAAATTGTGCTCGGCACTCGAGATTGGATGCTTACCTGCGCCTGTTCAGCTGGACCTGCTTTCGAAGGGGCCGGGGTGGTGGATGGCATGCGTGCTACGCAGGGCGCAATCGAAGAGGTCTGGGTCCATTCAGACACCTTCGAACCAACTTATCGAGTGATCGGTGGAGGAAAGCCGCGCGGCATCTGCGGTTCAGGTTTGATCTCGCTTCTATCTGAGCTTTTCGTAACAGGAGTAATCGACCGCGCCGGCAGTGTAAAGCTAGATCTGGATACACCGCGTGTTCGCGAAGGGGATCATGGGCCTGAATACGTCGTCGCCTGGTCTGACGAGAGCGACACGAATCGTGATATCGTCCTGACAAATGTGGATGTGGATAACCTGATGCGGGCAAAGGCAGCCATTTACGCCGGCTTCAGTGTCCTGGCGGACAGCATCGGCGTGGATCTGGCGGATGTTCAGCAGATCCTGGTTGGTGGAGCTTTCGGAAAGTACATCAACGTCGAAAACGCCATCAATATCGGTCTTCTTCCCGATCTCCCCTGGGACCGTTTCCATTTTCTTGGCAACACGGCTGCCCTCGGTACGTATATGGGATTGCTCTCTAACGAGTTACGCGTGCAAATCCGCGAGATTGCCAAGCGCATGACCTACATGGAATTATCGGCCGATAACACCTTCTTTGACGCATTCACAGCGGCACTGTTCCTGCCGCATACCGATATCACCCGCTTTCCAAGCGTAGCAAAGATCTGGGAAGATGAGAACGGTAATAAGAATGAGGAGCAATAACACTGCGAGGCTGTAAAAGTACTTCTTGAGTCAACCTAAACTGGCGAAGCTCATCGGGAAAAGCGATCACACCCAGACGAGCGTTTCTTGGTGCAGGTATTTTCAAAGGAGCCGGTATTAATG
>JBARSI010000216.1:0-4414 GCA_049644665.1 Anaerolineales bacterium
TCATTACGGTTTGTGATAGTGCGAAGGAGGCGTGCCCAATCCCCCCAAACGCCAAGGAGCGAATTCGCTGGTCTATTGACGATCATTCGTGCGTAGAAGGTCCGCTGGAATACCGCTTAAGTGCATATCGCCGAGCTCGCGATGATCTTCACCTGCGCATTGAAATAAATGTCTCTCAAAACAACGAGCCCTGATCCTTCGTCCGGGCTGATCGTACCGCATGATGCGGCCTCTGGGCATAGGGTCGAGCGGCGACGTTTGTCATTGAAATGCGTGGTCCGCCACCTAAAGAAGGGGATCCAGAAGGCATTGCGGTTCCTTGACAGAGTGTCAATCTTGGTCTTAGATATTGAAATGCAACAGTTACCAAAATCAGCGACGAGGTGTGCAAAACATTCGGGGTTCATCCCAAAAAGAACGGGCAATCCCGATGGGTCGGCAATAAAGCGTAACTCGGCAAGCCGAACGAGATGCCCATCATGCCAAATAGGTGCCGGCACAAGCCAGTGGCTTGGCCTATAGGAGGCACTAAGTGAAGCGATCCGTATTGTTAGGTCTAGCCGTTGTGGGAATCTTATGTCTCGTTGGGGGCATCTGGCGGCTGCTTGCCCAGCCTTCTGATGGGGGATATGGCCCCTCTTTTATCATCTCCATCAGTATATTTTTGCTAGTCTTTGCTGCCATCAGTTTGCGTTGGATGCACGAAACGGCGGCGGCGTTGCTTGGCGCGGCGGCAGTTTGGCTGGTTCATTACATCGGCGGAACTTTCTTTCCCGCCCTTCATATCATCGGCTTTGAAGAATCTATGATCTTTGTGGACTGGAACGTCATCTGGCTGATCATGGGCATGATGATCTTCATGGCCATGTTCAGCGAGACCGGCGCTATTAACTGGGTTGCCTTCCGCACTTTTCGCATGGCGAAGGGAAACGCTTGGCTGTTGGTGATGAGCCTGGTCATACTCACCGCCGTGCTTTCGGCTTTTCTCAACGACGTGACCGCCATCCTGCTCATAGTGCCATTGTCAATCGAGATCGCTATGACAGTAGGCATCCATCCCTTTGCTTTCGTAATCCCGGAAGTGCTGGCCTCCAACATTGGCGGCGCGGCGACCATTATCGGCGACCCCCCCAGCACTATTGTTGGTTCACACCTGGGGTTAAGTTTTGTCGAGTATCTAGTCAACATGGCGCCCATTGCCATCCTGTGTATGATCCCATTCCTTGGCATAATTAGCTTTCTCTACCGGCGTGAGTTTGCCGGCACCAAGGAGCAATTCTCGCCTGCACTCACTGCCCGACTGGAAGCCGACGCTCTCATTACCGACTTCCCTCTATTGCGCAAAGCCGGGCTGGTGGGACTGCTGATGATTATCTTGTTTTTCACCGGAGATTACTTCGGTGGTATTCCGCCCAGCGTCATTGCTCTCAGCGGCGCGGCGATCCTGGTTGCCTGGGTGCGGCCCGACATGCACCGTATGTTGCACGAGGTAGATTGGACAACGCTGATTTTCTTTATCAGTATCTTCGTCATTGTCGGCGGACTTGAAGCAACCGGGGTCATTGCCTGGATAGCCGGAATTATCGGCGACCTGGCTGGGGATGTTCTGAAAATGGCAACGGTTTTAATGGTCTGGATACCCGGCGTAGCTTCGAGCATCGTCGCCAACATCCCCTTCACCGTTGCCTCTCTGCCTATCGCTGACTACTTAACTGCGACAATACCCGGCGCCGAGAACATGGTCTTGTACTGGGCTCTCATTTTAGGCGCCGACCTGGGAGGCAACGCCACCATCCTGGGCTCCGCACCTAATATTGTCGCAGTCGGCTTATTGGGCCAGGCTGGCTACCGCCTCGGTTTTAGCCGTTTTATGCGTGATGGTGTTCCGGTAACGATAGCCACCCTTATACTAGCAACTGTGTGGTTGCTGATTCGGTATTGAGGAGGAAGAACATGGGTACGATTTTATGCGCCACCCGCGGGGGTGAAGCTAGCTACCCCACCCAAGATGCCGTCATCGCTCTAGCAAAGGAACAAGGCGACGAATTGGTTTTTCTCTACGTGGCTGATATTAGCTTTCTGAATCAGACGGCTGCACCCTTGGTAGTAGACGTGGAATCAAGACTGGAGAAGCTGGGCCAGTTCCAGTTAGCGATGGCCCAGGAGCGGGCGGCGGCACAGGACATCATAGCCCAGGCCATCGTGCGCACGGGGCACTTGCGAGCCGAACTGGTTGCGGTGGCGGAAGAAATCCGCGCGACTCTCATAGTGATGGGCCGCTCCCTGGGTCCAGACGCCGCTTTTGAGAATGCCTCCCTCCAGGTCTTTGCTGCCGACCTGCAGACTGAAACGGGCGTCGAGGTCCGCATCATAGAAGTGAGCGAATGACTTTCCGAACCTTACGCACGAATCAGGTCGCCTGGAAGTCAATTTGAGCCAATGGGATAGAGCATTGGGACACGATGCCATTCGGAGGCGAAGCCCATCATGAAGGTAGGGATCCTGCACGCAATGGAAATGGAGCCAGATCTCTTTGGCTCTTTTTTTAGGACTGTTAGTGCCCCATTCGAGTGTCAGGTATTTGAAATTACCAAGGGGGAATTTCCAGACTCCCCTGGAGTTTGTGATGCCTTCATCGTCTCCGGGAGCACTGATGGAGTGTACGACCCCAGCCCATGGATCGTTGACCTATCCGAGTTTATTAAGAGTTGTAAACTCGAGCGCAGAAAACTTGTCGGCATTTGTTTTGGTCATCAACTCATCGCCCACAGCCTTGGTGGTCATGCCTCCAAATCCGAGAAAGGCTGGGGGCTGGGCCTGCGAGAGTTCGAGATCACTACACAGAAGCCCTGGATGGATCCCGCCCTCAATCGATGTGCTCTCTATTTTTCACACCAGGATCAGGTTACAACGCTGCCCACCGGAGCAGAGCTGCTTGGCGGCAGTGCATTTTGTCCAAATACTATCTACTGCATCGGGGATCAGGTGCTTGGTATTCAAGGGCACCCTGAGATCTCACGCAGCTTAATGGCCCAGATTATCGAACGACGCAAAGAATTGGTTGGTATCGAAGTCCACCGCGATGCGCTCAATTCTCTTAACCACGGAACGCCCGATGCCAGTACAGTTGCGCGTTGGATCATAAATTTCATCAGCTTATAGGATTACATGACGAGTATCTCTCATGTAAAGACCAGGGAAGATTTTGAGCAAGCCTGCAAATTATCTTTCGTGCACACACGATAGATCTTGGTTAGCACAGGAACTTGTTTTTCAAGAACATTGAAGCACGGTGAATACGCGAGTATTTAAACGTTATTCCTGTTCCGAAATCATCCCCCGCGCTGCCCTTCGGGCGATCTCAACCGCATAATTCGTGCCCCGATCCCAGGGATAAACCTGGCTCATGCTGGCGAACCACAATCCCGGAAGTGGGGTTTGGATATCGGGTATTCCTGAGGAGTGATTTAATGGCGGGACTGGCTGGGCATAGTTGGAGCGGAAGAGCCATGTCTCGCGTATCCAGTCGACGCGAAACTCGGGATTCATTCGGGCGAGGGATGGCAGGAAGCGCTCCAACAATTGATCCTTCGTGAGTTGGAAATACTCATGGTCTACGTCGAGATAATCGCCGACATACACAATATGTTCACCACCGAAGAACTCGGGGCTGAGGAAATTCGTATGCTCGACGAGAGAAAGGAAGGGAAACCCCGCCTCCTTCGACATGTTGTGCCAGTAGATCCCCGCCTCGGATAGACGGTGCTTCAACGCCAGGATCATCACCACAGCGCCCATCGATTTTAATCCCAGCAGCTGCTCTAGATAATCATCAGGCAAATCCGGCGCGATCTTGGCCAGCTGGGCCGGTGACGTGGTCACCAAGCAGCAATCTACTTTCAGTGTCTCTTCCTTGGTGTGCACAATCAAGCCGCCCGTCGGCGAAGGTTCAACACGCTCGACCGGTGTCCGTAAGCGAATATCAACCCCCATCTCACGCAATCGATCGGCGAATGCATCCATGAACGCCTGGAACCCACCCGTATATGTCCCCAATCTTGGTGTGCGAGCCTTCACCCTGGCCCAGAACCAGGCCATGTTCACCTCTTTGTAGTATTTCCCGAATTTACCAATCAAAAGCGGCTCCCACACGATTCGGTAGGCACATCGGCCTACCCAACGCTGAAGCCATTCATGAGCAGTGTATTTCTCCAACGACTCCCAGCGGGCAACAAAACGCAGATAGGCGATGCCCGTACCAAGGCGAATGCGGTCGATGAAAGGTAGCCCTCGAAAACGGAGCACCGCCATCGCTGAGTCCAACGGGTAGAACGACTCATCGAAATATACTGCGGTGAGCGGTCGGGGAAAGAGCACTTTATCACTCCAACCCAACTCATCGATCAACCCCAGC
>JBARSI010000217.1:0-7159 GCA_049644665.1 Anaerolineales bacterium
TTCTCCACGCCCTGGAACACGGCGCAGATGGGATAATGGTTGCCGGCTGCCTGGAGGGCGATTGTCATTTTCAAGAGGGAAATCTCAACGCCCGACGGCGGGTCAGCCACATCAAGGACATCATCGCCGCTATCGGTCTCGAGCCCGAACGAATCGAGATGTTTAATATGTCATCTGCGATGGGGAAGCAATTCGCCGAAGCCGCAACCAAGATGACCGAACAGATAATAGAACTAGGACAAAATCCACTACGGCGAGGCGTATAGAAAGGTGTAAACTTGCCTACAGATTCAAGAATATACAGGCAGAAAGTACCCAAGGGTGATCGCAAGGAACCTGAAAATGTTTTCCATCAGCGAAGCCCTGAGGAGAGACATGTATGATCACTGCAGAACAAAAACCGCTTGATGAAATAAAAGGTCTGGTCGCAGACGCGGTGAATGTGCTCGTCGTAGGATGCGGCACCTGTGTCACGGTCTGCTTTGCAGGCGGCGAGAAGGAAGCCGGGATCCTGGCTACGAGCCTGCGTATGGCCTCCAAGCTGGACGATGCTCCCAAGGAAGTCACGCATACAACCGTACAGCGACAGTGCGAATGGGAATACATCGACCCCCTCGCGGAGGATATCCGCGCTGCGGACGTTGTGGTGTCCATCGGCTGCGGCATCGGTGTACAGGCGATCGCAGAGCGTTTCCCGGACGCCATCGTCGTCCCCGGCTTGAACACTACATTCCTCGGGCTTCCCATCGAGCAGGGTATCTGGGAGGAGCGCTGTGCAGCTTGCGGCGAGTGCATTCTGGGCCTGACGGGTGGCATCTGCCCGATCGCGCGCTGTGCAAAGCAACTGCTGAATGGACCTTGCGGTGGATCCCAGGATGGAATTTGTGAAATCGACCCTGATACCCCTTGCGCGTGGCAATTGATCTATGACCGCCTTAAGGCTCAGGACCGGCTGCATCTCCTCACGGAAATCCAACCTCCGAAAAATTGGTCCGCGAGCAGGGATGGTGGTCCGCGCCGAATCACACGTGAAGATCTGCGTCTCGAAGCCGAAGCGGCAGAGTAGACCGGAAGGAGCAAAGAACATGACAGAGGCTCAAAGCAACGGCCATAAATCCGGTTCTAAACTGGAGCGCATTTTACGCGCCGGTCATTTTGCCGTGACCGGAGAGCTCGGCCCCCCACAGGGCTCCAACGGCGATGTCATTCGCGAGAAAGCTCAAATTCTACTTGGGTTTTGCGATGCGGCGAATATCACCGACAACCAGACGGCGATCGTGCGCATGTCGAGCATCGGCGCAGGGACGATCGTGGTTCAGGAAGGTTTAGAACCCATCATTCAGATGACATGCCGCGACCGCAACCGCCTGGCGATGCAATCCGATCTTATGGGCGCTTATGCGCTCGGCATGCGTAACGTCCTATGCCTTACCGGCGACCATCAATCCTTCGGCAACCATCCGACGGCCAAAAACGTCCATGATCTCGATTCCCTGCAGCTCCTTCAAATGATGGTAAGTATGCGAGACGAGAAACTCTTCCAATGCGGAGACGAGATTAAGGATGTCGAACCGCGCTTTTTCCTTGGCGCAGCCGCAAACCCCTTCGGAGATCCATTCGAGTTCCGCCCCCACCGACTGGCTAAAAAAGTAGAGGCCGGAGCAGATTTCATTCAAACGCAACTTATCTATAACATACCCCGCTTCGTGGAGTATATGGAGAAAGTCCGCGAGCTGGGTCTTCATGAAAAAACTTATATTCTGGCTGGCGTTGGACCGCTGAAATCACCGGGAATGGCGAAGTACATGCGCGATCAGGTCCCCGGTCTCGACGTGCCGGATGAAATCGTGGATCGCATGACCTCCGCGACGATGGGCATCGACAAGGAAGATAAGAAGGCTCGCCAAGATGCCTGGAGAGGGGAAGGTATTCAGATTACGATTGAGTTAATCCGGAAATTACGCGATATCGAGGGCGTGAGCGGTGTTCATATCATGGCGATCGAGTGGGAGGAAGCGGTCAAGCCCATTGTTGAGGGCGCGGGGTTAATGCCCAGACCGGAAGTTGCAGCGCTGCCCACCGCCAGCACCGAGACCGGGGAATAACGAGGAGCTTATGGAGACACGACTCAGCACGGATCTCGCCCGGCGAATTCAAAAAGCCACCGGGGAGAATGTCTTTCTCTGCTATCACTGTGTGAAGTGTACTTCCGGCTGCCCACTTGTCGAGCACTTCGATCTCGCACCCAACCAGGTGATGCGCGCCGCCCAGTTGGGTATGGAAGACCTCATCTTCGACATCAAAACACCGTGGCTCTGTGCTTCCTGCCAGACCTGCACTACACGCTGTCCACAGGGGATTGATATTGCCAAGGTAATGGATTTCATCGTCAGTGAAGCTATGGCTACTGGCGTGAAGCCAAAGGTCCCACAAATCGCCTTGTTTAACAAAGTTTTTTTGCGGGACGTGGATATTCTCGGTCGTTCCTATGAGCTGGGGCTGACGCTAGAGATGAATTTAAGAACCGGGCAGCCATTTAAGGACGTCGGTTTCGGCTTGAATATGATCAAACATCGCAAGATCAACTTCCTGCCGAAGGTTGTGAGGAAACGAAAGCGAAAGGTGCCTCTCGCTCCAGCTTCCCGACCTTCAAATGAAATCGGCTATTACCCGGGTTGCTCGCTTCACGCGATGGCCAAGGAATTCGATGATTCCACTCGATCCGTGCTGGAAAAATTAGGCATCAAACCTGTCGAACCCGAAGGTTGGGTGTGCTGCGGGTCGACACCTGCCCACCGAGTCGATCATAAGCTGGCTACCCGCCTTCCGCTGGAAAGTCTGGTCTTAATCGAACAGGATGGATTGAAAGATGTAATCTTGCCATGTGCCGCATGCTTCAACCGGTTCAAAGCAGCTGCGCGCGATTTAAGACTCGACCCGGATCTAAAAAGGGAGCTCGACAACGAACTCGGCTACGTTTATCAAGACAGCGTCGCCATCCACTCAGTCGTCGACCTCATCGACGAACGAATAGGCAGCGAGGATGTCGCCGCACAAGTCACCCGCCCACTCGAAGGGCTTAACGTCGCCTGCTACTACGGCTGTCTGATCACCCGCCCTCCCGAGGTGACCGAATCGAAGGACCACGAATACCCGATGGCAATGGATCGGCTGATTAAGGCACTGGGCGCGACGGTTGTGGATTGGGATAGCAAAGTCTCTTGCTGCGGAGCTTCGTTGTCACTGACACATACTGATATCGTTCTTGAGATGAGTGGCAGTATCCTGTCCAATGCACGCGCGCGGGGTGCGGATGTGATCGCCATTGCTTGCCCGCTCTGCCATATAAACCTCGACGGACGTCAAACGCAAATGGATGTCGATGAGACAACCCCCGCACTTTACTTTACGCAACTCATGGCAATAGCTTTCGGCATGCCGCGGAATGCTGCTCTTGAACGCAATATGATTGACCCCCGTCCCTTGCTGAGGGAGAAAGGGCTTCTCGACTAGCGTTTGAACACGCAGAAATCTTTCGAAAACGCACACAACTACTGGTGTCCTCATTAACGACCGTTTCTCGATCACGCGGTCAACGTTGAACTAAGATCATCGGCTTCGCGGACCCAGATCTGTAACCAATCCTGAGACAAGAAAGAGGTGACTCAGATGAAGATCGCAATAACGGGTAAGGGCGGTGTAGGGAAAACAACTTTAACAAGTCTGCTTGCCTATACATACGCTGACCTGGAATACCAGGTGCTGGCTGTCGATGCCGATCCCTCTCCATGCCTCGGTGCTGCGCTGGGATTCCCTGACGACCTGCTCGCAGAGCTTACGCCGATCGCACGTATGGATGAATTGATATATGAACGGACCGGCGCTCAGCCGGGAACGACCGGCGGTTTCTTCAAACTAAATCCGCGCGTCGACGACTTGCCCGACCGCTTCTCTGCAGTCCAGGGTAACATCCGCCTGTTGGAATTAGGGGCCGTCGAGATGGGGGGTTCTGGCTGCATCTGCCCCGAAAGCACGATGCTGCGTTCATTGATCACGCACATTCTCCTGCAGCGGAATGAAGTCGTGCTCCTGGATATGTATGCGGGTGTCGAACATCTCGGTCGAGCGACAGCCGACTCTGTCGATGCCATGATCATCGTTGTCGAGCCAACGGCACGCAGCATTGGGACCGCAACCCAAATTAAATCTCTTGCAGAGGATTTAAAACTCGCCAAGCTTTTCATAGTGGGGAGTAAATTGCGCGATGAGGACGATCGAGCTTTTATCATGTCTCGTTCTCCCGGTCTCCCTGTCTTGGGTTATCTTTTTAATGATGAACGAGTGATTGAGGCTGATCGTAAAGGCGTCGCTGTTTACAACCTATCTCCGGAGTTAGCTGAGGATACCCGGAGCATCGTTAATAGCCTTCAATCTGCATAAACAAATCAATCCGTGAGGGTTGCCTCTCATATTAGCTCCCTACCATTGTGTGAGGAGACCAGATCCGTTTCTCCCCTTGTTTACCAGTTATATTTCCTCATTAAGTAGCTTTGGGGCTGTCCTCGTTGATCGGAGACAGCCCCAAATTCTTACGCGCTGATGGTTTATGACCTAATGCCTCGTCTCACCTAGCAGATTCGAGGCAGCATCTCACCGGCAAGTACATCGACAACCCGAGTGCCACCGATCACGGTCTTCATTAATACCCGGCCCGCTGGTTCAGCAGTTACTTCCCCGATTCTCACGGCCTGTTTGCCAAGAGGATGAGCTCGCATGGCTTCAAGCAATGCTTCTGTGAATTCATCCGGGACGATGGCGACGACCTTTCCCTCATTCGCAACGTAGAACGGATCAAATCCCAGCATTTCACATGCGGCCATCACCGGCAATGTTATCGGAATTGCTCTTTCCTCGATCTGAATCGAGACTTCACTCTGCCGTGCAATCTCGTTTAGAGTCGTCGCTACACCGCCGCGCGTAGGATCTCGCAGGACGTGGATCGTTGGACAAGCTTTAAACATGGTTTCAATGAGCCCGTTCAATGGGGCGACGTCTGATATAACATCTGCTTCAAATTCAAGTTCGCCCCGCGCGGCAAGAACCGCTATACCATGTTCGCCAACGGGGCCAGAGAGCAGAACAGCATCACCTGGTTCTGCTTTCGCGCCTCCGACATCTCGCCCTGGGGGAATGACGCCTACGCCGCTCGTGGTGATGAAAATACCGTCAGCCTTGCCCCGTTCAGCGACTTTTGTGTCCCCCGCGATTATTGCAACCCCGGCCTCATGCGCCGCGGCTTTCATAGACTCTAGTACTTTCTCTAGGATGAATATGGGCAATCCTTCTTCGAGGATAAAACTCGCAGTCAACCAGAGTGGTTTTGCTCCCATCACTGTCAGATCATTTACAGTCCCTGCAACTGCCAGACGACCGATGTCACCGCCCGGGAAAAATAATGGGGCAACGATGTGCGCGTCCGTGCAAATGGCGAGACGCCCCGATTGCGGGAGTTCTACGACCGCGGCATCATCACCGCGCAGTAAGGCGGGGTTCTCGAGCGGAGGGTAGAAAGTCCTTGTGATTAAGTCCTGGGTCATTTTCCCCCCGCTCCCATGTCCCAGAACAACGATATCATCATGGGTCAATGGACGTGGACATACCAACCCGTGGATCGTAATCTGATCTTTTTCTTCACTCATCTGCTACCTTCTCTTGGCTCATGAGGCCCTACTGCCGGTCGCAAGCAGAGCTTGCGCCTTCCAATTGCTAGGTTGCTACGCGTCCGTAGCGATAATATGCGGCGCAAGCGCCCTCCGACGAGACCATCGTCGCTCCTAAAGGTTGTTCCGGTGTGCATTGCCTGCCAAAAGCCTCACAATCATGCGGTTTTTTTAACCCCTGAAGAATCAAACCCGCGATGCAAAGCGGCGATTCTTCCGCTTGAATATCCGCAACATCAAACCGCCCTTCGGCATCAAAGGCGGCAAACTCCGGTCGCAGCCTCCATCCGCTTTCCGGGATCACCCCGATTCCGCGCCATTTACGGTCACATGTTTCGAAAACACGCTCTATCAACGCCTGCGCCGGTTTGTTCCCCTCAAAAGTCACCGCTCGCGTGTAGGCGTTCTCTGCGGCTACTTCCCCTCTCTCCAACATGCGCACCACATGCAGGATTCCACGCACGATATCCAACGGCTCGAAACCCGTAACGACAATCGGAACGTTAAACATCTCCGAAATGGGTGGATATTCCCAGTACCCCATCACGGCACAGACGTGTCCGGCTGCGAGAAACCCCTGCACGCGGTTGTGAGGCGAACCAAGAATGGCGTGGATAGCCGGAGGGACGCGAACGTGTGAAACGAGCACACTGAAATTATCCAATCCCAGCGCTTGTGCCTGGGAGACGCTCATCGCGTTCGGCGGCGCGGTGGTCTCGAATCCAATGGCAAAAAACACCACCTCGCGATCCGGATTCTGCTGGGCTAGTTTCACCGCATCCAGCGGCGAGTACACGACGCGGACATCCCCGCCCGCCGCGCGCACAGAGAAAAGATCCCGCTCTGATCCCGGGACACGGAGCATGTCACCGTAGGATGTGAAGATCACCTCCGGATGGGAGGCAATGGCAATCCCTTTATCGATCAACTCCAAAGGCGTCACGCAGACGGGGCAGCCTGGGCCATGTACCAATTCAATTTCGGAGGGTAGTAACTGGTCGATGCCGTAGCGTACGATGGAGTGCGTCTGGCCCCCGCAGATTTCCATCACCACCCAGGGTTGAGTGACGGCGCGGCGAATCTCATCCACAACGCCGTTCACCAGATCGGCGTCACGGTACTCGGTTACATATTTCACGCTATGCCGCCTTCCGGACCGATTTCTTCTTCGATGTCTATAATCTGGCGCAGCAAGGCGAGTGTCTCTTCCGCTTCTTCTTCGCTCATCTGACTGATGGCGAAACCGACGTGCACAATTACATACTGACCGACCTCAGTCTCCGGGACATATTCTAAACAGATCTCGCGCTTTACACCGCCGAAATCGACCTTCCCCATTTTTAGGCCATTTGCTTCATAAATCTCACTCACTTTTCCGGGAACACCTAGACACATTCGCCTTACCTCCGTTTCGCCAACTTTAAACTCATTTCATTCCC
>JBARSI010000218.1:0-3054 GCA_049644665.1 Anaerolineales bacterium
TCTTCGAACTTATGGCTGGCTATTGCCAGAACCGAGATTCTTCATCATGGCTTACAATTAGCGAGCCAACACGGCCGGTAATGATTGCTGTCTGCACATTTCCATAGGAGGTCTCAGAAAATGTCCATCCCCAAGATAGGCGAAGCCGCTCCGGACTTTGAAGTCCTTGATGATGCCGGTGAGACGATCCATCTCTCCGATTATCTCGGCAAGGAAGTTATTTTATATTTCTATCCCCGGGCTGATACACCTGGCTGCACGAAGGAAGCCTGTGCGTTCCGAGATGATTACAGTGCTTATTCAGATCGGGGTATCGTCATCCTGGGCGTGAGCCCGGACACAGTAAAAAAACAGGCGAAATTCAAACAAAAATTCCATCTACCCTTCGCCCTGCTGGCCGACGATGACCACAAGATCAGCGAGACTTATGGCGTATGGGGACCCAAGAAATTTATGGGAAAGGAGTATGAGGGCGTAAACAGGACGACGTTTCTGATCAATGCGGAAGGGAAGATTAGACAGGTCTTCAAGAAAGTCAAACCCGCAGAACACAGCAAGGAAATCCTGGAAGCGTTTGAAGAAGATGCGACTTGATGACCTTTTAACTCCGTCCTGTGTAAAAACAGTTGACCTTAATGTCTTACGTTAGACATTGAAAGTCCATCTGCCACTCCTCAATTCTAACTTGATGTGACAAATGGACTATGGAATTTTTCATTTGCTAGATTCTATAATCTGATAGTCGTCACGTGGCTTTTTTGCCAATGTCTCGACTGCCCCCAGACTTGTCCCCCTCAGGTCTGGGGGTGTTGCTTTAAGCTGGATTCTCATTCTGAAGCAGCCTAATCCAACCTCGAATCCAGAGTGCATCTCCCCTCAATGTCCTCAAGTTCGTCGGAAGGTGCAGTGTGCCCCGACGGTGAGTTGGTCAGCGGAACGAGCAGCGATAGACACATTCTCGAAGTGTCAATGCCTGATTTTCAAGAGGATCGTGTTCTTACCCTCTAGAAAAGGTCCCTTTTAGAAAAAGGCGCGGAGAGAAAACGGAAAAGAAACTTCCACCTCGACATATACGAGATGCGCATCCCAGATTTATCATTCTCTAGAATTTTATCTGCAAGCCACGGGGTTACATCCTCAACGCGATTTGCAATAATGTTGAAAATGCCCTTGGCTTTCTCAAATTCTTCTGGTCGATTCTTATATTGGCTTGTGAGAAATGATGTTACAACCATTCCCGGGCTGATCGAACCGACAATGATGGCTCTGCCTTCTGTCTCTTTCACCAATCCTTTTGTGAAGTAACTCACACCGTATTTCGTCATACCGTATGGGATAAGCCCTTCGTGCATTCGCCCGTCACTCCCCATCCCTTCCATGTTGTAAATACTTCCATAGCCTTGATCCAACATGCCCCTGACGGCAATCTGCGACCCAAATATCAAACCTAAGATATTCGTATCGACAACCTCTTTCACTTGCCCCGGCGCAAGTTCCCATGTCATCATCTGCGGTCCACTGAGTCCCGCATTGTTAATCCAAATATCAATTTTTCCAAATCGAGACATTGCCTCATCCCAGAGTGCCTTTAGTTGCATGGGGTCTCTTACATCGCAAGGATGACCGAATACTTGTGTTTCTGGGTACCTCGATTGGAGCTCTTCAAGAGCGTTGTCAACTCCTTCCCTGCTCCGGCCGCTGACCAAAACCGCGCAATTTCGAGCAAGAAACGATTCTGCTAGGCCATAGCCAATCCCGCGTGTACTTCCTGTAATCACAATACTTTTCATTATTCAATGCCTCCGGCAGAGGTGGTTTCTGGATTCATAAGGAACGAAAATATGGGAATACTGGACCGCTATACATGGTGCAGATATTATCACACCCACCTTCTGCTTCCGAGAATGGCTGTTTCAATTAAGGCATATATAGACAATGCGGAATGTGGGAAGGAACGTAGGCTGCATTAGAAAAAAGCCCCGGTTCATTGAACCCGGGGCTTGGTCATATTTTGGGTTACATCCAAACCTAATCGGCGGCTGATGATTCTATTTCAGCCAGGTTTTCAACTGGTTTGGCCCTCCATTTACCGGTGAGGAGGTCCACCAAACGCATGGTACCTTCGCCGCCGACTCGGACATCACGGCGTTGGAACAACTGCCAGGAAATCAACGCCAGGACCAAGTCGATGGACAGGAAAATGCCAAACCAGGTCAAGTTGAGGCCATCCTCGATCGCCGTGGCCGTCTCCAGGTAGGTCAGGGGCGAGAAATCGGCAGCCCGTTCCAATTGGTCGACGGCCCCTGAAAGGAAGGTGATAAAGAAACTAGCAACCACCAGCATTGCCGTGAGCATACTGGCCATGCTGCGGGCTGATAGCAGCATACTGAAGAGCAAGGCCAGGGTCATGAAGAACATTACGATACCAAATAGAGAGACGAATGGCAGTAGCAGCTCGAACGCCGGAATTGTGAAATTCTCCGACCAGGTCATGGACAGCAGCAGCGAAGCCCAGGAGATCAGCAGCAGGATGATGGTCACCAGGGTCGTGGCCAGGAAACGACCCCAGAAAAGAGTCGTGCGGCTGACAGGGTGGGCCAGGATCAGGTCGAGGGTGCCGCGCTCTTCGTCACGAGCAAGCAAGCCAGCACCCACCCCGCTAGCAAACAAACCTAATATCAGGGGCATAAAGGAGAAGTACTCGACTTCAAGCCAGCCGATCGGAGTATTCATCCCGCCGAATTCGAACATTTCTGCAAGCTCGGGCATAGATTCCATGTAGGCTGTCATTAAATCGCCGCTGCTGGCAACCATGTCGAAAAAAGAACCCATCATGATCGCCAGGGCAGCCAGGCCAATCCCCCAACCGATGAGCGCACCGCGTGAGCGACGTAAGGTGTAACGAATTACTGTAAACATTCTACTTGTCCTCCTTCCCTTCATAGTAGGCAAGGAAAATCTCTTCCAGGCTGGTGCGCTGGGTCTCGAAATCGCTGACCGGATATTGTGCCAGGGTCTTGATCAGGGCATCCATCTCGCCTTCGACCTGCAGCA
>JBARSI010000219.1:0-13971 GCA_049644665.1 Anaerolineales bacterium
TCTCTCGCGTGTCTGGGAACATGTCAAGCCTTTCTTCACGGACAGCAACCTGAGGACAGCGGTTTGGAAGATCTGGCTCGACCGTGATTTTACAGACTACGGCACTTGGGCGGGTCAAGACGTGAACCTTGCCCGCTGGACTCCTTCGGATCGAATGCGACTGTATATTCGCAAGGATATCGCTGCGCAAGTTTGGGATTATGGCGTAACACCGGCATCCTTTACTCCGCCGACACTTGAGGATCCTTACTCCATTATAGAACTTGGAGCGGAGATAGTGATCGGTGAAGAAGGGTTATCTCCTGGAGGATTGTTACACCCACGCGATATGGCGATTGGACCTGATGGAACGCTATATGTCGCTGATACGCTTAACCATCGCATTCAGCGATTTAGCCCCGAGGGGCAGATGTTGACAACCTGGGGTGGTTTCGGTGATTTCCAAACAGTTGCGGCAGACGAAGGTAAGTTTAACGAACCGTGGGGCATTGACGTCGGTCCGAATGGGAATGTTTTCGTTGCTGACACCTGGAATCATCGAATTCAGTGGTTCTCGCCTGATGGCGCCTTCTTGGGCTCGCTTGGGCAAGAAGGGCTGGGGGATGAACCCTACTCCTTCTGGGGACCACGCGATATCGCGGTTGACAACCAGGGCAGAATGTATGTTGTCGACACTGGCAATAAACGGGTCAAGGTCTTCGACAGCGAAGGGAACTTCGTCACTCAATTTGGGGGTCCAGGATATCTCCCGGGATTATTGGATGAACCGGTTGGCATCTCAATTGGAAGTGATAATCGAATATACATCGCGGACACCTGGAATCAACGTATCCAGGTCTTCTCAGAAATCTCCCCTCAATCTTTCGACGCTGTAGATGAATGGAATGTTAATGCCTGGTACGGGCAATCGCTGGATAACAAGCCCTACCTGGATGCTGGCTCTGGAAACCTTGTTTGCACGACCGACCCAGAGGGTTTCCGGGTGTTATGTTTCACATATGAGGGCGAATTCAGACTTGGGTGGGGAGGCGTATTTGGCCAAGATGAAAACCAGTTCAGCCTGATCAGCGGCATTGCACTTGGACCTGATGGGAAAGTATGGGTTATTGACAGTAGTAACCACCGGGTAATGGGATTTGCCCCTGCATTTCCTTAGAGAGGTCCAACCGGCCGGAAGCCTACATGAAAAATGAAAATATAGGAGTATGAAGATCGGATGAAATTACACGAATATCAATCGAAGCAGTTGTTTGCCGAGCACGGTATTCCAATCCCAAGCGGGCAAATGACGATGAATGCAACTGAGGCGAAGTCCATCGCAAAGGAGCTCGGCGGGAAAGTCGTCGTCAAATCCCAGGTCCTCGTTGGCGGACGTGGGAAAGCAGGCGGCATCCGTCTGGTGGATACACCCGAGGAAGCGGAGGAGATCGCCAGGCAGATCCTTGGCATGAAAATTAAGGACCTCCCAGTTCGGAAAGTGCTTATCGATGAAGTAGTCGATATTGAGACGGAGATCTACCTTGGAATCACGAATGATCGCACCAGGCGGTGCCCGGTAATAATCGCCTCAGCCGAAGGCGGCGTAGAGATCGAGGAGGTTGCTAAGAAACATCCGGATAAAATCGTACGCGTGTGGATTGATCCACTGCTTGGGCTCCGGGACTACCAGGCACGCTATCTCGCTGCCAGCATCGAAATGCCGCATGAGTATTGGCGCGATTTCATGTCGATCACGAAGGGACTCTACCAGGTATTTATACAGACAGACGCAACTTTAGCGGAGATTAATCCTCTTGTGATTACCGGCGATAAGCGATTGATGGCTTTGGATGGGAAGATGGTGCTCGATGACAACGGCCTCTTCCGGCACCCTGAGCTCTCCGAAATGCGAGATCTGGACGAAGAGGCTGCGGAGGAGCGAGAGGCGCGCAAATATGGACTCTCCTATGTAAAGCTGGATGGAGAGATTGGATGTATGGTCAACGGCGCCGGCTTAGCGATGGCAACAATGGATGTGATCAATCTTTATGGGGGCTCACCGGCAAATTTTCTGGATATTGGAGGCGGTGCCTCCGCCGAGAAAGTTGCTGCTGCGATTCAAATCATCATGCGTGACCCGAATGTGAAGGCGGTTCTCTTTAACATCTTCGGTGGGATCACACGCGGTGATGAGGTGGCACGAGGAATCTTAGCCGCGTTGAAGAAAACGCCATCAAAGCTTCCTATGGTTGTGCGTTTGGTTGGAACGAACGCAGAAGAGGGTCGCGTTCTGCTTGCAGACGCCGACATGGAAACTGCTGTCTCGCTCGCAGACGCCGCCAAGAAGGCGATTGCAGCTGCGGGAGCGGGGGAGGGATCATGAGTATTTTGGTAGATAAGAATACAAAGCTGCTTGTTCAGGGAATTACCGGAAGAGAAGGTTTATTCCACACTGCTCGAATGATTGATCATGGCACGAATGTCGTCGCTGGAGTTACACCCCAGAAGGGAGGGGAGTGGGTGTTGGGGGGGAAAGTTCCGGTATTCGATACGGTGAAGTCGGCTGTTGAAGCCACCGGTGCCAATGCCAGTGTGATTTTCGTCCCCTCACGCTTCTCGGCGGATGCTATTTTGGAGGCTGCCGATAGTGGGATCCCTTTGATTGTATGTATTACGGAGGGAATCCCGGTCCAGGAGATGATGAAGGTAAGGCGATACCTCGATCAGATGGGCGTCCGATTGGTCGGACCGAATTGCCCCGGGCTGCTCTCACCAGGTGCAGCGAAGGTCGGGATTATCCCCGGGAATATTGCAAGTCCCGGGAACATTGGTGTCGTCTCAAGATCTGGAACTCTGACGTATGAAGTCCTTCATGCCCTGAAGCAGAATGAGATGGGCGTCTCAACTTGTGTGGGCATCGGCGGGGATCCAATTAACGGCACATCGTTTGTCGATACCTTGGAGTTGTTTGAGGCTGATCCTCACACCGAGAAGGTCGTTTTGATTGGCGAGATAGGTGGAACAGATGAGGAGCGAGCAGCCGAATACATTCGGGACAGTATGACCAAGCAGGTTGTCGCCTTTATCGCTGGAAAGACTGCGCCGCCTGGAAAGAGAATGGGGCACGCAGGCGCTATCGTGGAGGGCGGCGAGGGCACCGCGGAAGATAAGATCAAAGCTCTAGCGGCTGCAGGTGTAACGACCGCTGATCAACCAGAAGAGATACCAGCTCTGCTTCAATGAGTGCATGAACACTGGGCGATAAGTGCTTGAAAGTTTGACCGATGATCCAACCCGTGGATCTATATTCACACTTATTCATACGTGAAAATAGTATTGATTAAATACAAAATGAGACCTGGGATACACAACTAATGGTATCAAAACGCGAGAGACTGGAAGCGGCGATAGCCAAAGATGTTGCCGATCGTCCTCCGCTAGCCTTATGGCGTCATTTTCCAGTTGATGATCAGACACCTGAGGGATTAGCGGGATCCACTTTGCTTTATCAGGCGCAGTACGACTACGATTTTGTTAAAGTCACCCCCGCTTCTTCTTTCTGCTTGCTGGACTGGGGCGTCGAGGATGAGTGGAATGGGAATCCTGAAGGGACAAGGGATTACACACGGCGCGCGATTAAAGAACCTTCAGATTGGCAGAAACTCGAAGTGCTTGACCCGGAAAAAGGGCACCTCGGCAAGCAGCTGAAGTGTCTTGAGTTGTTGCGAGAGAGACTCGGAGAAACTCAACCGATCGTCCAAACGATCTTCAGCCCCCTTTCCCAAGCGAAGAACCTCGCCGGTCAGCAGATGTTGTTGGACCATCTCCACCGGGAACCGGAAAGGATGCTCGCCGGACTGGAGATCATCACGCAATCTACGGTCAGATTTATTGATGCTATGAAGGACCGCGGCATAGATGGTGTTTTCTATGCCATCCAGCATGGCTCATATCGAATTTTCGATTCTGAGAATTATCGAAAATTCGGTGTGGTTTTTGATCAGCGGATCTTCGAATCTGCTTCACTATTTTGGCTGAATGTGCTCCATCTGCATGGTGAAGCGATCATGTTCAACCTGGCGGAAAAGTATCCGGTGCAAATTGTGAATTGGCACGATCGGGAGGTATCCCCAGGTTTAGCGGAGGGCGCTCTGCGGGTTTCTGGCGCAGTCTGCGGCGGCCTGCGAAGGATGACGATGGTCTGCGGCGACCCGACTCAGATTCAGGAAGAGGCCGCACAAGCGCTGCAGTCTCTTAAAGGCCGAGGTGTCGTACTTGGCACCGGCTGTGTTGTCCCTGTACACGCACCGCGATTAAATTTGGAAGCCGCCCGCACCGCAGTGGACTGCGCATAGCCACAATTGTAAATAGATATCTCGCTCCTGAAATGAGGGTTGAGACAATAGATAATGGCAGGAATTAGGGTAATCGCTGGGAAAGCGAAAGGGCGAAAGCTGCAAATGGTCCCGGGAGGAGACGTACGACCAATCGGGGATCGAGTAAAAGAGTCACTATTCAATATTATCGGGGCTGATATTCGCGGAGCTAGACTCTTAGATTTATTCGCCGGGACAGGAAGTGTTGGTATTGAAGCGATAAGCAGAGGCGCAGAGCGAGTAGTTTTTATCGATGAGAACAGAAAGGCGATTGAAACAATCCGTAATAACCTCGGGCATACGAAACTCCAGGAAGAGGCGGTCGTAGACCAGCGTGATGCTTTCCAATTTCTGAGGCATAAGCCCTTGATGGCCCCCTTTGATTATATCTTCGTTGCACCACCACAATACAAGGGGATGTGGCTCAAAGGAGTCAGGGCAGTAGACGACAATCTGGCATGGCTTAATCCTGATGCATGGGTTATCGCCCAGATAGATCCGGATGAATATGAAGAGATGGAACTGAATAATCTTGTGGAGTTTGACAAGCGGCAGTACGGGAATACCTTGCTTGTCTTTTATGAATGGCCGGGCATGTGATCTTGTACGGGAGAGCTTACGATTGTCCTTTGGGCGGTCTTTTTGATCGCCCTTTTTTGTTCCACAAGGAATGATTCACCAATTAACAGGCTTGCCGAGTAACCGGTCACCGCCCAAGATTTTCCGCAGGAAATGATACATCGCGAAGAGTTCTAACGCGAAGGGCGGGAACCCTAGCATGCCAAGAAGAGGCATTTTCCCGTAGTGTAAGCCAAAGATCCGGAGTGGCTCAGGCACCAAATAGATCCAATGCCCACCGCCGGATTGGAATGCCTGGAAGTTCCAGGCCTCCCAAAGAAAGCCGCATACTAATCCACCGGCGAGCATGGACAGGATTGGCCAATATGTCCGCTCTCGCAGCATTCTTCGCAACGATGGTGCTCCCATCCGATCGTTGATCGGATCAATCAACAGGATGAATCCGATCCAGATAGACCCGAACAGGTAGGAAGCGATCTTTGTTGGAAGCAACAAGGGGATAATAACCATTAATAGTCCGCCCAAAGACCAAGGCCAGCCAGCGCCAATAAATACTTTGCCGCTCCCAATTCGCTGGTGGGGCAGAAATCGCTTGGGGGTAAAGGTAGAGATGATCTCCGAGGTGATGAATACACCGGGCATGATTGTGGCGAAAGACCAAAAATAAGCGAAATCACGAAGAATGGGGCTGTCTGGAACGCAACGATAGGCCCAGTTCTGAATATGAAAATTGAGAACTTCAAAGAGCAGCCAAACGCTAATGGATAGCAGCAAGACGAAGGGGAACTCCCTCCGTCGGGTCGTCAGCCAGGAGCTTCCTTTGCGGCGATAGAGGGCTGCATCTGCGGTCAAGATAAAGCCTGTCCACATAATTGGCGTTAACCAGACGGCAACCAGGGTTACATTGAGGGCAAGCAGGATTTCACCGATGACCATGATGAGCAGACCAAGGATGCCATAATGCGGGAACGTTGGTTTGTTTAAGGTTTTCACGGGCTGAAGTGGATTATTGGATTCCCATTTTCAGCGAACGTTGTCACGGCGCTAAAGGGTTGTTTGTTGTGATAACTCTTTATGGCGAGAGGTAAGAGCGCAGGCAAATCATCTACTAATGGCTGCTTCTCAAAATCAATTAGATCGATCCATTCGGGAGTTCCTTCGCAGGAACTGCGGGTCTCCGAAACATAGGTTTCGCCGACAAAGATATACAAGCCGATCCCGGGCAATTTACCCACATCAACGGCGACAACACCTGAAAGAAAAAGAGAAGAAGGGGGTATGTCCAACCCTGTCTCCTCTTTGATCTCGCGTAGAGCTGCGCTCCGTGGATCTTCACCTCGCTCGATATGGCCCCCAATTCCATTAAGAAGGTTGGACCAACCTCCGCGGCCCTCGGCGATCCGTATGAGAAGGACTTGCTCGTCGCGCAGCAGGAAGGATAAGCAGCGAGGGATGACCGTATATCGTCCTGGTTGAACTTGTTGGCCCGGGAGTGACATCAGGAGGTCTTCTTAGCGTTAGTCGTCCAGGTCACTAACATCTCCTACTCCGCCGCTTTCGGCGAGGTATGACTTGATCCCAGCTTGAATTGGAACTAACTTGGTAAACCTCAGGACCAATTCACGTGTCCCGCCTATATTCAGCCGCTCAAATAGAAGTTTGAACTGCCTCTCCCATTTCGATTCGATTATCGTGATCGTGCTTTCGGGAAGGTCCCAGAACGCTTGTTTGAAAGGACCAATGGCCCGCTTGCGTGTCTTGTAGTAGAACTGGTCATCCGTTTGACCTTCCTTGCGTTCGTCACTGTGATTAGCACGGAGATAGGCGAAGATCTCCTCGAGAAGGTCTGTTGGGATTTCGTCGTAGAGGATATTCTGGAATCCTGTGGCAAGATGAACTTCAAGCGCGTTGGCCTCGGCAAAGCGGCTGAAAGCCTCCTCTGGGAGAGTGGAAGCCCCGTGCTGGACCGTGCCGCCCATGCCATATTCCTTGGCAACGGCTGACAGATGCTGCAATGTGCCGAAATCCACACTAACTTCCGCGATGGACCCATCTGGCAATACGACGCCCCCGTGGGATGTCCCGGTCTGGATGCTGATCTTTGAGAGACCCGCGGCGGTTGGAAGTCTTGCTCCCAATTCTTTGTTGAACCCATCCATGAAAGCGCGCAGCTCGGGCTCTGTGCTATTCACCCCGCCAACCTCACCGATCTCACCACCCAGAGATATTGTCACACCCTCCGGCTCGAGGTTGCGAATACCGGCTGCGAGTTCAACACAGCGGGTATAGTTGACTTCTTGCTGTTCAGGAATCGTTTCTTTGCTCAGATCTACAAGAGTCGAGGTATCAATATCGATGTTAAAAAAACCAGCCGTGATCGAATCCCGCGATAGATCAAGAATTGCTTCAATTTCTGAGTCCGGGTCTTTAGCATACTTGCTTGCGCTTACTTGAAAGTGATCACCTTGAATGAATACCGGACCCTCATAACCTTCGGCGATCGCAGCGGCGAGGATGTTGGCAGTATACTCCGCGGGCCGCTGGTCGGTGTAGCCCATCTCGGAGCGGGCGATTTCAAAGATCATGGCGGACGAGTCGGTCTCTAAAGCGGATCTAAAGACGGTTCTTGCAGCATTAAAGGGCAGGGCGCGCAGGTTGATCGCCGGGACGGTGAAATCATCAGGCGTCTTGCCTTGGCCGCGGGCCAGATAAAAGTCGTGGATCGAGGCAGGGATTACCCCCATCTCAAGGGCACATCCCCGGATGAGCCACTGAGCGAGCGCTTTTTCGCGCGGATCACCGAGGGCTGCGGTTCGAACAATTTTGTCGATATTGTCGGCAACTACCTTGGGATCACGTACCGCTACAAGTGGACCTTCCCCGATTCGAATAGAATCACCGAGTGGTTTTGCGACTCGCAGTAGTTCGTCAATTAAAGCCATTGAGTTCACTCCCTTTCAATTCGAAGCATGTTTATTCTGTGTAAATTATACATGGTTCGCTTCCTAGCGGAGGGGCCATTGTCAGCGTTTCGTCAGTCAGCTGTTTGTGATAATGAGGGCATAAAGATATAATTTACCCAGATAGGTGTATAGTATTATATATAGGGAATGAGGAGAGAATAATGAACGATCCCCTTGATAAGATCACTGCAGGAGATAATCTAATCGGAAAAGTTCGTAACTTCCTGGCCGGCTTTGTCGGGTATGTTGATCGAGAGAATCGCAGGGAAGCGGATAAGTTACTGCGACTAACTGTGGCTCAGCGCTTCGAAGAACAATGGGAGCGAGTATCAGGACTACAGCGACGATTGATTAAAGAGAAACAACTCGATCAAGTAGATGACTTAGAAGAAGCTGCGATCAAGTTGCGGGCTTTTGTGAATCGGGTTAGGAACGCGTCCTATGGTTATTCGGGACTTTTTGATGCCGTCCAAATTAACAGCAAAGAACTAGAGCGGATCTATGAATTTGACGTTGCTCTGCTTGAGGGAGTCGACCAGATCTCAAATGCCATCGACAACCTCGGCGCTTCACTCGGAACGGATGGCTTCCCCGCTGCCATCAGGCACCTGGTAACCCTCAGCGAAGAGGTCATCAGTGCGTTTAACCGAAGAGAGGAAGTGATCTTAACAACTGTCGACTCAACCGGAAGTGAGGAGTAAAGAAGATGGCACGTATATTTGATGTTATCGAATACCCAAGCGAGATGGAGGATGAGATCGTTCATCGATTCCCGGAAGATGCTGCTGGGGATTTTCGCCTCGGCAGTCAGGTTATTGTACGGGAATCTCAAATGGCGGTGTTTTACCGAGACGGAAAGGCGCTCGATACCTTCGGCCCGGGCCGGCATACGATAGCGACTGCGAACATCCCTCTGTTGATCAACCTGATCGGCAAGGCTTTCAATGATCGTTCGCCATTTACGGCAGAAGTATTCTTTGTATCGACACGTGAATTCGCGGACGAGAAATGGGGAACCCCCCAGCCAATTTTAGTTCGTAATCCCGGTATGGGCCTCGGCGTAGCTTTACTTCAGGGGTTTGGAACGTACAGTTACAGGGTTGCAGATCCTCAGCAATTTGTAGCACAAATCGTTGGCGTAACTGGAATCTTCACGACACAGGATATCGAAGCACGGCTGCGTGCTATGCTGCTCTCCAAGCTTCAAGATCTTCTTGGTGAGACGGCACAAGAGACGAGTGTTCCTGAGCTGATCGGTCTGGTCGAGGAACTCGGTGCTGGTGTGAAAGCTAAGACGTTAGACGAGTTCAAGGCCATCGGTTTGTCGTTGCTGTCCTTCTATATTGAGAGCTTGAAGCCATCTGAAAGATCCGCGGAAGAATTGCGGGCAATGGGTATGCTTGACATGGAAACCTACACACAACTCCAAGCTGCAGATGCGATGCGCGACGCTGCACAGAATCCGTCTGGTGGTGCAGGTCTAACGGCTGGAATTGGTGCCGGGATGGGCATAGGAAGCGCCATTACGGATAGCCTGAAGAAATCGGGTACTGGAGATGCCGATGTGCCCGCTGGAGCTTCTGGACCGCCGCCGGTGATGACTCCATCTGAAGCTGCTGCTTACTTGAAGGTGGCTGAGGAAGACGTGGTCGCAGCGATTGAAGCTGGAGATATTACAGCAAAGAAGATCGGGAAAGCATACCGGATCTCGAAAGAATCCCTGGATGAGTTTCTAAGCAGCTAGGCGTCTTGTAGAATCAGATAATATAGATAGAACAAGGGGCTGCCCTCTGTGGGCAGCCCCCGACGGTTTAATAAGGGAGTGTCCGAAATAAAATTCACATAGACGCGATTTATGTGAAGGGGCGAACTGCCGGCTCGACCTATACAGGTGTTTCCCGTATCTTGCTTTGTTATGAAATCTAGTCCGTAACACCTGGGGTAATGTTGAATGCAATTGCTAATTGATGAATATCTTCTGTGGAAAATGACTTCTGGCGGTCCAGCTGCCTAAGATATGACTTTAATTTCTTGCGATGAGCCGCCCGGGTCGGCGAGCCTTCCGCGTTGACGGTTGTATCACTGGCAATAAAAACCAGGAGAGGGCCCACGGGTATTTCGGAACGACTGGGAAACTTTTTTGTTAGCGCTTTCTTCATGGCCTTCGTCTCGCGCGCGGCGATTCGCTCAAGGTCTTTAAGTGGTTTTCGGCTCCGACCGAATTTGCGTTTACCAGGCTTGTGAATCCACTGATCTGATTCGAATCGAACCTCGCCCTGTTCGTCTCTGGGTATAAGCGCGAATACACCTGCAGGTGTGAAGAGAGTGTGATGCGTCCCCAAGAAATAGTGAAATAAAGCGTAAGTGTCGCCGAAGCCCTTGAGTGAATCGTCAAGGATTTGATCCATTCGGGGACTGCGACCGAAACGATTGTGTATGGCTGAGCCGAGTTGTGAAAAGAGACCACCAGCGAGCATTAAACCAAAGGCAAGACCGAGAAATGATGGTTGGAGGAAGACGATGATCACCGCAGCGAAGGATGCCCCCAGCCCGCCGAACATCATCAATCGCCCCATGAATTTATTCCGTTTAATGAGACGTTCGTTCCGATACAGCTGCATTTAATGCTCCCAGCGTTTGAGTACGAGACAGGCGTTCTGCCCCCCAAGCCCGAAGGAGTTGGAGAGGATTGTATTTACTTGAACATGCCTGGACACGTTGGGCACGTAGTCGAGATCTAAATCAGGATCCGGATTTTCGTAATTGATCGTTGGGTGGATTTCCCCGTTGTGTAGGGTCAATGCACACGCGATCGCTTCGATAGCGCCCGAGGCGCCCATCGCATGCCCGATCATCGATTTCGTTGATGAGATAGGGATCTGGTATGCATGATCACCGAATAACTTCTTTATGGCCTTGGTTTCTGCAGCGTCATTTGCTGGAGTGGAAGTTCCGTGAGCGTTGATGTACTCAATCTCCTCGGGGTGAATTCCAGCGTCCTTAATTGCCAGGTTCATCGCACTCACCGCGCCAATTCCATCAGGTTCGGGCGCGGCAATATGATAAGCATCACTTGTTGAAGCATATCCAGCAACCTCAGCATAGATTCTTGCTCCACGCTTTTTGGCGTGATCCAGTGACTCGAGGATTAAACTTGCAGATCCCTCTGAACAAACAAAACCCTCTCGGTCTATATCGAAGGGTCGCGAGGCGAGTTCCGGAGAGTCATTAAAACTCGTCGGGATGGCACGCAAAATGGCGAAAGCACCGACGATATAGTCTGTAATGTGCGCGTCTGTAGCCCCGGAGATTATGACATCTGCCCATCCATTTCGGATCGCCTGTGCTGCCTCACCGACAGTTTGTGTTCCCGTGGCGCAGGCAGTTGTGATTGTGATGTTTGGCCCATGCGCCCCGAAATGCTTAGCAACATGGAATGCGGGAGAATTCGTAAGAGTGGCCGGTAGGATGAATGGGTTGACCTTTGAAAGCCCTTCCTCTCGAAGCGTAAATACACCTTCGATTCCTCGTTCCCATCCTCCAATAGCTGTGCCAAAATAAACACCAACACGTTCAGGGTGCGAGCTCACCAGGGGAACGGCTGCGTCATCCATGGCTCTAATCGCAGCAGCCAATCCGATCTGCGAACACCTCGACATCCGACGAGCTTCTTTTATTGATACGTATTGTGAGGGGTCAAAATCGGGGATCTCTCCCGCGATTTGGCAGGGTTGATCACTGGAATCGAACTGTGTGATCCTTCGTATCCCAGACCGACCTTGCAGCATGGAATTCCAAACCGTCTCTTTATCAGATCCCAGACAAGTGACCATGCCTATGCCGGTGATCACGACGGTGTTGTTAGGCTTTGCCATGATGTGCTCTCCTATTTCGCAGCTATTCGTTCCGTGATTGCTGACTGCGTAGCCTCTAATACGTCGCCTTCTACCGCCTGACGGGCAACGCGGATAGCACTTACAAGAGCCTTTGCATCTGATCGCCCATGTCCGATAAAGACGAGGCCATTTACTCCCAAGAGTGGACCCGCACCATATTCCGATGGATCAAGAAGCTTACGCACATGTGTGAAAGCTGATTTTGCGAGCAGGCCTCCTATCGAGGAGATAGCACTGGAACGGATTTGATCGCGGATAATCTCAATGAGGAATTTGCTTACAGCCTCGCTCGTCTTAATGAACACATTCCCGTCGAAACCATCCGAGATCACAACATCTACTTCTCCGGCGAAGATTTCTTTTGGTTCGACATTGCCGATGAAGTTTAAACCCGAGGCCTCCAGGAGTGGGTAGGTCTCCTTAACAAGCATATTGCCTTTCCCTGGTTCCTCACCGTTTGAGAGCAGCCCTATTCGCGGGGATATCTTGTTGAATACTTGAGAGACATATACAGCTCCCATCAGGGCGAATTGAAGTAAATACTCCGGCCGGCAATCTGTATTCGCGCCGATGTCGAGCATCACGGAATATCCATCCTGCACGGGAAATGCGATCGCGAGGGCAGGGCGTTTAATGCCACGAATGCGGCCGAGCCGAAATAAGGCTGTCGCCATCGCTCCGCCGGTGTTGCCCGCGGTGACGAAAGCATCGGCTTTTCCCTCTTTGAGGAGGTCCATGCCGACAGCCATCGAAGTTTCCGCTTTCCCCCGGGCAGCTTGAGCGGGCTTATCGGTCATCTGCAGAACTTCGGGTGCGTGGATGATCTCCACTGCATTCAGGTCTCCGCCAATATCGGCAAAGACAGTCTCCAATTCGGTTTGTGGGCCGATGAGTAGGATCGGTTCCCCCCATAGTTTATGAGCTTCGAGCGCGGCATGTACTTCGGGAATAGGGTATGTGTCACTTCCCATCGCATCAAGGACTATTCGCATTGCAACTTTCTCCTTACTAACCTAATGCAGGGTCATAGCCAGCGCTAAGAACTTGAGGGAACTTTGTGCAGTTTTCCGAGATGGCACCGCCTCTGCCCGCACAAAAAGTTGACATTCATGGTGTGTGAGCTATAATACCGCGGTTCCAACAAAAATCGCGCTGGTGCTGGAATTGGCAGACAGGCATGGTTGAGGGCCATGTGCCGTAAGGCGTGCGGGTTCAACTCCCGCCCAGCGCACTAACGAAAGGTCGCCATTGGGCGGCCTTCCTGTGTTAAATAGATATTTGCGATACCGCTGAATGGGAAAGTGCGGGAGCCGCACAACAGCTCCAGGTATTAAGCTAGAGATGCGTTGAATGTTCTTCTGACCACCCTTAATTAATGCTGAAGTATCTGTGAGAGGAAGAGTTTTGTTCGTTCTTCCTTTGGGTTCGCGAAAAGATCATGCGGGGTTGTGTGTTCGACGATGAGTCCCTCATCCATGAAGACAATTTCATCTGCAGCGGCGCGGGTAAAACCCATCTCATGTGAGACGACTAACATCGTCATGCCTTCCTTTGCGAGATCAAGCATGACGTCAAGTACTTCTTTAATCATCTCCGGGTCGAGCGCGCTTGTGGGCTCGTCAAAGAGCATGATCTTGGGATCCATCGCCAGAGAGCGGGCGATTGCCACACGCTGCTGCTGACCGCCGGAAAGTTGAGAAGGGTATACATCTGCCTTTTCCGGAATCCCGACTCGCTCTAGTTGTTTCATGGCGATCTCCTCAGCGTCCTCTTTGGATCGTTTGCGCACAACCTTTTGTGCGAGGGTGACGTTTTCAATCGCCGTGAGATGAGGGAACAGATTGAAAAGTTGGAAAACCAGGCCGATTTCCGCGCGTACTTCGTTCAGATGTTTTTGATTAGTTGTGAGCAGTTCGCCGTCTATCCAGACATTCCCATGAGTTGGAACTTCCAGATGATTAACGCAGCGCAGCAGGGTTGATTTCCCCGATCCGCTGGGGCCGATGATTACGACGACCTTGCCCCGTTCGACCTTCATGCTGACACCGTTGAGGGCTTGTACCTGATCGAAATGCTTGTGGAGATCTTCGACCACGATGATGTGTTGAGCGTTAGTCATTTCTACGAAGCCGCCTTTCAAAAGCCTGGAGTAAAAGGGATAGAGCCACGGTCAATGTC
>JBARSI010000220.1:0-2959 GCA_049644665.1 Anaerolineales bacterium
TCCTGATAGGCTTCGATCGCACTGCGATACCACCCTTGATTCTCCAGGACGGTGCCATAGACGCGGTATATATCCATGAGGAACTGTCGCTCGATCCCCTTCTCAAGCGCCAGGTCCACTGCGGTCTGCGCCAAGTCAGCAGCTTGACGCACGTCGCGCTGGTCGACGTACACCTCTGCTAGAAAAGCGTTTGCAAGGAAGTTCTCCGGGTCTAACTGGATGGCTCGCGTTGCAGCCTGCACGGCTTCGGCCAAGAAGGCATCCTTGCGATTCTTCTCGCGGATCACCGTAAGCGGGGTGAGGTAGACAGTGCGACCGCTGATCACCCAGTGTTCATCACCGGTTGCCTCGACTAAACCTAAAAAGCGCAGGTTCGTTTCGGTTTCGACGCCCGAAGCAGGTACTTCGGTACCCGCGGCTTCCTCGAGCTCAATCACATTGGCAGAGATCCGCCCTCCCTCGCCGATCGTCGCTGAAACGCGGACTGTATCGCCGGCAGTAATGCTGTCTTTCAATTCTGATGAAGCAGACCAGTCGTAAACCAAAGTCCGGATGGCGTAGGCAAACGAATGATCCGGGTTAACTTCTATCGCTTTATCGATCGAAGCGCGCGCCTCATCCAAGCGCTCGCGGCGCAGGTCGAGCGTTGTCAGGAGGTCGCTTGAATACGTTTGCGCCCGCGCCAACATTGCCCAGAGATCAGCATTCTCCGGATCCACGCGTACGGCCTGTTTGTAGGCTTCAATGCTGCTCTCCAAATCGCCGGCGAAAAAGTGGACCTTCGCTTCATCGGCAAATGAAGCTCCGGTGCGGGTTGCAATGGGTGTGGCCGAGAACAGCGGCTGAACATCTCCTTCACGCTCAGCGCGAAGGAGCAGGAAGCCCCCGGCAATTAACAGCAAAAGTGCAAGGATGCGCCCTGGATTTGATCGACCTCGATCTTGGCTTAGCTTGAGTCTTTCACCGGTTAACCGCATGACAATAATCAGGCTTAGGAGGCCGGAGCGGATTCCGCCTCAGGCGTGGGTGTGCGCTCTAATTCGCCGCACAGGATGAGTCCCTCCTGGGCGTTATAAACAGCGATCTCATCGTCCGGGACTGTTTGCAGGATCGCTTCGAAAATCTGAATAGCTTCTTCGCACGAATTTCGTTTTGCCAGCGCCAAGCCATATGTGTAGTAAAACTCTACGATACGGAGATCCTCTTTATTCAAAGGTAGGCCTTCTACCCAAACGCCTTCGTCGGATTGCCCGCCGCGAATCGCCAGGTTGAATTGAACGATTGCTTCATCTAAAACGTCGTTGTGATAATACATACGGCCCAAGTTCCCTCTCAGGCGGGGATTCACCGGATCGAGTTCAACGGCGTTTCGCGCATACTGACTGGCTACACCATACTCCCCAATACCTGCATAAAGCTGCACCAGATAAGTGAGTGGTTCCGTGCTCGTGGGTGAAAGCGCGACGGCATTTAGGTAGCTCTGTCGAGCCCCTTCGGAATCTCCCATCGCCCTCAGCATATTTCCGATATCGAGATGAAGCCGTGGAAGAAAGGAGTTAAGACTACGTGCAGTTTCGTAGGATTCAAGGGCAAGTTCCCGATTCCCCGTCACTTCCCATACGTAAGCCAGGGCGCGATGTGCCTCCAATGAGGTGTTATCCATGGCTACAGCCGCTCTAGCATGTTCAAGCGCGGTTTCGTAATTTTCAAGGTTCATATCGATTAGAATTTCAGCGTATATCGCTCGGACTTCTGGGATGTTCTGGTTAAGCTCGAGCGCGGTTTCGCTTTCGAGCAGCGCCTCGACCAGTAATTCATTCCTGGTGAGTTGATCCTCGGCATTACCAGCCTGGAAATCTAACGACCAACCCAGAAACGCATGCGCCAAAGCCGAATCCTTGTTGAGCACGAGCGCATCCCGAGCTGTGATTTCCGCATCCTCGAACTTTCCGGCGAATATCCGCACTCTCGCCAGTTCAATATAATGAGCCGTCTCACGCGGGTCGGCCAAGATCGCCTCTATATAGGCCGCTTCTGCCTGTTCTAATTTCCCTGAGTTAAAAAGGCTTTCCGCCTCCAGCACAAATGATGCTGGACTCCGAGTGGGTGTGGGTGTCGGGATAAAGGGAGGCGGTATGGTGGGGATATAAATCTGCCAGAAATACACTGCTGTGGCGATAAAAACCAATATCATAAGCACACGCCAGGGACTGGAACGCCTGCGTTTCTTCCGTAAATTCCATTTACTTCCGCTTAAATACATCCGCTTTAGTGAACCCCGTCACATCATAGCATGGGTGGCATCTTACCACCCGCTGCAACCGAGCGTCAAGAAATGACATGCTACGTATCCCCGCCGCATTCCCTTCTCTCCTCATCTCGATCTTGTCAAGATCGCATGCCAAAGAACAGTACTAATCATTTGCCGGTTCAAGACCTGCTTCAAAATCAAGTACGGTATAATGCGCCCCGTGGAATTGGAGCCAATAATACCCGAGCTGGATGAGACCGCACCTCAGAGCGCAGCGGAATCCGAACCTGAAGGTTCGCAGCTTTTGCCTTCACCATCGGGAAGCCCAACGCGACGAAGAATGTTCCATGTCTTTCTCGTTTATCTTGCCGCGCTGATCGCCATCGGTCTGTTGGCTTATTTTCAGGGGCGTGGGCTAAATAATGCCGAACAGACAGCCCAGGTCTCCGCGGCGATGTATGAGCAGTTCGAGCTCGGCGTAGCAGATCTTGAGGCTGGCCGTTATGAGATCGCTCGCCAGCGATTTGAAGCCATCCTCAACTTTGACCCCGCTTATCCTGGTGCGGAGGACATGCTTGTTGAAGCGCTCATAAATGTTAACGTGCCTACGGTAACCCCCACCTCCGAACCAACGCCCACCCCGGATCCCTCCCCACCAAAAGATCTTATGGAGCAAGCGAAGGCAGCAATGGTAGCTGAGGATTGGGA
>JBARSI010000221.1:0-2862 GCA_049644665.1 Anaerolineales bacterium
ACGCCACATGAATCCCTTAATTCGTTATGCGGTCATATTTTTTTTGATAATTTAGCCAAGGGAAGTGTGGATGCATAAAAGAATATCCATCATCATGCGCCTTTGCTTTCTTTCTTGCTTTATTTTCCTTGGATCTTGCAACCCAGAACACGATGATGTTCTAGAAGCACTTACGCCAGATGTATCGCAACCTTTATTCAATCCGACTCCTGGTGCTGTAGCTACTGCTATACCTTCTTCAACCTCGACTATAGTAACAACTTCCACAGAAGCTAGTATTCCTTTCAACACATTAACACCAACACCTATTCCCATAGAGGATGTAATTAGACTGTCTCCGGAAGGTCCTTGGTTTGTTTACCAAAAAGAAAATGACCAACTTTATGCAGTGAATGCAGATGGGATCTCTGCCAATCCATTGCGAGTCTTTGCCTATGGTTGGTCTAAACCATATGTAGGGTCGTTATCGAATGGTTTATTGGCTGTAATGGTTGAGGGCGAAGGTGAACTTTCACATCCTGTTGACATCCTACTTATCGAGTTTCCCAGTCTCGAAGTTAAGAGAAGAATCTCTCTTCTTGCCTATGGGGAATCAACTGGGGATTTCGATTCTGGTCCGGAAGGACCTTATAGTGGGATTATGAGTGAACCCAGATGGTCTCCTGATGGCAGGTATTTGGCCTTTGTTGGTTCCATAGATGGTCCATCGGCTGATTTATATGTTTACGACTCTACTTTTGATCAGATTAGGAGATTATCAAGCGGCAAAAACCACGCAGCACATCCGCTTTGGTCACCAAATGGTCATTGGGTCACACATCGAGAGTTGTCAGCCGATGGAATGAGTGTTGAATCATTATGGGCTGCCTCTGTTGACGGCAAGGAAATGGAATGGTTGTTTTCTCCCGAACAGGGTTGGGAACCCTGGATACTTGAATGGATTGGAGGCGATTCATTTATATGTATTATGAGAAGTTCTGGTGGTGAGCAGATTATTAGATATGTTGATATTACAAATGGTACAGTTGCAATCCTTTTCCCCGAGTACTTACATGGAGCGCCTTCGGTGGATCCAAATACTGGGGTAGTTGCATTCTCTCCGATGTTGGGAGTTTTAGACGTAGATCCGGTATTGAAAGAAAACGGAATTTACCTTGTTTCGGCTTTCAGCATGAAACCAAAGTTAGCAATAGAAGAAATCTGGGGTAGCCGCTGGGATAAGGGAACGGGGCAATTTATCACTTATGAACATTGTGGTGATGATCTAAACTCATTCATTGTGTTTAATAGCGAAGGACGTACAAGCTGCGAAATTCTAAAAAGGAATGATATATCTCCTTACGGTCGTTGGAGACTCGAGTTTGATGCCCCACACTTCAAGTCCTCAAGTGAGATCACTGTATTCGATATCAATGACAATCTAATTGGGGTTATTCCAGACATCAAAGATGGCGAAATCTTTTGGGTCCCAGATGAGACTGGCTTCTTTATTCTCGAAGATCATTCGTTGTATCACGTTGAATTACCGTCTCTTGAGGTGCTTCATGTAGATACAAATGTTGTTTCGGAAGGTAGGTATTTATACTTGGCACCACGAAGCCTTCCCAAACTCACATTTGTTGATAAAAAATAAGCAATTTCATAAGACCGCATAACCATTCGCGCAGCGGACCAGGGAAGCGTGGCGACTTGATATCGAATGATCTTATCCCTGGCCGCTGAGCTCAAAATCGTTAGCCGGCACGGAAGGATCTATTGTTCTCATTCAGATGCACGCGCAGGCTGATTAATAAGCTTCAAGCTCCGGTTGTGATTGATCCACCGCAGCCGAATACTCGCCTTGGTGATTGGTATGGGAATGTCTTATTCTCAGGCTATCATCGTTTGATTATCTTTGTCAGTGAGCGATCATTGTTGCCAGTGATAATGCCGTTACGAGAGCGAAAGCAATTACTTCCTAGCTTTCGTTCAAGGCTATCTGAGCTTCTCTTTAACTTAGATGTTTCAGAGAAAGCTGTCTCTTTGGAGCTTGCCAATATGGAGCAGGCATTAATCGCAAGAACGTCCAATCGCAGCGTTCTGGGTACGATGAACCAATTCATTCAAGATTCAAAGATATATATGCAGATGCATGATGAGTTCAACTTGATCGATCTTGAGCTGTGGCTGGCTGAAACGCCATGCGGGCCAAAGAAATATCGCTATCCCGATAAACTTGCGCCTCTACTTCTTTCTGAATAATAGATTCAATGAGATTTGTGCCAGCTAACCATTCGCTGGAACGGACCGGGGAAGCACGGGGTTTTGATAGCGATGTTGTATGATGGGTGTGTGGAGAAAAGTTTGCAGTCGTACGTTCCCCGGCCGCTCAGCTCAAAACCGTTAGCCGGACAATAGGATATTGAATCTCATGGACCATAAAGAAGTAGGCCGACATTGGAATAGTATCGCGCCGACCTGGACGGCCATGGCTCGAGCGGGATACGACTTCTACCGGGATCGATTTAATACGCCAGCCTTCCTGGACCTTCTCCCCGATGTTCGCGGATTGCACGGCCTAGATGTAGGGTGTGGTGAAGGATACAACACCCGATTACTTATTGAGAACGGTGCTGTCATGGCTGCGATCGATATATCCGATGTCTTCATTCACCATGCGGCCGAGATCTCATCCGAAGGGCATGACATCCAATACGGGGTTGCCAGCGCTGTCAATCTTCCCTTTGCCAATGCTACTTTCGACTTTGCAACCGGTTATATGAGCTTCATGGATATTCCAGAGATTGAGGACGTTCTCGATGAGGTTTTCCGGGTGCTTAGGCCTCAGGGATTCGTCCAGTTCTCGATTTCACACCCTTGCTT
>JBARSI010000222.1:0-7866 GCA_049644665.1 Anaerolineales bacterium
AGCTACTGGGCTGAGCCGCCGCCAACGCCAACACAGACGCCTAACTGGACAGCTACTCCAATTCACACACCGACTTTTACGCCGCTGCCTTACACAAGCACGCCGACGATAACACCCACGCCAACAATTACGAGCACACCACCAGATTTCGGCTAGGCGGAAGAATAAGTCCACAGCAAGCCCATTGCAGAGCCCCGCAGGATCGCGGGGCTCTGATTTCGTATAACCATGCTTGCTTTGAGCTTCAACATGACATAAAATCCTCATAGTACACATTGAGTGGAATCAGTCCGGCGTGGGGTTATCGGACGAGTGAGCAACCTCAGTTATTTTCCGGAACGGAGGTTGGCTAAATTTGTGTTTAAACGGACCTTCCTGTAACTCCGCTCGCAAGTTAGGCGAGTGTAAGAACTTTCAGGAGGATTATCTTCATCGAAGACTGCAGTTTAGATGTAGGTCGGTTGCAAGGTTTTGACGCCGGTATTTCAGGTAAGATGTGGGTGAAAATGAACGTTTGAGCAGCAGGTGAGTTTACCCTTCCGAATCGAGGAGCCCTCACGGAGGATACTGCCTTGATTGAAGAAAGAGAGCAAGGGCGCATGCACGTTGGAACGATATTAATCGCAGAGGATGATCCAGATTATCGGCAGCTCCTCTCTCGCCGCGCCTCCCGCATGGGTCTCGAAGTTCATCAAGCAGCGGATGGTAAACAGGCCATGGCTGCTATAAAGGAATATGAATTCGATGCACTTGTGCTCGATTTGTACATGCCTGAACATACCGGCTTGGAAGTGATCGATGCCGCCCGCAAGATTGACCAGGATGTTCAAGCGCTCATTCTCACCGGAAGCGCGTCCGTCGAGACTGCAGTTGAGGCTCTTCGGGCAGGCGTCTATGACTATCTTACAAAGCCTTTGGAATCGATGACCAGTTTTGAGCTTGCCTTATCGCGTGCGCTTGAACGCAGATATCTGGTCAAGGAAAACAAGCGCCTCTTTGAGGAAATCCAGCGTCTGGCGGTGACCGATTCGCTCACTGGTTTATATAATCGCCACAAACTGCAGGATAGTTTGGAAACGGAAGTAGAGCGGGCGAAACGATACAGCCGGCCGCTTTCCATCATCATGATCGATATGGATGAACTCAAGGCCATCAATGACACCTTTGGCCACGCAGCCGGGGATGAAGCGCTGAAACTTGTCGCGAAATCCATCCAACACTCGATTCGGAAAGTTGACTTGGGTACACGTTTTGGAGGTGATGAGTTCATCGTTCTACTCCCCGAGGCAGACCGCGAGGAAGCAGCTTCCGTCGCGAAACGCATTCGTGAAGCCATATTGGATGCGGAGTTTGCACCAGGGAAGCTCTCAGTTAGTATGGGAGTCGTGCAGTGGCACTCCGGATTTGACACACCCAAAGATCTCGTCCATGCAGTCGACAAGGCGATGTATCTCGCAAAACGCTCTGAGGGTGAGAGACTGCATGTTCTCGCAGCTGAGGCTGAAGGTCCTGTGGAGTAAGTGAAATGTCCTCTAATGATCGAGCAATTAGCATAGAAGTCCCATATCCACTGTGTGAGGAATCTTTCATTCACAAGGATCTCGTATTGAGCATTTCACCGTTGAAACAGCAAATTGAGACATTACTAAGCAATCAGATTGAGTGGCGGATCTGATCGTTAGAACACTTATGGATCTTAAAGACTGGTTTCGAGCGAAAGCCCCAAAGGATGTCATCAAACGGATGAATGCTCTCATTGAGAGCGTTATTGCGCGCATCCCGATCTTCTCGAACCTGCGCACCAAACTCATCGTTCCTTATGCTTTGCTGACTCTCTTAGTTGCGATGGTTGGCGTGTATATTATCACTCGTCTTGTTTCGGGGTCTTTTGAAGAGCGCTTCGGAAATCAATTGATTGAAGCCAGCCGAGTGACGGCTGATGGTGTCGTCCGGAAAGAGAAGAAACACCTAGAGGACCTACGCCTGCTAACCTTCATGGAAGGCGTATCTGAGGCGATTGAGAACCGGGATCGCGAGGATCTCCTTTCCACATTCGAGGGGATTGCGATAAACAACAATATCGATGTGATCGCCGCCATTGATACGGCAGGAAAAGGGATCATCACCTTGACCTATGATCCAGAGGCTGGCGCCACAGAATTCTTCGAAGGGGATGATTATTCTTCCTTCGAGCCGGTTCAAAGCGTCATTTCCGGCCAGTCTGATGATGTTGGGGATAAGTTTGCAGGCCTCCTGGATACTCAGATGGGGAAGTTCATCTTCACCATTGCGCCGGTAAGGGATGCTGATGAAAATCTCATTGGTGCTCTATTAATTGGGACTAAACTCGATACATTTTTAGCAGATCTGAAACTGCAGGCTCTCGCGGATATTATTATCCTGAATCCGGAAGGTTCACTGGTCACGACTACGCTTGTTGAACCAGAAGAAGGTTATCGCATCCTTGAGATTGAGGGTGAGTCGCTCACAGAAACGGGATTGACATCGTTCAATCGAGTGTTGGACATCTACGGGCGTGAGTATGAGGTTCTCTACACACCGCTGATTATCCGCGAAGCCGAAGCCGGTTTCATCGGACTGGCCTCGTCCAGTGAATACATCGCTTCAGCACTTACGACCAATCGCAACACCTTTAGCATAATCTTCACGCTCGGGACTGGAGCGGTTATCCTGCTCGGATTTTTGCTAGCGCAGCATATCGCTCGCCCGATCCTGCAGCTTCGTTCAATGTCGCAAGCGGTAGCTGGGGGAGACCTTGAGCGCAGCAGTGGTGTAAAGCGGACGGATGAGATCGGTGAGTTGGCAGATGCCTTCGACATCATGACTCTCCGCCTGCGGGAGCGCACGGAGGAAGCTGCACGCTTATATGAAGAAGCCATTCGAAGGGCGAAGGAGTTGGTGGAGATGAATGCCCGGCTGCAAGCGACTCAGGCGCAGTTGGTCCAATCCGAAAAGCTCGCCTCTGTCGGGCAGTTGACAGCGGGTATTGTCCATGATGTCAAGAATCCGCTGGCAGTTATAAAAGGCCTGGCCGAAGAGTTGGCCGATGAAGGTAATTTGGATAAGTTTACCGTAGACGGTCTAGAGACCATCCGCGATAGCGCAGCCAAAGCGAACACCATTGTCACCGACTTGCTCAAATTTGCCCGGCAATCGACACCTGAAATGCAAACTCGAGATATGCGCTCTACGCTGGAGTCGGTATTCCGCTTGACCGAATACCTAATACGTAAAGGAAATGTCACGCTCGTACCAGATCTGCCTCGGGTCTCGACCATGGCGACCTATGACGCTCAACAAATCGAGCAGGTGCTGATCAACATCGTAACGAATGCGGTACAAGCTATGCCTGAAGGGGGCACACTCGACGTATCATTGAAAGAATTGGATGACAACATCATCATCACCATGCGGGATAGCGGGATAGGGATTTCGGATGAGAACCTCGTTAGAATTTTTGATCCCTTCTTTACCACGAAGCCTGAGGGAGAGGGTACGGGTCTGGGTCTCTCCGTGAGCTACGGCATTATTTCGCGCCACGGAGGTCTCATCGAAGTTGAAAGCGAGGTTGGCATCGGAACAACCTTCATCATTTCCTTACCATTACGGGCAGATAGCTTGAAGGAACAACCTGTGGAAGTAGAGAAGAATGTCGCGAGTTCTAGTCGTTGATGACGAGGAAGCCTACCGCTCCCTGATGGCTGGTCATCTGGAGCGAAAAGGCTTCGAAGTCGATACAGCAAGCGATGGAGAGCAGGCTCTTGCGCGCCTGCATGAAAATTCCTTCGATGTCCTCGTGACCGACTTGATGATGCCGAAAATATCTGGCTTGGACCTGCTGCGCCAGGCAAAAAAAATTGATCCCTGGCTTGAGGTTATTGTCATCACTGCATCAGGTCATGTGGGAAATGCCGTCTCGGCGATGCGTGAGGATGGCGCCTATGATTACCTTCTTAAACCGCTGGAGACGATTGGGGAACTGTCGTTGGCGGTTGGCCGTGCGGCACAACATCGGAATCTGCGGTTCGATCGCGATCGCCTGAATGACCAACTGACGGCTGAGGCATCCCGCCTGCAGGCGTTGATGACTCATACCGGTGATGCCATTATCTCCGTCGATCAAACGGGAACAGTCTCCGTTGCCAACCCATCCGCAGCGCACTTGCTCGGGAGATCAGATCTAATTGGTTCGATGGCTCATGATGTTCTGCCGAAGGTGTTGGTGGATTTGTTGGATGGCTGGCAAACAATGGGTGATTCGGAACCAACAGTTGTCGAGTTAAACTGGCCAGATGATACGCTGCATCTCGTAAGCCTGGCTTCGATTGCTGAGGGAGGCGATGGTGGACTGGGATGGGTCATGGTTTGTCGTGACATCACGCATCTAAAGAACCTCGATGAGTTAAAAATGCGCATGTTAACCGAAGCGGCTGGGAAAATCCGTCTACCTTTAGCACAAGCCGTATCACGTCTTGCCGAGCTGGGAGAAACATCGGAAATCTCCGCTGAAGACCGATCGGCGACAATCTATCAGCTCGCCAAACTTCTTGGCAGGATACAAAGTTGGATGGATGAATTACTGTCATTAGTCCGTGTGGAAGCGGGGATCGGTTACCAGACGGGTGAAGTGGCGCTTACGGAGGTTGCGAATGGAGATCTCCAAGCGCGATTTAACGAGTTGAATAAAGAGCGCAATTTAAACTTGGTGCTCGAGATCGAAGACGATCTTCCTGAAATCCGTGTAGAGAAAAGTGTCTTCGAGAAAATTCTCCAGGGTCTTATCAGCCGTGCAGCCGCCCGGAGTTCGCGTGGTGGGTCTGTAAGAGTTTCTGGGAGGAGTCATCAAGATCTTGTCTGGATTGAAATAACGGATGAGGGCTTGCAGAAACAGAAGTCAAGTGACTTGCATGAAGACGAATTTGAGGGAGCAGAATACCTGCAGGAGCTCGAAGGTTTTGGATTGGAAATGGTCAAAGCAATTGTTAATCGAATGGGAGGCCAGGTCTGGGTTAGAGGGCATGGTGTAGTGGGGAGCACAATAGCGATCTCATTACCCGTCGTAGAGGACGAACGCGAGTTGGCCTGACGATGAGGTGGATCAGAGGCAGAGAGTCTTTAAGATCAGGATAAGGTAGTAGCGAAGGAACGATGTGAAGTATGGCTAACCCAATTGTTTTAGTTGCTGACGACGATTCAGCGATGCTGCAATTGATGGTTCGTAGACTTACGAAGCAGGGTCTTCAGATTCATCAAGCTTCAGACGGGCGTGAGGCGCTTGAAAAACTTGAGAAATTAAGCTTCGACCTGGTCGTGAGCGACATCTACATGCCAGGGGTCACCGGGTTGGAGTTGCTGCAGCAGGCGAAAGAAGGCGATCCGCAAACCCAGGTTATTATCGTCACCGCCGGGGCTACGCTTGAAAATGCAGTGGAGGCATTAAACAACGGTGCTTTCGCATACCTCGTGAAACCGTTCGATCATTTCAGCGTCTTTGATAATGTCGTCGCCCGCGCGCTACAATTCAGGCAGGCGCTTCTGGATAACGAGCGTCTGGCGAAGATCCAGCAACGGCGGGGCGATATGCTGGAGGATGAGGTCACCGATAGAGTTCACCAACTTCAGCGAAGGCGGCGGGAATTGCAGGATCTGCTTGCAAGCCTCCCGGATGGTGTGCTGGTAGTGGAGCCAGGCGGGCGGGTTGTGATAAGCAACCCAACAGCAGATATCTGGCTGGCGAAGGACCGTTCCGATCCAGATCAACCAATCCATAAATATCTTGAATCGCTGCACGAGGAATGGGCTTCTTCTGAGTGGGAAATAGATCTAGATAACACTTCTCTTGAACTCAAAATGCGGGCTCTGCCAAAAACCACAACTGCGGAACGAAAAGTCGTGGTTATAAAGGAATTGGGGGAGAAGGAAGCTCCCCCGATCCTTGATCTCCCTTGGAAGGAAATTGAGGGCAGCCTGGAATTACTTAGGAGACAGCCGACGGATAAGGCAGTATCCACGCAGATCAAGGCGCTGCAGGACCTCTTTAGAGATCTTAAGATAAAAGTCGGTGGACCTGGGGTCCATATCAGTGGGTTTGCACCGAAATGGAGCGAACGAACTATTCCGGATAGCTCGGGAACCGAGGGTACTAAAGCTGAGATCGACTCGGAAGAGTCCAGTGAGCTCACGGATGAAGAAGATCTGAAGGGTGAAGGTGCGGCGAGCAGTGAATTGCCGCTCAGGAAAGAACAATGATCGACGACATCGATCGCAAAACGTTCATGGAAGCCGATAGGCAGGATGAAGGCGATCGCCGGCAGCCTCTCTTCTGGCTGCTCTGGGCGTTATTAATATTCTTGGTGCTCTTCGGATGCGGCCAAACTGCCATGTGGATCGACTCCAGTGGTTTGGATGATGTCACCGTGCGCTCAGGGCTGACGGCAGATTATGGGATTTGGACGCCGGTCGCGTTTGGCGGTATCAATCCGCTAATCATCGCTGAAGCTGCGGGTGACAATGGCGGTGGGATATTTCTCGCTTCGGATCCGTCAGACTCCTGTTTCCTGTTCGGGAATTGTACACCAAATCCACCTTCTCCGACGCCCGCGCCGACGAGCACACCAACGGTAACTTCCACGCCCACCGAGACTCTCACACCGACTAATACACCTACGGCAACAAACACGTGGATTCCAACTTTTACGCCGACGGCTACTGACACACCCACAATTACACCTACGCCTACTAATACGCCAACGCCGACGCCGCGAGTTTACCCGGTAAAAATTGCATTTCCCTATAAGATCCCCCCTGGAGACGCCCCAATCACAATAGATTATGAGGTCATGGTGATCAATTGGGGGAGCATACCACCGGCTGAATTAACCCTCATCTGTGACTTTCTCCCAGCCAATATGACGTATGTTCCAGGTTCAGCCAATCAAGGTGGAACCTTCGGTTCTTGTCCTGATCCCGATGGAAGCCTTACTGGTCCTGCGATTTATTGGCAGTTCAGTCCTCCCTTGATTATTAATCAGGGTGGTTTTACATTGCCTAGTTTCACATTCCAGGCGAATGCGCAGAATACAATCGCCGGGCAGGTTCTCATAAATGAGGTTCATACTTGGGGGGATAACATCGAGTCAGCGGTGGTTTACAGGCCGGTCTATGTCTTTACCCCAACCCCAACGAGCACACCTACTGGGGCGCCCACTGCTTATGATGACGATTACAGTATTAATGAAGACACAATTCTTGTTATTTCCGATCCGAATTCGGTCGCTCCGGTTGGGGGCGTCTTGGGAAATGATGTTGATCTCCTTTGGAATGGTCTACCTGACGTTTTGGAAGCGACGGTGATAAGCGGACCTGGAAATGGAACATTAAATCTCAATTTGGATGGCACCTTCACGTATTCGCCAAATGCAAATTATTTCGGAACCGATACTTTTAATTACCAGGCGTGTGACCTCGGCGCTTTGTGTGCTTCGGCAACAGTTCAGATCACCGTCAATTCTATACAAGATTCTCCAGTTGCTATCGATGACACATACACCATTGATGAGGACGGTCCCCCCCTTCAGTTTGCGAGCCCCGGATTGCGTGTTAACGACAGTGATGGGGATGACTTTGTATTTCCGTTTTGGGATACGCTAACGGTGAATACGACTCCAGTAAGCACGCCGGACGCGGGTGGCTTCCTGACTTTATATGACACGGGCGCCATTTACTATGATTCGGCCCTGCACTTTAACGGAATTGAAACTTTTGTTTACGAGGTATGTGATCCTGGAGTTCCCCCACCTTCGTTATGCGGCACCGCCACGGTGAGGATCACGGTGAATTCAGTGA
>JBARSI010000223.1:0-8668 GCA_049644665.1 Anaerolineales bacterium
CATCTATACATTCTCCCTGTTCACCAATTATTAAGAAATACGAGATAATATTGTTCACATGAAATCATCTTCAAGAGTTATCGAACACATCAACCGTCGAGATGCGCTAAGAGTGTCTGCCCTGGGATTGGGCGGTATCGCCTCCCAAACATTCCTGCGAGGACTCGTGTTACCGGATTTTCCTAGCGCAGAACGTCTCGGAAGGGTCACATCACCTAAAGTCGAGATTCACGTTCGCCCTGATTCGACCAGCCAGGCGATCGGAATTCTCTATGAGGATGCCGTCATACCTTGGCTGCGCGAGGTCGTTGGGCATCATCCGTACCGCTTTAATCAACGCTGGGTGGAAACTCCGGATGGCTATCTTTGGTCCGGGACAGTTCAGCCCGTTCAAAATGAGCCGGATCAACCCGTTGACAGCCTGCCCGTATCGAGCATCGGCGAAGGGATGTGGGTTCAGGTGACAGTCCCCTGGGTGGATCTCATCTTGGACAATCCCCCTGCCCGTTCTCCCTGGTTGAAGGAAAATCCTACACCACGTCTATGCTACAGCCAGATATTGTGGGTAGACCAAATTCGTACGGATGCTTCCGGCAGCAATCCACTCTACCGCATCAATGAGCGTTACGGATACGGCGACATTTTCTGGGCGGATGCCCGTGCGTTTCAGCCGCTCAAGGATGAAGATCTCTCTCCAATCCATCCTGACGTAGAAGATAAACGGATCTTAATAAACTTAACCTATCAAACCCTTTCTTGTTTCGAAGGCAACCGGGAGGTTTATTTCTGCCGAATTTCTTCCGGCGCTAAATATAACGCTTCCGGTAACCTGGTCGACGAGTGGTCCACACCCATCGGCAGCTTCCGTATCTGGCGCAAGGCGATGTCGCTCCACATGAGCGGCGGAACTACTGGAGGCGGCTACGATCTGCCGGGGATCGGCTGGGCAACCCTCTTTGTAGGTAATGGTGTAGCGATCCATTCAACCTTCTGGCATAACAATTTCGGTGTCCCCATGTCGCATGGTTGTGTTAACGCGCGGCCGCAGGATGCTCACTGGATATTTCGCTGGACAACTCCTACTATTGACTTTGACCCTGGCGATGTCACCGTGTCGATGCCAGGGGGGACCCTTATCATGGTTGTTGAAGCATGAAGTACGCACTACTTTAGCAATCTCGCCCATTCGCAATCATTTTACACTTTTGAGGCTAGAATACTGTCAATGTCCGCCAAACGCGCCACAGCGATCGCTTCTCCAAATATCGCTTTTATCAAGTATTGGGGCAACCGTGACCCCGCTCTCCGCCTGCCAGCGAACGCTTCGCTCTCTATGACGCTTGCGGGTCTTCAAACGGAAACCACTGTTGTTTTCGATGACCTTCTCGAGGCGGATAAGATCGAAATCGATGGCAACCCTGCCGCAGCAAAAGCTGCAAGCCGCGTTTCGCTCCATCTGGACCTGATCCGCACTCTTTCAGGAAATCCAACCTTCGCCACCATAAACAGTCAAAGCAACTTCCCCGCTGGTGCGGGTATTGCTTCTTCAGCCTCCGCATTCGCGGCGCTGACTGCCGCAGCCAGTGCAGCATCCGGTCTCGAGTTAGATCAGAAGCAGCTGTCAATCCTTTCCCGACGCGGCTCTGGTTCTGCCGCTCGCTCCATCTTCGGCGGATTCGTGCAATTATTCTCGGGAGAAGTTAACGAGGATGCCTTCGCCGAGCAGCTTGCACCTGCAAATCATTGGCACTTGGTCGACCTCATCGCCGTTATCAGCAAAGAGCACAAATCTACAGGCTCTTCCGATGGACATCTACTTGCGCCCACAAGTCCGATCCAAGCCGCGCGTGTTCAGGATGCACCACGTCGATTAGAAATTTGCAGAAATGCAATTTTGGAAAAGAACTTCAAATCTTTTGCTCAGATCGTTGAGCAGGACTCAAACTTGATGCATTCCGTGATGATGACTTCAAACCCACCACTCTTCTACTTGGAACCGGAGTCAATCAACATCATGAACCACGTAACCCGCTGGCGCGAGCGTGGTCTCGAAGTGTGCTACACCGTCGATGCCGGACCCAATGTTCATTGCCTATGTACTTCTGATGACTCGATTGAAGTTGAGCGCCGGCTCCGTTCAATCGATTGTGTTTTAGAAGTCTTCCGCTGCGCACCGGGGAATGGCGTGGCTCTTATCGCTAACAACGGGCACACACCCCAGTGATATAATTCCATCTAATCAATTTCGCAGGTGATCTTCGTGTCAGATTTATTTCTGTTCATCATTGTCCTCTCGGTATTGCTAATCGGCCACGAGTTAGGCCACTTTCTAGTTGGAAAGTGGCGCGGGGTCAAGATTGAAGAGTTTGGATTGGGTTTCCCTCCGCGAATGCTTACTCTATTTGAAGCTGGCGGGGTTAAGTACTCACTTAATTGGATTCCATTTGGCGGCTTTGTCCGTTTCGCGGGCGAGGACAACCCAGAAATATCTACTGGTCTTGCTTCGTCGAGCAAATTGACACGCACGCTCGTTTTGTGCGCAGGTCCTGCAGCGAATATCTTTTTAGGCTTCCTCGCCTTTCTTTTGGCATTTAAATTTGCAGCCCCCGACATCACCCGCGTACTCATCGCTGAAGTTCTTGAAGGAACACCTGCCTATTCAGCCGGGATACTATCAGGCGACATCGTTGACTTCGTTGATGACATTCCCGTTAACGGCATCGGTGATATGCAGGAAGCCATCCACGCAAAACTCGGTGAGACTACTCGCATAGTCGTTAATCGAGACGGACAGATCGTTGAAGTTTTTCTGGTCCCACGTTTGGAATTCCCTGATGACCAGGGACCCATCGGTGTGACATTGAGTTATCCCACAGCTCAGATGGGGTGGCTCGAAGCGTCCCAGTGGAGCCTGGATTCGCTCATGACCCAGGTTGTCACAATAACCACACTCCCGGGACGACTGATAAGCGGTCAAGCCGCCCCTGAGGAGGCTCGTCTCAGCGGACTCAAAGGCATTCACGACATGCTTGCGTGGGCAAGCACGATCGATCAAGCCTCTGACCGACCCTTTATCACATTGAACTTGATCGGGGTCATAAGCGTAGGCCTTGCATTAGCTAATCTGCTACCCTTCCCTGCTCTTGACGGTGGTCGATTGATGTTTGTCCTTTACGAGGCGATCTTTCGGCGGCGGATATCTCCTCAATTCGAGGGGATCGCGCACGCCATCGGCTTTGCCATCCTCATCTTTCTCATGGTCTATATCAACCTACAGGATTTCATCAATCCGATATCTCTACCTTAGCACCCTCCATGCGACCTCCTATGAATCAAGAACTAGACGATTTATTCTCACTTTTTCAGGATGAAGAGCAGCTTCTGCCCATCGAAGAACTCTCTGTGCTCTCTGACTTAGACCGCCCTCAGCTCGATCACTTTTCGAGTTGTTGGCAATCTCTGTCGTCCCTGCGGCGCCGCACGTTGCTCGCAACACTCGGCCAGCAAGCCGATGAACATATTGATTTTTTATTCGATAACATCAATCGTCTCGCCCTTGATGACCCCGATCCAAACGTCAGAAAAATTGCAATTGGCAATCTTTGGGAATCGACAGATCCATCACTCGTTGCGCAGTTCCTTACAGCTTTGAACGAAGATGACTCAATTGAAGTGCGTGCCGCTGCCGCGGCTGGCCTTGGGCGGTTCGTCCTCTCTATGGAACTTGAAGATATATTCGTGGAGGAGTCCGACCAGATCGTCGACACGCTTCTTCAAACAATAGGGGCTGGCGCCCCTTCTTTGCTGCAGCGCGCCTGCGTAGAATCTCTCGGATTCTCTTCCCGCGATGATGCGCAAACCAGCATCGCAGATGCATACCACTCTGGAGATGAGGGTTTAATTCGGTCATCCCTATTAGCCATGGGAAGATCGACCAATCCGGTGTGGAGGCCCGAAATTCTTCAAGAACTAATTCACCCCTCTCCACAAATTCGCGCTGAGGCTGCTCGCGCCGCAGGTGAACTTGAGCTTCACGATGCAGCACAGCTTTTAATCGAGCTTCTTGAAGATGTGAGTGATGAAGTAATGAGCGTCGCTATATGGTCTTTGGGACAGATCGGCGGCGACACGGCCAAAACAGCTTTATTAGAAATCCAAGCCTCAGCGCCTGATTCCGAGACTGTCAAGAAAGCCGATGAAGCTCTCGAACATCTGGCGTTTCTCGAGGGTACGCCTGATCTTCTGATCTTCGACTTCGATGACCCATCTGAGGATTCTGTGGATTGATGGATTTCCTAGGTCTTTTTTTGAATAATATCTTTCCCATCATCGCTGTCGCCGGGGTGGGCTTTATTCTCCAACGGCGAGCAAACCTTGATCCCCGACCTATCTCTACTGTAATTTTCCACATCCTCATACCGGCGCTCGTTTTTGATCTGGTGCTCACAACTAAAATCCCCGGAGACGAAATTGTGAGCATGGTATTCCTCACTTCAGCGGTTATTGTTTTTATGCTCTTGCTCAGTTGGGCGCTTTCAAAACTGCTTCGCCTACCGCAGGCACTGGCCTCCGCCTTCATACTCTCAGTCTCTTTCATCAATGCAGGGAATTATGGCCTTTCGCTCAATCATTTTGCACTGGGCGAAGCCGGCCTGCTCTGGGCAAGCATCTATTTCATCACGAGTGCCTTATGGACCAACTCAGCGGGCGTTTACATCGCCAGCGCTGGCCGAATGAATCCGCTGCAGGCAGCAAAGAATCTGATGAGGGTCCCTGCCGTCTATGCAATCATCGCCTCTCTCCTTCTCCGAATACTAAACATCAGCTTCCCGCAAGCGATTTCCCGACCTATCGAGCTGCTTTCCGCGGCGACGATCCCCATGATGCTTCTGGTTCTAGGCATGCAAGTTAGTAAAGCGGGCGCTCCGAAACGCATCGGTTTACTATCGATCGTGGTCGCCCTGCGCTTAGTTCTCTCACCAATCGCCGCATGGTTCATGGCGGGCGCGCTTAGCATGCCTATGATCGGCAGGCAAGTGGGCGTACTCGAGTCCGCGATGCCCACTGCGGTTCTGGCATTTATCTTAGCGCTCCAATACGATACAGAACCCGAGTTCGTCACTGGCGCAGTTCTTGTATCAACCTTGATCAGTCCAATCACATTGACTCCTCTACTCTACTTGCTAGGAGTGTAACCATCAGACAACTGTTAATAATCCTGCTTGTCACAGTTTTCATTCTATCTCCACTGGGGGCTGCGTCAGCCCAGGAAGACGAGATTCGCGTCGATGCACACGTCGAGTATCAGTATGGTTCAACGATCAACTTCAGCGTAAAAATTCAAGCGCCAGCTAGAGTCACTCGAGCGGTAGTTTTCTTCCGCGAGGGTTCATCAGAGTTTACACACATCGCCATTGCTGACCTTACATACGAATCCACGACCTTGGCGGAAGTAACCGAAGCAGTTCAGGCGCTCGGAATCGAACCTTTTACAACAATAACTTACTGGTGGCAGATTGACTTCGCAGTCAGTGAAAATTATTTCACGGATCCTGCCTCCTTTGTATACGAAGATAATCGTTTCAATTGGCAATCACTTGACAATACCAATATCAGCGCACATTGGGTAGAAGGAGATATAACGCGTGGCCAGGATATCCTTAACCTGGCAAATGATTCTATTACACGAATACAACGCGATCTCGCCTTGCCAGCCCCGGATCCTGTAAATCTTTACATCTACCCCACAACCAGCCAGCTTCAATCGAGCATGCGCATGGGTGGTGCAACATGGATCGGTGGGCATTCGCATCCAGAATTAGGGGCTGTGCTCTTGGCGGCGCCTATTGGAATTGAAGGTCAAATCTCGCTTGAACGCGACATTCCCCACGAACTTGTCCACATCCTGCTTTACCAACGTATGGGCGATCAGTACCACAACCTTCCCACCTGGCTGAACGAAGGACTTGCTACTCTCCAAGAAGGTGCTCCGAATCCCGCATACATCTTCGAGTTGGATCGCGCGGCCCGAGAGAATGCACTTATATCCATGAATTCCTTGTGTGCCTCATTCCCGATTTCTGAGGAGGACGCTTTATTGGCATACGCGCAGAGCGCTTCCTTCACTCAATATTTACTCGATATTTATGGAGTTGGCGGCGTATCGATGCTTCTTGATGCTTATCAGGAAGGAACAAGCTGCGAAGGAGGCATTCAACGAGTTTATCAACGGCCTATCTCTCAACTCGAAAGCGAGTGGAGGTGGACGACACTTCCAAATCCCAATCTACTTGATTTTGCCCAACCACTCCTGCCCTGGCTTCTGCTAGGTTTGTCCGTGCTCGCCGTATTCGGGATTGTTGTATTGCTCAGCCGCCGACAACACAAGTGATAGGGTAAATAATTATGAATTCGCCTAAAACTCTCATTTTCGACCTTGAGACTAAGCGCCTTGCAGATGAGGTCGGAGGTTGGAATCACATCAATATGATGGGGCTCTCTGCTGGAGTGACCTATCACGTTGAACAGGACCACTGGGCATTTTACGAAGAGGATGGCGTTGGTTCACTTATTGACGATCTTGTTTCCGCATCCAAAATCGTTGGCTTTAATGTGATCCGCTTTGACTACACTGTTCTTCAACCCTATGGACTTTCTGTCGATCGGTCCCTGGTGGAGAAGACAGCTGACTTACTTTCAGATATCTCGCTTACACTTGGATTTCGAGTTGGCCTAGATCACGTTGCAGAAGCAACACTGGGGGAAAGTAAATCCGCGGATGGTCTTGCCGCGGTTGAATGGTTCAAGAAAGGGGAGATGGATAAGGTTTTAGCGTATTGTAAGCAAGATGTTTGGGTTACGTACCGCATTTGGGTGTATGGCCGCGATCACGGCCATATTTTCCGCCGTGACCGTAGTGGCAGCAAAAGGAAGATCCCGGTGTCTTGGTAAAACCTGTCAATTATGCCTCATATTGACCTATTACCAATTAGTTCAGCGAAATCTGTCCCGTCTGATAATTCAGAACGCCATACGATCGCATCATGACCTTGATCGGCAGATAGCGCAAAGGCAAAAGCTGCGGCGATACCCGGCACGGATCGAACTATCCGGTAGAACTCTAAATATTGGTCAGCCCTCTTACGCTCCGCAATACCTTGTATCGGATTGCAGAACTCAGTAATCATGAGTAGTTTTTCCGGGAATTTATCTCGATATCCTTCGAACGAAAGCCCCTTATTGCGATCCCTTAACGAGGATTGGTCCGTCCAATAGCAATTCACACCTACCCAATCCGCAATCTGAACCGCTCTTTCCGCTTCACTGAGAAATTGAGCATCATCTGCTCTCCATCCTGGCACAAGTTCGCCTCGAGATAGTCCGGGGAAACCGACCTTTACACCGGGGAAACGTGCCTTGATTAACTGGGACACTTTAATAAACCACTGCGAGAACTCCAGCCCATCGCGCCAAGAACGCCGCCAACCTGCGTTTTGCAGGTTCGGATTGCTATGTATTTCAAAATATTTGATTCCGGATCGATATAGACGACCGACATTGTTTTCAATCGATGCGAAAAATCGTTCTGCGGAGATGGCCTCGCTGGAAAACTCTCCCGTCACGCGCGCAACGAAGAACATCGCCGGATTCAATTCTCGAAGCCGTTCGATCGTATCGAGATTTTCGTTGAGTTCTATTTTGACAGCCTCTACCCTCGCTAATCTAATGAGGTTGAGATCCTCGTCTTGTAATGGCTGCCCCACCCTCGCGTGTGCGCCAATAAGACACTTTTCAGGGCTCCATTTGTAGGCATCGAATGATTTCTTCGACGCGAATTCCGGCCAAATAAGAAACGGCGTTGGATCGATGATGTCCTTGGGGAAATTCGTCTCCCCACGATCTGTCGCCCCATCTCGTTTCAACGTCAGGTGCAGGTGCGAGCCAGTAGATGCTCCAGTAGAGTTCGCTTTCCCAAGCAGCTCACCAGCCTTCAATTCCTGCCCCTCCCGCACCAATGGCCGCGCAAGATGCCCGTACACTGTTTTGTATCCATCTTTATGCCGTACGCGGACATGCTTCCCATAAGCATGCACCCTTGGGTCTGGGTCATTATGAACCCGATAGACAACACCGTCTGCGCAGCAATAAACATTGGTGTTGGTCAGGGCGCGAATATCTACGCCCTCATGACCTGGCATGCCGAAACGGCTGTATATCTGTGGATTGGCTGCATATTTTTGAGTGATAACCGAATAATCGGTGGGCCAAAGCAAGTAGAAGGATTTACGCTTTTGCCCGTAGCGATCTGAATCGGTGATTCGCTGTGCAAATTCGTCCTGCAACCCTTCAACTGTTTCAGTGTTAATCGGGTCAAGTCGAACACCGGGATGCTGCGCGTAAAACCATTCTTCAAGCAGACCATACTCGGGATATCCTCCCGATACAGCAGGGAAAGTTATCACCTGTGCGGGAGCCATGTATTGCGCCGCGGACTGAGGGTCCTGTGTCAAATTAGGCCCATAGTGAAGCACGTAGTCAGAGCATGCGCGAACCCATGTCCAGTAACTTTCACGAGGCAGCAAGATTACCTGATGTTCCATAATTAGTTATTAAACCCCATGCCTTTTGATTTCAGCGAAACGTAGCGGTTTTTTCCAATCACGAGATG
>JBARSI010000224.1:0-6979 GCA_049644665.1 Anaerolineales bacterium
CATACTGCAGGGTATCCGATTGGGACCGCTTTGAGATGCTCTAAGTGATCGGGGAAAATGAAGGTGACTCCTTCATTCTCGAATGGCTGCTTATGCGCTTTGCGATCAGGTTCCATTATTCCCTCCATTTTAAATTAATGCCTTCTATCCGAATCTTTGGTCCTGTTCTTCGAGCAGCAAATGGTGTTCGGGGATGTTCTCTAAGTAAGATGATCGCCAGCTCCTCTCGCTGATCTTTTCCGCCCGGGTCATCAGCTCGTCGTAACCCATCTTCAAGGCGGCCTTTGCGTCTCTATCCTTCCCGCAGGTTTCAAATACTTGCCCACAAGCCAGGTAGGCCATCAGCGGGAATTCCATACCATGCGGTCCCTCCTTCCTGAGAAACGCCCAAAGTTCATCGGCATACATACAGGCTTGATCGATCTTTCCCTGCTCCATCGCACAGCGCGCCTGTCCGGTCAGAGCATCCATGGCTAAACCAGGGATGTTGATCTCTGTAAAGGCTTCTCTAGCGCTATGGTGCGCCTTCAGTGCACCGTCATGATCGCCAGACGCCTCCAGACAAAGACCCAGATAGAAGCTGCTGGCCCCAAGACCAAAGCGATCCTGGGTTGCGATGAATTCGGAACAAGCGTGTTCTTCGATGCATTTCCTGCCTGTGATGGGATCGCCGGCGCGCCAGTGGGCTAAACCAAGGTTGAGCATGTTATAAGCATGGTTGCGCCGGACTTCCAGCTCTCCAGTGATCTGGCTCGCCTGCTCGAGTGCCTCTCGGCCCTCCGCGAACAAGCCAAGCTGCAGGTAGTTGTACCCCAGGTTTCCCAACCCTAAGGCTTCCCCAAACTTGTTGCCCATGTGTCTGGTAAGCTCGATCTGACGCTGACACAGCTCGGCGGCCTTGCCGATGTCACCACACCCTGTGTAGTAAACGGAGACATTGGTGAGAATCCGGGCAGAGCTGGGCTCATCATCAATCTGATCGAGTAGCTCGATTGCGCCCTCGGCCAGCTCAATGGCAGCATCGTGATGGCCCAGACGCGTATTACAGACAACCATTAAAGCCATAACCAATCCAGTTAACTGATAATCAACGGCATCCCTGGCTGCAGCCAAAGCCTGCTCTAAGTAATCCAAGGCTTGTCGATGACCCCCGAGGCTCTCATGTAATGTCCCCTGGTGGTAATGAACTTCGGCAATTTTTAATACTTCACCGTGATGCATTGCCAGCGAGAGCGTTCGGGCTAAACCCGTCCGACGCTGATCAACCTCGCCCAGCATACTTAGCACCTGATCGTATTGCAGGTACCAATCCACAGCAGAGAGCGCATCCCCCGCCAGTTCGCAATGCCGCCCCAGCATTCCGGCGAACTCCGCTAGCCTTCCTGCCTCCTGGGCGCGACTCTCCAGCCAGGTTGCAGCCGCCCGGTGATATTCAGGTCGTTTTCTCTTGAGCACGCTCTCGTAGGCGACTTCGCGCATGAGGTTGTGATGAAAGCTCCACTCCTGCTCGCCAGCAAAAGAAGAAGTAGCTCTTGCCTGGATGAAGCCGCGTTGTTCCAATTCCTCCAGATGCTCATCCCCTGCTGTCGATCCAAGCGCAGTCAGACCACCCTGCCAGAAATTGCGTCCGAAGACAGCGCCCACCTGCAGTGCCTGCCTATATACATCGCCCAATGCATTCAGGCGGGTGAAGAGCAGGTGATGCAGCGTTTGCGGCAGAAGATCCTGGTCGAGCCGTTCTGACACAAAGCGCCAGGGATCATGGCGTAGATCGAGGAGGCCATGGTCGATGAACCAGTTGATCATCTCTTCGGCGAAGTAGGGGATGCCCTCTGCGCGCTGGACGATCAAACCCAGAACCTCATCGGGCAGGGGATCACTGCGCTGAAGCAATTGGATCACCAATTGCGTACATTCGGCATCGGAAAGAGGCTGAAGGTCCAGGGTGCGATACCCCGGATGGTTTGGCAGTTCGTCTGGAGGTTCCCACTCTGGACGTGCTGTTCCGAGAACAAACGTCCCTTTGCCGTCGTGCTTTCCCCCCTTTTCATCCAGGATCACCTGCATCAGGTACTCCCACGAAGACCGATCAGCCCATTGCAAATCTTCAAGGAAGAGAATCAGTGGTTTCTCGCTTCGTATCGCGCCGATTAATGCATGGCTGGCTTTGATTGCCAGGGGTTTTATGCTGCCCGGTTGGGCCTGTAATATGCCGATTGATGGATGTTGTTTGAAGGATAGGCCGATGAGCATGCCCAGAGCTAAGGCGTCAATTTGGTGATCCGAGCCCAGAAGCTCGGTTAATTGCTCCAGCCAGCGTGCTTCCACTTCGTGGATAGGTGCATCTTCCGCAATCTGAAAACGGTCGAACCACATTCTGCGGATCAACGCGTACGAGTGGTGGACATCGCCTTCCAGCGCCTGTGATCGGAGCCAGCAAGGTTCCTCTGGAAGTAAATCAAGCGTTTCCGTCATGTCGCTCAGCGCCCGCGTCTTACCGAGGCCGGGTCCAGCGATGATTTGCGACCAGATCAGGCAGTCCTGCTGAAGCACCTGTCTAATCGCCTCATGCAACTGCTCCATCTCGTGCAAGCGCCCAATCGTGGATGTCTTCACGCCACCAACGCCGCGGGTCACCATTCGGAAGGGACGGATTTTGATCCCTTTGACAAGGTAAGGCTGAACAACGCTTTGCCGGCCTCGGATTGAGACCGGGGTTTGTTTCACGATGTCAAAGAGACCACGGACGTAGCGGTACGTCTCGTGGGAGATCAAAACGCTGTTCGGCGCGGCTGCTGATTGGAGGCGTGCAGCCAGATTCATCGCATCGCCCGAGGCGGTGAGTTCGCTTTTGGCCGCACTCCCCATCTCGCCCAAGACTACCAGACCCGTGTGTATACTGGCTCGAATCTCGAGCTTGGGGTGGGTCGGCAGGTTGGGAACCTGGCGGGCGAGGTCGAGTGCGGCGCGGATCGCTCTTTCGGGATCACGCTCGCTGGCATGCTCAGCGCCGAAGATGGCTAACATGCCATCTCCAAGGTATTGCAAAACTAAGCCCCGATGATGCGAAACAATCTCACCAGCCAGCTGGTGGACGCTTTCGACGATCTCGCGCCACTCTTCTGGGTCTAGCTGTTCGGCAATTGAGGTAGAGCCGACGATATCGCTGAAGAGGATCGTGACGATCCGTCGTTCCTCGGCTGGCATATTGAAGATATCCTACTGTACTTTCAGAATTGCTTGCATGAAATGAGGGGAATCGAGTGCGGGTATGGCAGTTTTTTCACCGAGCATCTCCTGCTGTGAAGCAAAAACCTGCGTTAAATAACGCAATCCCTATTGGCTTCGACTCAGATGAATCAGCCGGGCCCAAATTTCTTTCGGGGTTGTCGAAGTGCGATGGTGGAAAGCATCCCTCGATTAATAATGTACCTTATTTTTCAACGAATATCTACAAAGTCATGGATTGCACGGGTCTCCGGCATGCCTGCTAAGCCTTCGATACCGCATCATAGGCATGAAGGTAAACGTCAGTTTAGGTTCTCTGAACCACCCTAACTCTTTCACTTCACGGTGTTAGATAGCCTTTAATGGAAAACCTGTATTTTGCATGGTTCGTTCCCATCACGGCTTACAACGCACATCAGGTCCGGATGGTGGACGGTTGGAGGGCAGGGTACAGAGCAACCCGCGCAACATTGGGCTTGCGAACTGGCGGGGGGATGCAGAAACCAGGATCAAGATATGCGAATCGGCTGGGAGCCCCAGTCGACATTAGCCATTACCAGACACAAATGCTATGCTTATAAAGAGCTGATCCTGTTAGGAGTCTAGAGCCTTGGACCCGACCCTTCGCTATCCCTTCAAACAAAAGCAATCCCCCTCTCTTCCGATGAATGAGGTTCTGATGAAATCACACCGATTGTTTCCGGCCCTGACGTTATGCTGCTTCATTCTGATGACTTCCAGCTGTAATCTCCCAAATCCACCACCGACCCCGACCCCGACATCCGATCCTGGAAATTGCGCGCTCTCCCAACTTGTCGCTCCACAGGCTCACAGTCCATCCAATGAATTGGTCCCCTCGCTCCAGCCTTCCATCCAGTGGTTCTACCCGGAGGATTGCGAGCCGGACGCATACCGACTGGAAATTGCAGAGAACGGTGACTTCAACTCACCTTCAGTCCTTGTCGAGTTTGTCGGGGGCGGACAAGTGCCGTGGACGGTCATGCAAGCCCTTCAACCGGCGACGCTCTATCAATGGCGTGTGGCCGCTGAGATCGGGAGCAATATTGGCGATTACTCGCCCTCACCTGCCTTCTGGACTGAACCTGTTTGTAATGCCAGTTCGCTGAACACGCCTCTACTGATCGATCCCCCGCATGGCGCTACTGTGCAGGACGATTCCCCAGAGCTCTCGTGGGAGTATTCCAATACTGCATGCCTCCCGGAAGGGTATCACTTTGAGGTGGCTTCCGACTATCAATTCACGAATCTGAAGATTTCGGGTGGTGGACCAGGACCGTGGACAAGTTTTGAAACCGGGGTGCCTTTCCTGGATGATTGTGGACTGTACTACTGGTGGGTAGCGGCGCAAACCGCTGGAGTGATGAGCGGGCACAATCTGTCGTATTTCTATAGCGACTTCACTGGAAATTGCTCACAATTCAGCTGCGATTATACACAGCTTGCTCCGCCCAACCCGCTTTACCCTATCGGCGGTCAAACCGTGACCGATCTTGGAGATCCATTTCGATTTCAGTGGGAGTACCTGGACCCAGCGTGTATACCGGACGGTTTCTACTTCGAGGTGTACTCCGGAATTGATTTTGCTTCGACACCGGTTGGGCATGGATTCGCACTGGATTCTCGCGTTCCGGGGTGGGGACCTATTCCCGAACTTCCCGCCTATGTCATTCTCCCTGATTGTATGACATTCCACTGGCATGTTGCTGCGCTGCAGGGAAGTGAGACGGGACCTTTCTCAAGCGAAGCGACATTCACCACAGATTACACAGGGACCTGTGGCGCACCGAGTGCCCAGGAGGTTTCACTCATCGGGATGGCGTGCCTCGAGAATGAGCGCATGATGGTGACGTTTGAATTTCCCGAACCCCCGCAAGAGACATACGCGGCCAGGGTCGACGGACAGATCTTCGATTGCGAACCCTGGTCGGGTGCTCCTCAGCGCCTCATCTGTTCGGGTCCGATGGTTCCAGAAGATAGCCTGGCACCAGTCCAGTTGGAAGACCTGACCAGTGGGGCGCTCCTTTTTGACAGCGAGATATCCATCATCTGCGCGGAGGAGCTAGAATCTTGCAGCATATTAGATGAGGCAATGTGTGTTTCCCGGAGTGACTGCACATGGGTTAAAAAAGATCTTCCCTCAGGTGGAACCTGTGAAGTCAAGTAGGCTGGGGCTCACCAACGAAGGGGTCTCCAAATCTTTTGGTTTGGATTTCTTGGAAGCTGAGTTCCTTGTTGGGGGGAGATCGTATGTATGGCGCTAGTGGATGGAATGCCGAATCAGCGTCCACCAGGATTCTGATGTTGGTCCAGGAAATACCGCGCTTATTACTTACTAGGCGTGGCGATACTGGTTAAGATACGCGTTCTTTTAATTATATCGCCTGGAGGTAACACACTTTGGAAAAATGGAATAACCGAGTTTTTACATTAATCGGAGCGCTGGGTATTTTATTGAGTTCCTGTAGCCAGGTGGATCAGGGTTCATTGTCTACGGACGCTACTCTACCTGAGCCAATACTTGTTTCGGTCACTGAAACGCGCATACCACCCTCGCCGACAAACATTGAGGCGCTGACACCATCGGCCACAACAGAACCGACTACAACCCCCACACAAGTACCGCAAGTCAGTGTCATTGAAAACACGAATTGCCGAATGGGTCCAGGAATTGACTTCCTCTTTCAGGGTGTGCTTCGAGTTGGGGAAGTGGCCGATGTGATCGGGATAAGCACGCTACCGGGTTATTGGTATGTGACAAACGCGCAACTTCCAGAAGAGGGTTGCTGGTTGTGGGGTGAGTTTGCCCAAGTAGAGGGAGATATCGAAGTGTTGCCGGTGTACACACCGGCGCCCAGCCCGACACCTCAGGTTGGATTCGATGTCTACGTTAAGAGCTTCATGGATTGCGTAGACACTCGGTATGTCGTATTCGCCGTGAGGAACGCAGGTAGCGAGCGGATCTGGTCTGGCTATGTCGAAGTGCAGGATCTTGGGACGGGTGATACGCTGTATAAAGCCCGGGAACGGCATCCTTTCGCGGCAAGCGTTGAACCGGCTTGCCCACCCGGTCACGGGAATGAGTTATGGCCGGGAGAGACGCGCTACATCCACGCGCCGATATCATCCGAGTTTTCAGGTATTTCAGGAGTGGGAATCATTACCCTATGTACTGCAGACCATCAAGGTGGAACTTGTTTGACGAAATACAGTTATTTTAACCTTCCATAATATAAACACATTGTGAAAGTTATTCTGATTGAGCCTATCAGAGTAATTGGAAATCAAACACATTCAAGCGGCAAGTTGCGATCAACCCAACCACAACCGCATCATCGCCGCTTCCTCGCGGTGCCTCCCCGACGCCGAGCCCCCAAAAGGAATATGTAAGGCCAGGGTCGACGGACAGATCTTCGATTGCGAACCCTTGTCGGGTGCTCCTCAACGCCTGATTTGTTCGGGCCCGATGGCTCCAGAAGATAGCCTGGTCCCTGTCCAGCTGGAAGACCTGACCAGTGGGGCGCTTCTTTTTGCCGGAGAGATATCCATCCTCTGTGAAGAGGAGCTAGAATCTTGCGGCAAATTAAATGAGGTAGCGTGTAATTCCCGGAGTGACTGTACATGGGTAAAAAATGATCTTCCCTCAGGTGGAACCTGTGAAGTCAAGTAGGCTGGGGCTCACCAACGAAGGGGTCTCCAAATCTTTTGGTTTGGATTTCTTGGAAGCTGAGTT
>JBARSI010000225.1:0-19043 GCA_049644665.1 Anaerolineales bacterium
CTGCCTCCTTTCGATGTATAATGTTTGCAAGGTCAAAGGCACGAAGCGCATAAGCGTGGACACGGCTCTGTACCTTACCAACTGAGCATATGAGGTTACAGGGTAGAAATCGTTTCCTGTGTAAAATTCTCAACGTCGGATAACCTCCGTAACTTGCGCTGGCCTCGGCCAGTGGGCTGTTGTCAACCAGCCAATCGTAGCGGGTGTTGAAACCAAAGTCGTCTTTGACGGAATCGCGGTGGAGCCTAGTTACAAGCCCCGTAGCTTGCTACGGGGTAGTTGACTCTCGAGTAGTCAAAATCAAGTAAGGTGTTTATTCGCCAATTCGGAGCATGAATAGATGAGAGCACCGTTCCAGATTCTGGTCATCCCTTTCCGCCGGACAGAGTCGGCCCCGAAGTTCGCAGTGTTGAAGCGAAGCGATGCCGACTACTGGCAATTCGTAGCAGGTGGCGGCGAGGAGGGTGAAACACCTATTCAGGCGACACAACGCGAAACTTTGGAAGAAATCGGAATCACAGGCGACCTCACGCAGCTCGATTCACTGTCAACCGTTCCCACGAATTGCTTTGCTGCCGCCGACTCATGGAGCGAGAACGTGTATGTCATCCCCGAACACTGTTTTGCCGTTCATGCTAGCAACGTAGACATTCGTCTGTCACCAGAGCATACTGAGTTTCAATGGGTTTCCTATGAACAGGCTTATAGCCTGCTCAGGTGGGACAGCAATCGCAATGCACTTTGGGAATTGAATCAACGGTTAATGAAGGAGTGAAGCTCCGAACAAAGAGGTGGAGATTGACTGCACCTTCGGCACAGCAGCTCAGTTCTGCTTTAGGCTGCTATTGATACCTCGTCCACAATGCCGACGATGACGGCTCGGATCGCCCCGGGGTCGAGATCAAGGACCTGCCGAGCCCCGTTCCCCTCGTCAATCACCAGCACCGTGTCGCCAGGACCTGCCTGGACGACATCGACGGCGATGTCATAGTACCCTGTCTCGTTCCCTTTCAGATCCAGCATATCCACGAGCAAAAGCTTGCGCTTATCGAGGTGATCGATCTTGATTGTGGCGACGACTGTGCCGATGACTTTACCGATATACATCGACTAATCTCCCTCGGCTAAGCTGTGCCAGCGTGCGGTCGGCTCGTTCCGGCGGGGACCGGTTACCATTTCGACCTCGTCGACGATGCCGGTAATCGCAAGATCTACGGGCACAAACCACTCTGGCAGCGCTTGCGCGCCCTCGCGGCTGGCGACCATGAATACAAGCTCGCCGGGACCAGCCTGCTCGGTTGCATCTGCAGCGATTTCGAATTTCCCTGTCGGCTGCTGGTTCTCATCCAAGACGTGGACCACCAGGAACTTTACCCCCTCCAAGTCCTCGTATTTCTTCGTGGTGACAACCGTTCCGACGACGCGTCCAAATTTCATAGCTTATCTATCACCTGTGTGCGAAAGCGAGTCGCATCTCCAATGTTGTTCCACATCTCGGCATGCAGCTGCGGGATCACGATTTCCCACACGAGCATGTCCGGGCTTTCAAGAACGCCCACACCGATTTCAACTGCTGCTTCAACATCCGCAACGAGGCCGGAGAAAAGCACGATCCCTTTCCCTCCCAAACCATCGGCGAGGCGAATCTCTATCAATCGGACCTCAGCGCCCTTGATGCCCGCGTCGGCGGCCTGGATCGCAGCGGCAACGGTATTTGTCTCTATCACGCCGATCGCGTCCGTCTTCTCGGGCACTCGTCCCCCGCCGATCGAGCTCACGACCTCCCGGTGGACCTGCGGCAGGTAGACGTAGTCGATGATGTGCGAACCGCCCACTTCACGACCCTCGGCGAGAGACTCCTCCACGTCGGCGACTTCTCCCCCGATCAAGACGAGGTACTTCCCCGGCTGGACGGTTCCGGTCTTGATGAGGTAAATCGGGGCGCGTTTGATCATGGCGTCCGCGGCATGGATGCCGGCGGCGATGCTGTCGAACTCAATCAGCGCAAGCGCCGGTTCGAGCAGATTCCCAGAGCTTTCTTTCTTTTTAGCCATATCGTTCTACACAATTCGGAACGAATCCTTCAACACGCATCTGCGGATGCGGCTGAAGCTGATTGGGTTGGTGATTCCCTCTCCGGTCGGGCTGGCGATCGTATAGGAGCAAAAACCCTCACCGCCGAAACCTACGCCGGCGAAGGATGGACCGTTCTTAACGAAGATGCTGCAATCCATCTCCCGCGCCATGCGGCTGAGGTTATCTAGATTCTTCGAGTGCATCGTGGCTGTGTGCCGGAAACCATGTTCGTAATGTTTCGCCAGGTCAATGCCTTCATTGGCATCACGCACGCGTACGATGGGCATGATGGGCATCATCTGCTCGGATGGCACGAGCGGGTGATCGTGGGCTACTTCCACGATGATCAAGCGGATCTCATCCCCGACTTCGATCCCGATCTCTTTCAGCAAAACGTTGGCATTCTTGCCGATGAAGGCCTTATTCATTGCCCCATGTTTGCCCGGGGGTGGAATTTCTGTAAAGATCGATTTCATCAGAAGGTCTAGCTGCTGCAAGTCAATCTCATAGGCGCCATTGGCGCACATCGCCCGCTTCAACGCATCGGTCACAGAATGGACGACGAAGACCTCCTTCTCGTCCGTGCAGATGATATTGTTGTCGAAAGATGCGCCGCGCACGATATCTTTGCCGGCCTGCTCGATGTCGGCGGTTTCATCCACGACGGCGGGAGGGTTTCCGGGGCCAGCACAGATTGCGCGTTTCCCGCTCTGCAAAGCCTCGCGCACTACGCCAATCCCGCCGGTCACGGTGAGCAGGTTCACGTCTTTGTGTTTCATGATCTGCTGTGCTGTTTCGATGGTCGGTTCGGCAAGGGCGCAGACCAGATTTGATGGACCGCCAGCTTCAACGATGGCTTCATTGATTAACTGTACGGCGTGATTGGAGCATGCTCGCGCGCCTGGGTGTGCGTTAAAAACAATGGCGTTTCCGGCTGCGACCATACTAATCGCGTTGCAAATCACGCTTGAAGTCGGGTTGGTGCTGGGAATGATGGCGCCGATCAAGCCGTAGGGAGCATATTCGACGAGTGTAAGTCCCCCGTCACCGCTCCAGGCTGTCGGGTCGAGGATTTCGGTGCCAGAGGCTTTATTCGCGTTCACCAGGTTTTTGTCGATCTTATCCTCGTAGCGCCCCATGCCCGTTTCTTGCCATGCTTCGTAGGCGAGAAGCTGGGCGTTTTCGCGCATCACGCGGCGGATGTGGTGAATCATCTGTTCGCGGATGGAGAGGGGCAGCTCGTTTAACTGCTTATACGCCAATCGTGCGGCGGCGATAGCGCTGTCAACATCCGGAAAGAGATTATCGCCATGGCGCAGGACGGGCGCCGGCGGCGGCGGCTGCACGGCCTCTTTTGGCTCCGGCAACGGTCCATGCCGAACACGTTCCCCCTGCTGAAGTTCGTCCATTACCTGTTGAACGATGGCGTCAATTCGTGTCTCGTCCAACATCATCCGGCCTCGGATTTGTCATACTTGACGACACCATCAACTTCGAGGATGTCGACAATGGCCATGATCACGCCGTCGCAAGGTCGCTCGTGTGTGAATTTCGTTTGCCGGGCGGCGCTGCCCGTGGCGTATAGCACGACCTCGCCTACACCAGCGCCAACTGCGTCCGCAGCCACACGATAGCCGCCAGTCTCCTTGCCCTCGATGTCGATCTGCTTGAGCACAAGAAACTTGAGACTCTCGAGGCTTTCCTCTTTTTGAGTGGCGACAAGCGTGCCAACAATTTTACCTAGTAGCATAGGGCACCCCGTTTCGGTGACCGCTGGGTTTGGGCAAAAAGATGTTGCTGACGGGGAAGCAAGCCGTATCGTAAGATGTGGTCATGTCCTGCTCCACTTCCGCGAGGAATACGTTCTCGATTCCCCGTCAAGATTTTTCAAATTGCCCTCAATACGCGATCACCTATCTCATCGGTCAATGCAGCGTGAGTCTATCCCTCAGCGGGTTGTCGACCGAGTGGCAGTGTGACGTCCACGTTTGCATGCGGGCGTGGGATTACATGGATGGCGGCAACTTCGCCGACCTTCTCCGCTCCGCGTGCGCCAGCTTCCACGGCAGCTTTCACCGCTGCGACGTCGCCTCGCACGACGGCGGTCACGAAACCTCCGCCGGTCTTCTCGTACGAAACCAGCTCGACTTTGGCGGCCTTAACCATCGCGTCGGCGGCTTCAACCATCGCCGGATAGCTCTTGCATTCGACCATGCCGAGTGCTTCAGTCATACCATATTCTTCTGCCATGTGATCCTCCTGAGAAGCAAGATTTGCTACTTTCTTTGATAGATATTCCCGGCTCGATACTTAGGCAATTTAGTTTCGCCTGACGTGAAGTGAATCTATCTCACGTCTTCTTTGGATAACCTTCAGGCTCACTCTTTGCGCTTCGATACCAATTCACGGCCGCTTACGCCTTCGATCGAGGCCACTGCCGCACTGTATCCGGCCATGATGTCGCGCTCTTCACCGCCGAGGTATACCCGACCAAAGCTTCCGAACGCGCGCACATCCAGGATGTTAATATTGGCAGCTTTCTCCGCTTCATTAGCGGCGAGGGCTGCATATCCGGCGGGCTCTACTTCTAAAACGTATAGTGTCTGCCCGGCCAACAGCATATGCCCGTAGCGCATGCGGTTGATCAGTTGGACCTGGTGGGCGTCTATATTGCGGATGATCTGGCTGGAAACGACGCGCGGCTTTATCCGGTCCGATTCTTCCAGTCCAAGCGCTTCGAGAATTGCTGCGCCGGCTGCGCGAACCTCCGCCTGATCACTGTGGTGCACCTCGAGCAATCCGAATAAACGCTCAACAATCTGCATGCCGGGACGCACCCGCGTTGATTTTAGGGCGATGTCGGTAATGCGATTGATTTCAATGCCGGGCGATATTTCCACCCACAGGGAGGTGTCGTTAGGGAGGGGAAGAAATCCCTTGACAACCGTGCCCAAGTAGCCGGCATGTTGCAGTTGCAGATTATCGAGAAACACGTATGTGCGTAGGTCAACGGTCATAGATGATCCTCCTTACTGGTTTCCGTTTGTAGATCCTTGGGTAATCTTGACGCTTGCGCTGGCGCCAATGCGAGAAGCGCCGGCGTCGATCATTCTCTTGGCATCTTCGAATGTGCGAATCCCGCCTGCCGCCTTTACGCCGATCGAGGGTCCAACGACACGGCGCATGAGGGCGACATCCTCAGGCGTTGCGCCGCCGGGCCCGAATCCGGTTGATGTCTTTACGAAGTCCGCCCCTGCGACTTTGGAGAGCTGAGAGGCGATGACTTTCTCTTCATCCGTCAGCAATGCAGCCTCGATAATGACTTTCAGAATCGCATTTCCAGCGTGACACACTCGGGCAATGGAGGCGATGTCGCGCTCGACAAGTTCATAATCGCGCGATTTCAATGCGCCAACATTGATAACCATGTCGACCTCAGAGGCGCCGTCGCGGACGGCTTGTTGGGTCTCGAAGACCTTAACCTCCGTGGGTGTTGCGCCGAGCGGAAAGCCAACAACTGTGCACACAGGCACACCACTGCCCTCGAGAAGCTCTGCGCAGAGTTTTACATTCGTCGGATTGATGCATACCGAGGCAAATTGATACTTGCGTGCTTCGTAGCATAGCTGGGCGATCTCGTCGTGCGTCGCCTCCGCTTTCAGCAACGTGTGATCGATGAAATGGGCGACGCTCGTGTCCGTCGGCGCGATGCCAAGCGTACTGGCGACGCGGTCAGCACCTGCGGTGACGACGGGTTGGACGTGGTCTATGAAAGTATCGGGACAAATGTCTGGTGTGCGCGATCCCCCGTTTTTGGCGGAGGATATCACCTGGTCATCCTGGATCAGGATCAGGACCTGGCGGGTGATTTGCTCGATGATGCGTTCGAGAGTCTCGTCATCTAGCTCTCTCATCTTCTTTATCTGTAAATTTGTTTCCATTACCAATCTAGCTCCTACTAAAATTATGATTGCTTTGAGAATCGCCGTTCAATCTGGACGATTTTGTCCACTCGGCGAGCGTGCCTTCCACCGCCAAATGAAGTCTCCAGCCATGTTTTTACAATCTGCTTTGTGAGATTCTCGCCTAGCAATCCCGCGCCGAGGGTTAAGACATTCGCGTCATTGTGTTCCCGGCTATTTGCGGCTGTCGCCTGGTCATAACACATAGACGCCCGAACGCCGGGAACTTTATTTGCAGTTATGCATGAGCCAATACCGGCTCCGTCGATAATGATCCCGCGCCAGGCGCGCTTGTCGGCCACAAGTTGCGCCACGGCGAAGGCAAAATCCGGATAGTCGACTGATTCCACACTAATGGTTCCGCAGTCGATAACCCCGTAACCGAGCTCTCCCAGATACAATTTCAAGCTCTCTTTTAACGTGTATCCGCCATGATCTGCCCCGATTGCGACAACTTTATTCCCGCCTGATCTTGGAGACGCGGCGGGCATCGCCGCCTTCGGGGGAGATGCCGTCTGCGATCCTTTGACCATGGTTATTCGACGCTCCATGGCGGCTTGCCGCGCGAGGGGCGTGACTATTGACCCCGGGGGAATTCCGAATTCGCTCCCATGCGGCAAGTCCTTGATGTCCAACTCCGTCACGAGTTGCCCAGTAGATAACTGCGAGGGCTGGAAATGGCGGCTGATTTTTTCGATCCGCTCGTCACCCACACCTGTTTCAGGGACGATGGAGAGCGATCGTGAAGCCGAAGAATCACCTTCGCGAATCGTGATGTGGCGATCCATGGCCACCTGGCGGGCAAGAGGGGTAACTAACGCGCCCACAGGGACAGTGAAGGATCCGCCAAAGGGAAGATCTTTGAAGTCCTGCTCGGTGACTAACTGGTCTGCCTGACGTTGTGGCAGGCTGAAATGTCTCCCTGCCGCCTCAATCATCTCGGTGCTGACCTTTGAGTCTGGAACGATCGATAATGCAGATGATGCGGGTTCGCTGTCAATAATGATGGAGATGTGGCGGTCCATCGCCACCTGGCGGGCGAGAGGGGTGATTATCGAATCTTTTGGAACCCTGATTTCTCCTCCATAGGGGAGATCATTCAAATCGAGTTCAGTGACCAAGCCGCGCGGCCCGCTTCTCGTAGCTGTTGGGGCAGGAATCCCTTTTCCCAACGTACGGTAAACAACTCGGCTTACGAGATTTCGGATTTTTTTCTCGTCACTCACGAATGCTTTCTCCTAAACACTGATCACCAAGTGAGCGGGGAACAACACCGCCGATCACCTCGCGCTCAGATCAGGAACTCCTCTTCTCGTTTGACACCCATGGCCTCGCGGAGCTTTCCCTGTCCTTGAAAGCGCAGGATCTCAACTTCAAAGCGCGACCGGTCTCCTCGAAACAAAGCATGGAAGTATTCAATGGGTGTGCCATCATCTAAATAGCTGATGCTCTCGATACGGATCAGGGGCGAGCCAACCTCGATCTCAAAAAGGTTTGATTGTTGCTCGTTGGCGCCGACCGCATCGATCAACCGCCGGCCGCGCACAATCCTGAGGTCATACTCCTTCTCCAGGTATGCGTAGAGCGACTCCTCGGTGAGGTCAGCAGAAACCAGCTTGCGGCAAGGTTCATAAGGTAAGAATGAAGCTACGAGAACAACCGGCTCATCCTCAACATACCGCAAGCGGTTAATCTTGATAACTGGTGATAGGTCTTCCAATTGAAGGTTGGCAGCGATTTTTTGAGAGGCGGGCAATATTAACTGTTCGAGGATTTTATCCGCCATTTTTAATCCCCGCTCGGTCATATCTTGATGGAAGCCGACGAGCGAGTGTACAAGGCTCGTGCTGCTGATCTTCGGCTCGGCGACGAATGTGCCCTTGCCTTTCTCGCGCAGAATCAAGCCCTCGTACGTCATTTCTTTAAGTGCCTGTCGAACCACTGTCCGACTGACTCCGAAGTGCCGGCAAAGTTCCGGCTCACCCGGAAGCTGATCGCCAGACCGCCAATGCCCGCTCTCAATTTGCTCAATGAGGGCATTCTTGAGTTGGAGATAATAGGGCAGAGGGGAATCCCGATCGATGGATATTCCTAATTTGACCGGCTTTGAACTTCTTTGGGCCATCAGTGATCCGTCCCTATCCAACACATCCTGTAATTACGTTATTAACCACCTGTAATCTTGTCATTACAAGTTAAGTTATTCTATAGGGTATTCGGATTGATGTCAAGTAGTTGGTTTGGAATAGTGATTATGTAAAGCGCATACGGGATCGCTGGCTGGGAATGAAGCGGTGGTGGTTCCTCAGCCCAGGAAGGTTCTTCGAAATGAAGAGAAGGGAGGCCGCGAGCGGCCTCCCTGGTTTGGGGATGAAATGATGGTTAGAAAATACCAAGGAAACGATCGATGCTCCAGACGGTGCCAGAGGCAAGAACGATGAGGATTACCTCTGCTGCGATCATCATCAAGTTCTGACCCTGCTCGCACTGATATGCGGGATTGACGGATTTATCCTTCGGTTTGACGCCTGCAAGCGCAAGGTAGTTAAGGTTCATGAATATTCCAACGAGCGCCGAAATTGGCGTCAGAAACCCGAGTGTTAACCCAATCCCCGTTGCGGCCTCGCCGGCGATGACGAGGTAGGGGAACCAGCCGCGGTTTTTACCGACGATTGACTTGATCACAGATGCGAAAGCGGGCACAGGGTGGTTATCCGCCAGGGAAATCGTCCAGTCGACCATGCCCCCCCCGATGAATTTACGAAGCGGCTTGTGCAGCACGCTCTTGATCCACCATAAACCAACCGCAATGCGTAAGATCGCCAGCCATTGGCTGGCATTGAGAAAACCGAAAATATCCTGCATGACTCCTCCGCTCTTTATGCATTTTGAAATAATTGCCCGATCCCTGCGCCCGTATCAGTCTGTTTGCACTGGCTCTAATGAAGCAGGGATTAAATTAACTATGTTTACCTCTCTTTATTGATGCGATTGACTCTCAGGATTCTTACATGAGGCAATTATCGGCCATTCAACACAGTTTTCGAGAGTGGATGATAAACTCGATCCTTGTTAATCCTGCTTCTTTCGGCTGATTTGCATCGCATGTATACTCTCTCCAGCGCTTGCGATTCAGAGCGCATGTCAGCGGAGTGATCGCTTCGGTCGTAAAGAAGGGGATGAATTTGTGGAACGCAGCAACGAGCAGTGGATAACGGATCTGCGCTCATCAGGAAGTGCACAAGATGCAGCCTTAGGTGATCTGCGCGCCAAGATCCGGAAGGGCCTGCCGTATTCACTCTCAAAATGGCTTACTCCATCAGATCCGAATTTTGACTCACTTGCCGATGAAGTTGTTCAGGAGACCCTGCTGCGAGTATTAGATCACATCGAATCTTTCGAAGGTCGCAGTAAATTCACGACATGGGCGCATAAGATCGCAGTCCGGGTGGCACTGACAGAGCTGAGGCGTAAGCGTTGGAAGGATGTCTCTCTCGATGAATTGGTCGAGGGTGATGATGGATTATCTGGATTTGACAGATTCGCAGCTGCGGCAGCCAATCCTGACCTCGCCGCCGAGCAAGTTGACATCATGGCGCGCATTCAACAAGTTATCAAAGATGATCTCTCTGAGAAGCAGAGGACTGCCCTACTCGCGATCAGTGTGCACGGAATGCCGATTGAGGAAGTTGCGCGCAGGATGAATATGAGGCGTAATGCGCTGTACAAACTCTTGCACGATGCCCGTCTGCGGCTAAAGAAAAGTATGGCAAAAGAGGGATTGAGTGCTGAGGAGGTCCTTGCAGCGTTTGAGCAGGAGTAAGAAATCAACTCGCGGCATAGTCGAATAGAATGACGGAATTTTGATAAAGGACACTGGAAGAATGCTCAAGAAATTACTCGAGATGGTCGAGCAGACCGAGAAGCAGGAAATGGACTGCGAAGAGATCTTCGATGTACTGGATGTCTACGCTGAGGCGATGGTGCGCGGCGACGATGTTTCCGATGTTCTCTCGATCGTAAAAAAACACCTCAGCATCTGTCGCTGCTGCTGCGAAGAATACGAAGCGCTAATGCGGATCCTGGAAAGTCCTGAGCAGTAAATAATGGATATTGAATTCCCCCAATAAGAAAAGCTCGGTGTGCAAGCACCGGGCTTTTCATATGGTTCCACCATGAAAAAACAGGCGATAAATCAATGGCCTCTCACAGCGGCTCGAGATGCTTTTCCACCCAAGAGTTGTACCTCCGCGTAATTTCCAGTGTGCACGGTCCGGGCATCCCCTCTCCGATCATGTAATCGTCGATTTTCACGATGGGGACCACGCCTCTGCCGCTGCTGGACAAGAATGCTTCCTGCAGAGACGGGAGGTCTTCAATCGTGACCGGCTGAAGATGTAGAGGCAGCAGGTCATGCGCGACATCCAGGATGATTTTGCGGGCGATCCCGAAGAGCATGTTATCGCCCGCCGTCCATAGTTTCTCATTTTTTACGGCGTAGAAGTTACTGCTAAAACCTTCGAGCAGCTCGCCGCTTGAGTTGCATACGATCCCTTCGTAAGCATCTTGCGGAAGAGCTTTGCTCGCCTCCGCTCTTAAGCCTATCCAGGCGTTTGTTTTGGCGCGTGGGTTTGGGCGGGTGATGCAATGTACGGCAACTTCAGCTCCATTAACTAATATCTCGGATGGAACCTCTCTAAGCGGTTCGGCTGCGAGAAGGATTTGATCAGGGTTGTCTCGGGCGATCGTTATGCGGATGCGCGAATTTTCATAGCCCCCGGCTGCCAGGGTATCCCGCAATGCACTACGCAGCAGCGCACGATCCAGCCGTAAAGGGATTGATTCCAACGCTGCTGATTCCTCAAGTCGATCCAAGTGCGCATCCAGCATGACGATGTTCGTGACGTAATGTGTTCGCGCGACGGTGTAGATTCCGGCAGGCTCAAGCCGGTTAAGATCCTCAAGCGAGTCGGCTTTATATGGGGCATCGATCAGGCGGCGATTTTCCAGGAGAACTTTAGTCTGTATGGTCATTTGATGGTTATCTTACCTCAGGTACGATTATCCGAAAGGATGCCTTTAATCATGGTGAGGTGATGTATCACATAGAAACCCGCAACTCCAATTACATAACGCGAGGGATGCGCGCGCTGAAGATTCTATTGATGAGAATCCTTGATGGGGATGAACGAGTGTTTCTTGGTTGGGTTTCACGTCATCGTCCGTCCATAATATTCTGACATCCAATGATCACATGTGGAATTACATATGAAGATTTCGCGTACTATCATATGGAGTGGAATTTATGCCGTGGTATAATATTTGGACGGCTTGAAGTGGCGCTGGGGGATATTTTGGAAAGCCTATTCTTTCAACCCGGATGGATGGAGGAATGGACACAGCGTCTGTTCTTTACACTGCTTGTAATATTTCCCAATCGATAAAACTTCTCATTGAAGCTATTGATAAATATGGCTATTCCCTTTGGTCGTTAAGGGGCGATCCAGCTTCACTGCATTTTTCTCCAATGACAAGCGCACTGCGAGTATCAATCCTCGCCAAACCACGGAAGCCCCAACTCGAACCTCCAATCGAGAGCATTATCGGGACTGCTCACCTGGTTTCCGTCTCCCCAATTAGAACCCGTATTAATTTTACATGCGATAATCTCATGGGAGAACTTCTAGAACATAAACACAGGGCAATTCTCTTTGATTTCTATGAATTCTTCGTTAAGTTCGTCGAAGTGAAGGATGTCATGCTAGCGGACGCCGATACGGGCGGGAAAACGAGAGTATTTAATGAGTTGAACGATACCGGCCCGCTTCCGGCATGACAGGTATTGGAGCTGTAAGAAAGAGCCGATCGCGCGATCGGTTCTTTTTTTCATTAATTATGGAACCGAAGAAAGTAGAACAGGCATAAGAGCCTGCTGTGTGATGTCACCTCTAGTGAACCCTTCGATTTTAATCAAGATAGGCTGCGGTGGGAGAAATACCGAGGAATCCATATAGACGGCATATTGACCTAGATCCTTCTACAAGAAGTGAGGGTCTTTGAGTTCTCCGTTTACGGGTTGTACATTACCCCATTCGTGGTTTGTAAATACGCCCATTCTGAATACGGCAGCGTGGCAATTAAGTTCTCCCGAATGAGTTGGATCGAGTTGAGCGCCGAGCTGCGGCACGCCGCGGTCACTTTGCCCGTCGCGTAAAGACAATGGGAGTCAGTGGAAGAAAAGAAGGGGGCTCCGCTTGCCCGATCGTAATAGAGCAGCATCGCTCCGGCCGGATACTCGTACATAGGCGGGATGATAAACATGGCTGGCTTAGCAATAAGCCAGACGGCGACAAACAATAGAAGGATAAATAAGAGCACAGATTTCGCCATGGCGTATCTCTTTCGTAGGTTTTCTACATATTAAGGTATTTAACAAAGATTAAGCAATAACCTTATAGTTCTATGGTGGGATTATTAGGGGAAGAACACAGGGTCAGGCTCTCCTATCATCGGAGAGTTAGATGGTAGAATCTGCGCCTATGAATGCTCATTTCGATGCAGATGAAACCCAGCCGGTACGGGTAAGACCGCCACTTACAGAAGGGATCTCGGAGTCGCATCCAGAGGTCGTTCCTGCCGCGCCTCGCAAACACAAGACTAGAAGACCAGTCTTTCTTGGGATTCTTCTCGGGTTCGTCGTCGTCATTAACTTGTTCATACCAACACGGACGAACATCTTGCTGCTCGGGATCGACCGTTCTCCACCAGGCACCAATCTGGGACGGAGCGATACGATGATTCTCATCACGGTCGTGCAACCACAATCTTATGTAGGCATGCTTTCGATCCCGCGTGATCTCTGGGTGAGCATCCCGGGAAACGGTGAAAACCGAATCAACACAGCTCACTTCTTCGCAGAGGCGGAGCAAACGGGGTTTGGACCTGCAGCGGCGGTGAGAACGGTCCACGAGAATTTCGGGGTGGATGTGGACGCATACGTGAGGTTCAACTTCGAAGGGTTTATTTCTGTTGTAGATGCGCTGGGAGGTATTTCTGTCGAGTTCGGAACGCCCACTGGCGGTCTGAGTCCTGGGAACTACGTCCTGGATGGGGAAGCGGCGTTGGCTTTTGTACGACACCGGGAAGGAAGTGATGATTTCTTCCGGATGACCGATGGTCAGATATTCATCAAGGCTCTGTTGCGTAAAATACTCGATCCACGCGTGTGGCATCTTCTGCCGGGAGCGTTTTTTTCACTCACCCGTCATGTTGATACGAATTTGGCCCCATGGGTTTGGCCCCGACTACTGGTCACTGTGCTGCGCAGCGGTCCAGAAGGAATTGATGCCCGAATCATCTCCCGAGAGATGGTCCAGGGTTTTACAACTCTGGAAGGTGCGCAGGTTTTAGCTCCCGATTGGAATAGGATAAACCCTGTTCTATTCGAGATGTTCGGACAATGAGGATCACTCCGATTTTGATAAACTGATACAGTGCGAATCGGGCTCGGCCTCATCGCGAGAAAATGCCCATCCGGGGCCGATCAGGGTTCAATTAATGACAGGTCGGTGCACGGACCGTTGAAATTTGCGTTTATCCCCTCAACCCAACCTGCGATATTCTGTCCAGTATTTCCCACGTTCAGGTCAATCCGCAGCCAGCCATCCGCTGATTTTCCAATCACCATTGCATAGTCCGCCGGGGAGATCAAATAAAGCACATCGGCGCTGGGCAGGGGTTCCGCAAGGAGCGGTGCGTCGGTCATAAACATGTTGAAACATATGCCGGGTGGAGGACCGACGACGATGGGGAGAGAATCGCAATCCCCATGGAGATCTATGGTGGATCCCTCTTGAACCCAGCGGTGATGGAAGACGCCGATGTTCGCAGCCTGGGCGTACCCCGGGTCGAAGCCAATCCACCCGTTCGCGGTGCGAGCGGTTGCATAGAGTGACATTCCAAGCTGTAGATCGCTGAAGGGCTCAGCCAGCAGGCTCGGTCGGTAGTAAGCGGTAATAGCACTTGAAGCAGAAAGCATACATGCCTCCGCTGGGGATAGGCTCGTAGATGGTGCTACGACCGGCTCAAGCTCCTGCCAGGTCTTCCCGCCGTCAACGGTCTGTACGAGCGCAATCTCTTCACCAGCGCGTGCGACCGCCCACCCACGATCATTATCGATGAAGCTGAATTGGCCTTCCCAACTCACGATTTTCACTCGCGTCCATGTCAAACCAAAATCCAATGTTTTAGAAATCTCCATTCCAAAAGCCCAGCCGAAACCATCCGGCCGGATTGAAAGCTCGCCGCCAGGGAAAACGCTCGTCTGCCATGTCGAGCCGCCATCCCGCGTTGAGTAGGTGAAATCTAAAGTGCCCTCACTGGTCAAGTGGCAGGTTACGACCAATGTCCCCTGACCTTGAGCGAGAAGATTGGGTGAACGCGTTCGGCAAAGGCTGGATTGCTCAAAAAGATTGGGATTACTCTTCGGCGGGGGGAGCGTGAGCCGGTCCCAGGTTTCTCCTCCATCGCTTGTCATCTCCAGGAAGACACCGCCCGCAAGTTCGAATGGGCATTGGCTGGTCATCCAACCGTGCTGCTCATCGAGGAAGGTGATTGCAGTGCGGTGGCACGTTGTCACGCTATCCGGGGGTTCAGCCAGGACTTCCCAGCTTGTGCCGCCGTTCTCCGATCGCAGCACGTAGAATAAATGGTGGCCCATTCCCACGACACTCTCAACAAAGATCCAACCTGTTTGAGTGTCTATAAATAGCACGCTTGGCGGCGATTCGTTGATCTCGAGTCTTTTATCAAGGACGCCTCGTGTCCAGCTTGTGCCTCCATCACCGGTCCACCAAATGCTTACCGAGGCCTCGCCGCCGTAAAACTCGGCTGGATAATACAGAACCCAAGCTTGATCGAGGTTAAGGAAAGTTCCCACTGCAGCTTTGCGCGCGGGGACTTTGGTTTCGCCGGGTTCAGGCGGTGTGACGTCTGCCCAGGTCTCTCCGCCATCCAGCGTGCGTAAGACATGATCACCTGGATCTTGGCCGCCGCCGATCGCCCATCCCCCAAGCTCCGTGATCATAGCGATGGACGTGATCGTCACCGGTTCACCAACAACGAGCGGAGGGATAGGTGGTAGGTTTTCCTGCACGGGAACAGGCGGCGAGTCAGCTGCAGTTTCGGGGGGAGTTGGGGAAGGCGTGCCGGTTTGAACGCTTTCTGTAACCAAAAAGTCTTCCGCTGTCGAGGATGGCGTATCAGGTGGAACTGTAGTTTCGGACATCCCGCAAGCGGATATGAGAAGAAGGAAGACTAGCAGGGTGATTAATCCATGGCTGGTTTTCATCGAGTGCTCCTCTCTCGATTTCTCGCACCGATTTTTTTTGGAGGAAATGGTCACTTCGGTCCCATGATATCACCCATCACAGGGAAAAACAGGCGGGTGATCTGGCGTTGCCGCATCCTTTATGATTGTGTAACCAAACCCTCTCCCAAAGAACACGCAGGATTTATGGATCGATTGTCGTTGGGATCATCGATTTGTTAGTCGGATCTGAGAATTATTTTGGTTGCTTGTTTGGGAATGGTGAGGAAGATTTTTCTGAGATCCCTTTGGATTGAGTACGGCAGAGATTAGGGAGAGGTACTAGAAAGAGGCTGGATACGTCTTGTTGACTGCAATGCTGCGCTCCTCGCCAGCGTGAATCCGTTGAACGAATTCCACTGCTTCCGCTGGAGGAGATTTCGGGTAGTTGTTGATGGCAATATGGAAAATCATGTGCGAAATAAGGTGCACTGAAGCGAGGTTTACCAGACAATCTAGGTGTAGAATATTGTCATTCATCGGATCCATTCGGTTCACTTTATTATCTTTGTCGCCCTATCTATTAGGAGAACTCTATGCCTGGAGTCATATGTCCAATTCGTGGCGGACCCAGCAGCCAACCTACGATCAAACGAGCGATCGCGCTTGCCAAGGGAAAAAACCTGGAATTGCATTTCTTATATGTGGTTAACCTGGATTTCCTGACGCACACAGAGAGAAGTCGCGTCCGGCATATCTCGGAGGAGATGCATGAGATGGGGGAGTTCATCTTGCTCACTGCGCAGGAAGCCGCGATTGCGGAAGGCATTTCGGCGAAGGCTGACGTTCGTCATGGAGACGTGGCCGAGGAAATCGTTGGGCTGGCAAAGGAACTCGAGGCGGGCTATATAATCATGGGCCGGCCACTCGGGAAGCAGGAAGAGGATGTGTTTTCCACCGATCGTTTGGAACGATTCATCGAGCGCCTTGAAAGTGAGAGCGGCGCCAAAGTCATCCTGGAAGATAAGGTTGAGGGATGAGCAGGTCGTCTCGCCACTTCACGCTTGCTGTCCTTCTTCTTATCATCCTTCTTGGATTAATATTGCCGGGAGAAAGTATCCAGGCCCAGGAGACGGATCCGGCAGCACTTATTGTTGGCATCGTAAAGGACCCGCAGGCTCAGCCCGTGGTCGACGCGAAGGTCGTGCTGGTAAACGAAGGAGAAAATGATCCCGTTTCTGAGGCCACAACCCAGGCTGACGGACGATATGCTCTGGTCCTCCCCGGAGCGATCCCGAAAACCCTTTCTTTGCATATCGAACGCTCACACTTTCAAGATTATTCGCTGCGTTTGAGCCCGAATGAAATTGTGAAGCTCGGTGCCGGTGAAACGATCGTACTGCAGGAGGTTACGCTGCAGCGTCAAATCAGCCCGGCTTTCTGGGTTGCGACCCTGGTTTTTGTTTTGGTCCTGGCGCTGATTGCTACCGGCATCATCCATAACACTCTTGCCGCTCTCGTGGGCATTACGGTTCTTTTTGGGGTCAGCTATCTAGGGCCTATGCTTACGGATGGTCTTTTCATTTTCGACTTCACGAGCTCAATGCGATATATCGACTGGAACGTGATCTTCCTGATCATGGGTATGATGATTGTGATCGCGGTTTTCGAGAATACCGGCATCTTTCAGTGGTTGGCTTTCTTCGCCTACCGCATCTCGGGCGGGCGCACCTGGCTTCTGCTGCCGATCCTGATGTTAATCACGGGCATAGCTTCCGCTTTTCTTGATAATGTGACGACCATGCTTTTGATGACTCCGATCACGGTCCAGATTTCCCTGGCGCTGGGCATCAATCCACTGGCGCTTCTCATCCCCGAGGTCATGGCTTCAAACGTGATCGGGGTGAGTACTCTGGTCGGGACACCGACAAACATCTTAATCGGTTCGTATGGAAACATCTCCTTCAATGACTTCCTAATGAATCTGACGCCTGGTGTTTTAATGGCTTTCGTTGGCTTGTTAGTCTACAGCTTTCTCGTCTACCGCCGTGAATTGGAAGCCGCCCACGACGCATCACCGCTCTTAATGGAAAAGTTGGCCGAGCGGGGGCAGATTGCCGAGCCCGAGCAGCTCAAGAAAGCAGCTGCCGTATTCGCCGGCATGCTCGTCCTCTTCGTTATTGGCGAACATTTCCACATGCTGCCGGCCGTGACAGCCTTGATGGGCGCAACCGTCCTTTTGATCTGGATAAAGCCAGACATCGAGGAGATGATCGATGCAGTCGATTGGACGACTCTGGTGTTCTTCATGTCCTTGTTCATCGTCGTCGGCGGGATTCAGGAAGTCGGGTTAATCAGTATTATCGCGGATGTGATCAGTCGGATAGTTGGTGATAGCTTATTGTTGGCCATGCTCGCTGTAACCTGGCTCAGCGCACTGCTTTCAATGGTCATTGCCAACATCCCCTTCACCGCGGCCATGCTGCCAGTTATCGCTTTTCTCACAGCGACGATTCCAGGCGCTGATAGTAAAGTGCTCTTTTTCTGTCTATCTGTTGGAGCGGCGATGGGTGGGAATGGCTCACTGATAGGCGCATCGGCGAATATGGTCACCGCCGGTATCTCCGAGGCAGCAGGTTATCCAATCACCTACTCGTACTTCATAAAGAAAGGGTTCCCAGCGCTGCTCATCACCGTCGCTCTTGCCATGGTGTGGTTGTTGATCCGATTTTTATAGTCAGGGCTCGTAGCCAAGAGGCAGGGGGGCGGGTGAGCCGTGTCTCTGTGCACCCTTATGTAGGATAGCGGGCCGACACATGGGTCGGCCCTACGCGTAAGGAGAGTTGTTCGGTGAACCAGGATCAACCGCAATCTTCAGGATACCAATCTGAGGATTGGAGGCCCGATACGATAAACAGCGAGAGCCTTCCGATTGGAAGGCTCTCTTAGACTAGTTGGTTATCAAACGTCAGTCACATTTGCAGTACCAGCCTCCGACATGTGTGAGCGACGATGTCCAACTTCCACCGGCAGCTTCACACAGATCTTTGGTATTTAGGATAGAAGCCAATCCGGTGTTTTTCAGGAGTGACCGCTTTCCTGAACACCTTCTTCTGTCTCTCGATGTGCCTTGAATCTTCGCAATGGCATGAAATCTGCACCTTTATCCATTGAGAAATCCAGACCTGAGTGGGCCGATTGGATTGGTTTCCATTCAAACGATGCTGGGATGTAGTTCTGGAGTGCAGTTGGAAGTCAGGTAAATTGACAGAATGACCGATAGGTAAGCAAGTGAGGATTGACATGGAGTTTGTAGGGACAACCAAACAGGAAGAATCTGTCCTGGAATTCGACCGGATGCCTGCCCGGCGGATCCTCATCGTCGAGGACGAGGAAGCCAATATCGCCGTCGTCCGCAATATTCTGGAGATCATGCTGGATCAGGAAGAAGTGCTCGTCGCTCGTGACGGGCACGAGGGCATAAAGATGGCGTATGAGCACAACCCCGAAATCATCTTGATGGACTTGAGTTTGCCGAAGTTAGATGGTTGGGAGGTAGTGCGCTCGCTTAAAAGCAACCCGCGGTTCAAGAAGATTCCGATTCTAGCTCTTACGGCTCATGCCATGGTGGGCGACCGTGACAAGGCTCTCAAAGCCGGTTGTGACGATTATTACGCCAAGCCCATCGAGGTTGACGA
>JBARSI010000226.1:0-4289 GCA_049644665.1 Anaerolineales bacterium
CTTCCCCACGGCTTCTTGGTCATATAGCCAGTTCTGATAACCGGTCGAGCTGGAGCCGTAGGCGATTATTTCCTCCAGAATAATAATATAAAACCCAATACCTTTAAGGAGGCGCCTATGTTTACGGCCCGATCCTTTTCATATTCATCACCCGAGAGTGTGCCGTCTACGGCACATGCCAGAACGCGTTGTCTGCTTATCCTTCTCGAGCGTTGCTCAGCGTACGAATCTCCGCAGGTCGATACTGGGCCAAATAGCCCTCGGGATATTTCAGTCCCGCCGTCTCTTGATCCCGACGTCGTCGAGCTCTACTTTGAAGACGCTATCCGTTGTGGATCTCCCAATCTCCTAACCCATACGCAGGAGATAGATCTCTCCCAGAGGATGGAGACGGGTAGAAATGCTGCGTCAGAGTTAGCTTCTGAGAATCCTTCATCCCGACAAATACAGACCTTACAACAACTGGTCCGGCGAGGCGATAAAGCCAGGCAGAAACTCATTACCTCCAATCTCAGGCTCGTTGTAAGGGTTGCCACATGGTATCGGAGCAGCGCCCTTCCTTTCCCGGACCTGATCCAGGAGGGCAACTTCGGGTTGATGCAAGCTGCAGACAAGTACGATTGGCGACGGGGGACACGCTTCTCAACATACGCAGTCTGGTGGATCCGTCAATCCATCACCCGCTCTATCGCTAACGACAGCCGCTTGATCCGGGTTCCGGTCCACATCCATCAAAAACTTTCGAAGATCGTCCGAAGTCAGCAATCCCAATATCGTGAGCTTTGTCGTGAGCCAATACCTGCAGAGATAGCCGATGACACCGGATTGCCCGAGCAGCAAATTGAGGATTTGCTGGTTCATCTCTACCCACCAAGATCCCTTGACGCCCTCAACGAGACGGATAGCGGAGGAACCACCTCCCTGTCATCAATTTCCCAGGATCCAGACGCTCTGTCCGTTGAAGATCAGGTAGAACATATCCTTGCCGATAGAGAGCTAAGGCAAGCCCTGGAGTCCCTAACACCGCAAGAGCAGCACTTTCTAACGCGGCGTTACGGTTTAAAAGGTAAAAAGGGGTTCTCCCTGCGTGCAGCTGGTGCATCGCTTGGCATAACCAAAGGCCAGGCGCAAGTCCTCGAGGCTAATGCCCTATCAAAGCTTCGAGATCAATCAGTTGCTTCGATGTTGAAATAATTCTTGCAACTATCGTCGAAAGCGGATTCTGTAATCTTGAAAACGTTCAAATTCTGTTTCGCATAGCCATAGTTGTTTTCGGTAAATAAATTATGATATTTCCATTAATGTATAAATGGCTATGCGCATTATAAGATGGGTTAATTTCCCGCCTTTCGCTTTATAAAAAGCGTCGAAATCATTTACCAAGCGTGAATTCCGAGGAACCGAAAGAGCTGGATAGTGGCCTTTCTTACCACTTCCATGACCAAGGCCGTGCGAGCAGTCAATCGGGTTCAGTGAAACTTAACCGATTGCAAGCCACCCACCCTTTTGCATCCCAACCTTGCATAACCGGACCCTCCACAAGACAGACTGTACTATCCTGTGAAATCCCGTGAAGAATGACCTCGAGACCCGCTTCCAGATCTCCCAGCCAGATACCCTCATCCTCTAACTCAGGCTTGGAATACATCGGTAGGAAATTGATCGTCTCATTGGGGTCGTACGGCAGTATAGATGGCTCAATCCATGCTTTTGCCGGGAACCATATCTGCGGGGTTGCACCCGCCGCCCCCGGTGTTGGCGGGTTGTCCACATCGATTCCATAGAGTTCCAGTGCCTCTTCACCGGTGATCACACTTCCGTTTCCAGATACGACGGGCTCATCAGTTTGCTGCTGATCTGGTGTCGTACCTGGGGCGAGTGTCGGCTCATCTGACTGCCCGCATGCAGCCAGAATTCCTGCCATTACCAGCAGTATAGATATCACCAATGCTTTCTTCATTTTGTTCCTCACAAAACCAATGCCCACAGCCATAAGTAGCTCACCCCTGCAACTGCCGCCACAATTCCCCACGGTGTTCGGATAGCCTCACTATCCGGACTTTCTCCCAATCTCCTGGCGACAGACGCCAGCCGCTGTACCCCTTGCCGAATCCCTCCACGGTGAATTATGGTCAACCCCACGCCAAAAACAATCGTCAGTCCAAAGAGGAAAGCCAGAACAAGCCAATCGTGTCCAATCCCAACCAGGCCGAATGCCAATTGGGAATCCCCTCCCCCAAACCAGTTCCGCCAGAAGAGTAAGGATACGAACGTAATCCCCAGGACCAGCGGCGCTGCTTCCCACTCGAAAGCCCACAATATACCAATCGAAGCCACAACGAGTACCGCCTGCCATACTCCACCCCGTGTGCACCATATTGCGAGAATGTAGTATGCCGCCCAGATGTACCAGCCTTCCTTGACGAGGACAGCAAGCCCTAAACCGAGCATACCAAATCCCGCCGCAACAGGGATCTTTCTTGTTCTACTATCTACAATCGCCGCCCAAACAAGCAAGGCTGATCCCAGTGCGGCGATAATGATATTGAAAATCACGCCCCAACAACCTCCATCATCTCCCCATTAATTCAGGCCTGCTCCCTTTGCTTCACCACCCGCAGTTCATCTCTCTCCAGTTGCCAGCTCTTATCCAAAACTACAGGAACGCCTCTGGGTTCAAACCAATACGCAGCGCCGTGATAACGATGACGGAATTCCAGATTACTCTTCCCCCGCCGATTCTTCTCAACCCCCCAGCGCACGATCGGAATGCCGCTGTCATCCCACCCATCCCGGTTTCCAATCACGGCAATATCCGGCTCATACTGCATTATGGCATTTCCCCACAGGTTCTCAAGATGGACACGGCCCATCCTCAGCCCTTCGCCGTCAGCTGCCCCCACAGCAACCACCGAGAGTACCGCGTCTTCTGCGGTTGTGCGCATGGCCAAGCCCTTCAGACCTGCCAGGACCCGCTCGATCCGCTCTTCCGCCTGTACAGCCCTGGAGGTATCGATCACCGGCACTCGTTGAATATAGTCTACAAACAAAACGATCCTGTTTTTCTTGTAATGATTGATGGCCAATTCAATATATTTGCTCAAAGCCTCCAGGTCCGTGTTCAAACCATCCCCCGATGCCAACCAGATGTTGCGCATCTTCTCACTCAACCTGGCCCATGCTCGAACACCATTTGGAAGCCTGGACAGGACCTCGTCCATCATGTGCAGTTTATCTTCCGCGCCGTTCCCTCCCCGGCCATCTCTCTCTCGAATTGAGCCGATGTAGGCATCGCGCAGGAGATCCATTGTGATGTGCTCTTCATCGCCCCCTGCGAATGAGCTCTGGCAGATCAATCGTTCCCAGAGCGTCTTTGTACTGTGCTCGTAGCACACAACGATCGCCAGGTCTCCATTGCCAGCTATGCTGTTTGCCCATTGAAGGATCAGCGCTGTCTTACCGATATTCTGCACGCCCCCCACAATCGTTAGATCGCCGCCGAATAATCCACCTCCTGTTAAATCGTCCAGCGTGTTGAAACCAGTGGGAATCGGCCAGAATGACTCTTCCCGGCCTTCCTGCAGGCTTCGTTCGACCTTGAGTGCAACCTCTTCTAAGTCATCCGGTGCCATCACAAATGGCGGTAAGTGAAAACCCCTCGGTGTACCAGGCATACTCTACCCCTATTCTTCCTCTTCTTCTACCAACTCAATATCCGTCGACAATTTGTAGCTTGGCAGCCGTCCAGTTCCCTCACTCTTAATATCGATGATTTTCTGCCCCAACGTCGCCCGCAATCTGGCGCGCACCTTTCTCAGTCGCTCTGTCGTTGTCACGGGATCTACTTCAAAATCCTCCCCCCACATATACATGATCACATCAGGTCGATCGACATACACCCATCCGTCATCGTCCCTGGCCGATGCCAGTAATTTAATCAGCTTGGATTGGCCTGCTGGAATAGCGATCTCCTGGTTTCCTTTTTTATAAATACCCCGATCGACGTCCAGGATTCCATCACTGAATTTCAGTTTGATGCCCTCGTCCTGGCGCATCTCACGCCCTTCCATACGGGCTCGCATCGATTCCATCTGCTGCAGCAGCGCCTTTGGGCGATAAGGCTTCCGCAGATACAAATCCGCACCACCTGCCAGAAGGTCATATTCTGGATAATCTTCGAAGTATCCTGAAAGGATGAGAATGAATACTTCGGACCCATAGGTCTTCCTCAGGATCGGCACAATTTCTGCAGAATTCCCATCTTCCAGATTCAGGTCCAGGATCAGCCA
>JBARSI010000227.1:0-7458 GCA_049644665.1 Anaerolineales bacterium
GCAACGGTAACGATAGAGCTGAGGGCTGGGGCCCGCTCGGATCGCTTTCTGCCGTTGCTGATCGGGGAAAAATGGTCCTTCCAGGTCGGGGAGTCGCGCGTAGTCTATCTTTGGCCTGCGAGTGAACAGGCGGATCTGTACATTCATTCGATAGCAGAGGGCGGGGAACCTCAACGTCTCAGCTCGACGACAGCGGGTGTTCTTGACTACAACTTGAGCGCCGATGGGGTTCAGATCGTCTATGCAGCCGTACGGGATGATCGCGGCAGTGACCTTAGAATCTACGATCTCCTCAGCGGGGAAGATCGCCTAATCTTGGAGTGTGAACCCGAGGTGCGCTGCAAGGCGCCGAGTCTCTCGCCTGATGGGATCTGGCTGGCGTATGAGTTGGAGTCGCTGTCAGCCGGGGTTGGAGGTGTGGCAGTTAGAGCTCGGAGCCGCGTCTGGATCGTCCCTGTTAACGGTGATGTGGAGCCAATCCCCATGGGTCCCGAAGAACATATCACCGGCAAACCCGGATGGTCTCCATCTGGCTGGCTCACATATTACGACACCAGCCTTCAGGCGATTGCTTTGGTAGATCTGGCAGAGAACCAGCAGACATCGCCTTTTAATTATCTTCCAAGCAGCCTGGGCATAGCAAGGGCGTGGTCTCCAGATGGGCGCTATATGGTATATCCGGAGATCGTCTTCCCCGAAGAAGCCTCAGATGATTTTGAGCATACAGAGGGGGACGTGGAAGGAGGGCCGCTGTTTTACAGCCACCTGTATCGTGTGGAAGCCATTACGGGTTTGATCGAGGACATCTCTCCCGGGGAAGAACAAATGGTGGAGGATGCCTCTCCGGTCTACAGTCCGGATGGAAATTGGATCGCGTTCGCGCGACGACACCTGGATCCTTTAAGCTGGACGCCCGGTCGCCAGATCTGGATAATGCGTGCAGATGGTTCAGAAGCCCGCCCACTTACCGATGACTCCACAAAACTACACACCTCCCTCGCTTGGAGTCCGGATTCGAAACGGCTAGTCTATATGCGTCGGAGCGCTTCTGACTTCTCGCAGCCGGCAGAGATCGTGTGGTTGGATATCAGCGAACCGCAATTGAGAATTCTTGTTGACGGAGGATTTTTACCGAGATGGATCCCCTGATTGAGATTGGTCAACCTGCGCCTGACTTCGAACTGCCTGATCTCGAGGGCGTTGTACACCGTTTGGAAGGTACTCAAGGGCGCGTACTCGTACTTAATTTTTGGTCAGCAGAATGTCCTTGGGCAAAGCGAGGCGATGAAATTCTGGCCGATCTGGCACCGACATGGGGAGATCGGGTCGAGCTGTGGTCAATTACTGCCAACGCCAACGAGACGGATGAGCAATTGGCTCTCGCAGCTGCTGTACGAGAGCTAGGGCTTGTGTTGAGGGATGCCGAACACGCGGTTGCCGATCTCTATGAAGCGGTGACGACACCGCATTTCTTCGTCATCGATGAAAATGGCGTTCTTCGCTACCGCGGGGCTCCCGATGACACATCGTTCCGTCAAAGCGAACCAACTGTGCACTACCTCAAGGGCGCTGTGGAAGCGTTGCTAAATAACCGCGAGCTCAATCCGGCAGAGACTGCGGGATACGGCTGTACAATCATCCGCCACGCTCTGTAAATCCGCATCAACCCCGGGTCTCTCTGGAATAGATTCTGGATCACTCACCAGGCGGTTGTCATTTCCGGATGTGTATTAAGCGATGTGCTGGTCGTTGAGTTTATCTAAACGCCAGCGTCTTTTTCACATATGGATCGAACCATTCCTGGTGGGTGAATTCGACTTTTCTCATGCTATAATCTTGTCGCCGCTTGGATCGGGCCACGACCGAGACGGCTGGGCGCCACCAATTTAACTGTCCCGCCCCATCGGCCTGGGCGGGTCTTTTTTTAGACCGCAGGGCGTCTCACTCTGACAGGAGATAGCCATGTCAACACAACCTCCCCCTTCAGATCGCAAGAAAATTACCACCATGTCTTTCCGCGAAAAGAAAGCGCACGGTGAACAGATCACGATGCTGACAGCCTATGATTATGGGACTGCGGCTGTGATCGACCGGGCACAGATTGATTCGATCCTGGTTGGAGACTCGCTAGGGATGGTCGTGTTGGGGTATGAGAATACCCTGCCGGTGACAATGGATGACATGATCCATCATTGCAAGGCGGTTTCGCGCGGCGTAAACTACGCTCTCCTGGTTGGTGATATGCCGTTTATGTCCTACCAGATCAGTATCGATGAGGCCATCCGCAACGCCGGGCGATTTCTGCAGGAGGGGGGGATGGACGCCGTCAAGTTGGAGGGCGGAAGAGAGCGCAGCGAGACGATACAGGCGATTGTGGGAGCCGGGATACCGGTCATGGGTCATCTGGGGCTTACGCCGCAGTCTGTCCACCAATTGGGCGGATTCCGCGCTCAAGGCAAGTCTGCGGAAAGCGCGCGGCGATTATTTGAGGATTCACAAATTCTGCAAGAAGCGGGTTGTTTTTCGCTCGTTCTAGAATCGATACCCGCACGTCTTGGTAAGCTAGTCTCCCGGCGGCTTGAGATCCCGACAATCGGGATCGGGGCTGGACCGGACTGCGACGGACAGGTTCTTGTTACGCATGATCTACTGGGCCTGTTTGATCGTTTCACACCTCGTTTTGTGAAGAAGTACGCCGATCTGCATCTCGAGATGACCAGGGCCTTTGAAGCCTATATCCGCGATGTCGAAGCGGGAGAGTTCCCGGCGCAGCGACACAGCTTTACGATGGCGGATGATGTGTGGGAGGTTCTGTTGCGAGATCTTGGCATTGAAGAGTGACATAGTGCATGCTAAACACCAAGCTGGGGCACGTTCCGACCATTTGATGGCAATATCCAATGAATCACGAAACGTACGTACACCCGGGACTATATCGTAATGAAGCGTGAAGAGATTCTCATTGTGGGAACTGGCGCCATGGCCAGCCTGTTTGCAGCTATGCTCACCAGGGTAGCGGAGGTCACGCTTCTTGGAACGTGGGAGGCAGGTCTCGCTGCCCTCGAAACGAAAGGCGTGCGGTTGGTAAAAACAGACGAAGTGGACGAGTCGTTCGCAGTGCACGTGGCGAGATCCCCGGAGACATGCACCGGAGCGAAATTGGCGATTGTCCTGGTGAAGGCGTGGCAGACTCGTCGAGCGGCCGATCAGTTAGCGGAGTGTCTTCATCCGCAGGGGATCGCGCTTACGCTGCAGAATGGCCTTGGGAATCGAGAGATATTGGAGGAAGCTCTGGGTGTAGGACGTGTCGGGTTCGGTGTTACTACAACAGGGGCCACCATGATCGGTCCGGGCCGCGTACGATCGGGGGGCATAGGCTCGATACATTTCAGCCCGCATCCCGGCATGACACCACTGGTAGAAATGTTGACCAAAGCCGGATTCGTAGTGGACCCGGTCGATGATGTACAGGGATTACTATGGGGCAAGTTAGTGATTAACTCCGGGATCAATCCACTTACAGCGCTTCTGGAAGTGCCGAACGGTGCGCTCCTCGCGGCACCTTCTTTGATGGAGGTGATGATGAGAGCGGCAGAAGAAACTGCTGCTGTGGCTGCCGCCTTGGATGTGCAACTTCCCTTTGCAGACCCCGGGGCTCAGGTGAGAGATGTAGCCCGGAGCACAGCGGAGAACACATCATCGATGCTGCAGGACATCCGCCGGGGCGCCCCCACGGAGATCGATGCCATCAGCGGGGCGGTTGTGCGCGAGGGGGAACGTGTAGGTATCTCAACGCCCATCAACTGGACGCTATGGCACCTGGTGCAAGGAAAAGTTATGCTGAAGCAAGGAAGGGAATAATGAAAGTCGTTTCGACGTTGGATGAATTGCGGTCTGCGAAGAGCGATCTCCCATCACCTTTGGGGTTGGTCCCTACGATGGGGTTTTTGCATGAGGGCCATCTCTCCCTGATTAAAAAGGCAAAGGCGGAATGTAAAAGTGTCGGAGCGAGTATTTTTGTCAACCCCACCCAATTTGGTGAAGGGGAAGACCTTGGAGCCTACCCTCGAGACCTCCCGCGGGATCTAGGGCTATTGGAGGAAGAGGGGGTGGACCTGGTATGGGTGCCAACGGTTGAAGATGTTTATCCGGCCAACTCACAGACATGGGTTGTCGTCGAGGAGTTAACCAAGCACCTGGAGGGCAGGCAGCGCCCCGGGCACTTCCGCGGGGTGACGACAGTTGTGACCAAGTTATTCAACGCCTTCCAACCGGATAAAGCCTATTTTGGACAAAAGGACGCCCAGCAAGCGCTCGTCATCCAACGTATGGTAAAAGACTTGTTGTATCCGGTAGAGATCGTTGTGTGTCCGATCGTGCGCGAAGAGGACGGTCTGGCGATGTCCAGCCGGAACACATATCTGGATCCAGAGCAGCGAAGGGCGGCGATTGTTCTCCAGAACGCTCTCAGGGAGGCCGCCGAGCGCTTTAAAAATGGAGAAAGGGACGCCGAAGTTCTTCGCGGGAGGATGCTCGCCGTCATTCAGGATGAGCCGCTGGCGCGGGGGCAGTATGTTTCCGTCGCGGACCCGGGTACGCTCGAAGAAGTGCAAGGAGAGATCCAATACGCGCTGCTCTCAATGGCAGTGTATGTGGGAGAGACGCGTTTGATTGATAATGTGATCGTGGGATTCGACTGAAGCTTAGACCGCCCTGATTCAAGGTGCGTGAGGCTCCAAGTCCAAGCGCTTTGAGCGGAGAGGTTGAAACACCGATGCTGGAAATAGTTTGATTAGATAGCATAGTGAGAGGATGCCGATATGCTGCTGGCAATAGACATAGGGAACACCAATATCACGCTGGGCTTATATCGAGATTCCGAGCTCTTGCGAGCATGGCGGCTGGCGACCAGGCATGATCGGATGCCAGATGAATACGGACTCCAGATGCTTGGTCTGTTGGAGCATGCGGGCTGGAAGGGAGCTGATCTGAAAGCGGTTGCGTTGGCCTCTGTTGTCCCTCCGCTCACCAGCAATTTCCAGGAAGCGAGTCGGAGCTATCTTGACATAGAACCCTTCGTTGTCGATGCGGGCGTCAAGACCGGGCTGCAGATTCGTTATGAAGACCCCAAGCATGCGCTCGGGGCCGACCGGGTTGTGGACGCCGTTGCGGTGCTGCATTTCCATGGCGGTCCTGCCTGCGTCGTGGATTTCGGTACGGCAACCACGTTCGACGCTATCTCCGCGGAGGGGGAATACCTGGGCGGCGCGATCGCGCCGGGGATGGGTATCGCCGCCGATGCTTTATTTCAGCGGACATCCAAGCTGCCGCGAGTCGACATCAGCAGGCCGCCATCCGTCATCGGACGAAATACAGTGCGTGCCATTCAATCCGGGCTCCTGTATGGCTATGTCAGCCTGGTAGAGGGGATGGTCGACCGCTTTCGGGCAGAGTTAGGGCAAGAGATGAAAGTAATTGGAACCGGTGGATTGGCTCCGATCATCGCTGAGGAGACCGAGGCGATTGAAATCCTGGCCCCCTGGTTGACACTGGATGGGTTGCGGCTCGTCTGGGAAATGAATCGCTAGGTTTGCGAACAAATTACATTCCTATGTATAGATGACAGGCGCGCTATTCGGCGTCCCCGTACGTTTCACGAATCGTGATCCAAGTAGTTATATTAATAGATAACAATCGCGAAGGAAATCTAACCATTGCCGCTGCAACCTTTCGAAACGCTCGTTGAAAAGCATTGGGATGAGATTTTCGCCTACTTATGGCGACTCATCCCGGGTGATCAGGCCGAGGATTGCCTGCAGGAGACCTTCCTGCGAGCGTTTCGCGCATACGAGCGCACGCCCCCCGATTCCAATTACCGTGCCTGGCTCTACAAGATTGCCACGAATGTAGCCCGGACGGCGCATACTCGAAGGCGGCGGGAAATGACCCGGGAACTCTACAACCCGGTGGCGTATGAGCAGCGCACGCTCCTGGACACCGTGACCCTTCATGAGGATTTAAAACTAGTGTTGTAAGCGGTCGAAACCTTGCCGCATAAGCAGCGCGCGGCTTTGATGATGCGCAAGTATCAGGACATGGATTACAAGGATATTGGAACTGCCCTGGAATGTTCCCCCGCGACAGCTCGGGCACATGTCTACCAGGCCTTGAAGAAGTTGAGAGTCCGCTTGGTAGGAGATTTGGAGCGCTCGATGGAGGCAGAATGACCGAAAAACTTAATCCATCCAAGCACGATGCAGCCTGGTTGGGGGATAATGACCATCAATTGGTTCCAGAGCCGCTGACGCAGGCGCTGGATCGGCTATATACTTCTGGTCCGGATGAAACGAGCATTGCCGCAGCACAGATTAAGCTGGATCGCGCCTTGAAGGCGGAGGAGGCGGAAGTGGTGTACTACGATCACGTCCCCGATTCCCCGATCGGAGCGTTCTTTGTGGGCCTCTCCGAGCGAGGGGTCGTAGCGCTCTCATTCGCAGAATCGGAGAATAGCTTCCGGGATTGGCTGCAGCACAGGGTGAGAGCAACTCTGGTGCGCGAGCCGAACAAGCTGCGTGAGGTGGTCTCCCAGGTATTGGATTATCTTGAAGGGCACAGGAAAGATTTCACCTTCGAGTATGACTTGCGACCCCTAACGCCCTTCCAACGCAATGTGCTGGCCACAGTGCAGAAGGTCCCGCGCGGTGAGTATCTGACCTATGGAGAATTGGCTCGGCGAATCGGTAAACCTGGCGCGGCGCGCGCAGTGGGACAAGCTTTGGGCAGCAATCCCATCCCGATCCTCATCCCCTGCCACCGCGTGCTTGCTTCTGATGGCTCACTTGGTGGTTATTCTGGACGCGGTGGGGTGCGAACCAAAGAGGCGTTGCTACGTTTGGAGGGGGCGCTGCATTGAAAGCGGGAGGCGGCAGCGATTCGCAATTTCGGCTATGGCGGGAGCTTGAACAGGATATTATCGCCTGTCACCATTGCCCTCGCTTAGTGGAATGGCGCGAAGGGATCGCAGCGCAAAAACGCCGAGCGTTCTCCGATTGGGAATATTGGGGCAAGCCGGTACCGGGGTTTGGTGACCATGAGGCGCAGCTGCTGATCATCGGTCTGGCGCCCGGGGCACATGGCTCGAACCGCACCGGACGCATGTTCACCGGTGATAGTTCCGGTGACACGCTGTTTGGCGCGATGAATCGTTCGGGCTTCGCCAATAAACCAATATCGAGGCACAATGGTGACGATCTGAAATTGCCGGATGCTTTTCTAACAGCAGTCGGGCGTTGTGCTCCGCCGAAGAACCGGCCCACGGCAGATGAACTGGCGAATTGCCAGCCATATCTCCTGCGCGAGATAGAGCTTCTCCACCGGGTGCGCGTGGTTCTAACGCTGGGGCAGATTGCTTTTGACGGATATCTACGGGCATTGCGAGGACTGGGGTTGGAAGTACCC
>JBARSI010000228.1:0-15691 GCA_049644665.1 Anaerolineales bacterium
CCTCACCTCGCAGCGCGGCGATGCCGAGCTGTCCCGCGAGACATTTCAAACCGTTGTTTTGATCAGCATCATCCCCGCCGTGCTGGCCGTCATCACGCTGGCGTTCGGGGCAAAGGAAATCAAGCCGGATTTGGGAATCGATCCGGAGCAAATATCCGCGCCATTTAATGGAAAGAAGGAGCAGATAACACGGGGCGGGCTGCTGTCCACCAACCGGCGTTTCCGAAATTACATCCTGATCATGGTTATCTTCACCTTGGGGAACTCCTCGGATGCCTTCCTCATCCTGCGGGCGAAAACAACAGGGCTCTCCGTTGTAAATATTCTGGCGATGATGATGGTGTTCAACTTGATATATTCAATCACTTCGACGCCCGCCGGTTTGCTATCGGATAGAATCGGCCGCAAACGCATTCTCTTGATTGGATGGGTTTTGTATGTCGCCGTGTATCTCGGTTTCGCAAGAGCCACTGCGGGCTGGCACGCCTGGGCGCTCATGGCACTCTATGGAGTCTATTACGGATTAGTAGAGGGGGCAGCCCGGGCGTTTGTCGCCGATTTGGTTCCAACCCATTTGCGCGGGACAGCGTACGGGATTCTCCATGCTGTCGTTGGCCTGATTGCCCTGCCGGCCAGCATCATCGCCGGGGTGCTGTGGCAGGGGATAGGCGTTTGGAATGGGTTTGGGCCCGGTGCGCCCTTTCTCTTCGGTGCCGGGGCGGCACTCCTGGCCAGCATTGCCTTGAGCCGGTTATCCCCGCCTTGTTTTCAGACGCAGGGGGTGGGAGGGAAATTGGGTGGACATTAAGCGTTTGGGAGGTCGCATACGCAAACCTGTTCGGCGTGAAGACGCAGAAAAAAACTTGCGGTATACACTCTTGAGTTTCGCGTTAACCGTGGCGCTTATCAGGCTCTTCCTGGCAGTAACCGGCTATCCTCAACTCGGATGGGGAGAGCTCCACATCGCCCATGTGTTGTGGGGCGGGCTGGCTCTGTTTTCCGCCGCATTACTGTCCTTGATTTTGGCCAACCGTTGGGCATACTCACTCAGCGCGCTCCTGGCGGGCGTTGGGGTTGGTTTATTTATCGATGAGGTCGGCAAATTTATCACTCAGAGTAACGACTACTTCTACCCCGCGGCCGCACCGATCATATATGCTTTCTTCTTACTCATGGTGTGGCTCTATCTGCGGGTCAGGCGCCCACCGCCCCTCAGTATCCGCGATGAGCTTTATCGAGCGCTCGGCGAGATGGGGGAGGTTCTAGATCACGATCTCGAATCAGAGGAGCGCGAGGATCTCGAAAATCGCCTGGAAAGGATCGCCCAACATGCAGAGCACGCTGATTACCGGCGCCTGGCGCAACGATTACAGGGATTCATCGATTCAGAATCTCTTCAAGTCATTCCCGACAGGACAAGTGTCCTCGAGGGGTTTATTGACTACGCAAAACAATGGGAACGCCGCTGGATCACACTCGGCAGGTTGAAGGCGATTCTCATAGGGGCGCTGCTTGCGTTAGGAATCGTAACAACTGCAGACTTTGCCGGGCTCATCTCTGGCATCAGCGATCCGGAAATATTAACAGCCTGGATAGATGAACTGCTTTCACTCGGCTTGGTTACCAGTAAATCGGGAATCGTATGGTTTGCGACGCTCACGATCCTTGAAGGCCTGGTTGGATTATTGTTGATCATCGCGGTCATATTGCTTCTTGTGAAACGCGATGGTTTCGGACTCGCGCTTGCTGCAACTGGCTTGCTGCTTTCGTTAGTAGGTGTGGATCTGTTGATTTTCTATTTCAGACAGTTCTCGACCATTATCACCGCGACGGTTCAATTTATAATTTTGCTGCTGGTCTACCGCTATCGTAGCCGGGTTCTACGCGAGAAGGGATGAAACTGATTGCGAGGGGTGGAAGCAGCTGAGGCTCGATATCTTGGGTTCTCCCCTACTTTATCCGTTTTTCAGATCGATGAGAACGACCTGCCATCCCAGAAGGGTCACGTTCAACCCGTGAGATAACCCCATCATGCTGCACAAAGAGGGACTATTAGGCCTCGTTAAGAATCATTTTCCTCAATCACCGGCAGGCGTGGGCACTGATTGGGACTCCGCAATTTTCATTGGTGTCGTCGCCCTGATGAATCCAGCGAACAACAAAATAACGCCAAAAAGCTCTCCGATATAAAGGGCGCCGGGTATGCCGAAACGACTGAAGGCGCCACCAAAGGCGGGGGCGAGAGCCCCGACGGCGATCAGAAGGTTCCCAAGAGTTCGATGAAGAAGGATCTTCTTGCGCCAGAAAATGAAGGCTGAATATATCGCTCCGCCGACAAGGGCTACGGTGCCATAGAGATTAAAGATGGGCGTAAGACTGCGGATGCCCGAAGTGATGATGGCGTCGCCGCTGAGTTCGCTTCCGGTGTGGAGGCTGGTTGTCATCTGCGTGGGGTCAAGTTCGGCGGTGAAGATGCGGAATGTGGCGTAGATAGAGCCCAGGATGAGCAACGCCGTCAACACGTTAGCCCACCTGCGTTTTGCCAGCAGGTAGACCGTTCCCTGGCCAAGCCATGCCGCGACCAGAATGGCACCGAACAAGTACCACAAGCGGAAGATCAAGGAATTCCAGCCCAGGACGCCGAAATATGCCTCGGAGAAACCACCGATCCCATAGAAAATAATGCCGATTCCCCAAAGCAGAAGATGCATTCCTTTACGCTCGGCGTAGCGCTTGAAGATTAATACTGCGAAGACGAAACTCAAAGTGCTCGAAAGTAAGGGGATAATCGTATTTGAAAATGTCATTTCTACTCCTCACGAAAGATTGTATGTTCGAGCCCGCAACAACTCACGTATGTTTTTCACTGCATTGCTAAACGCTCCCCGGGAAAATTCCGAGCAAGACAGCGGCTATTACCAGAAGGATGAAGACTGTCGCCAGGACGAGAATTATCAAGGCGATGGGGATGACCTTTTCGTAAACCCGCGGATACTGTTTTTTTGAGGATTTTGATTTGCTTGATTCGTTATTTTTCATTTACTTATTCGGCTTAAAGGTTATCTCCGCCATATGAGAAGTATGTTAGTTGTGGGTGAGAGTCTTGTGAGAAAAAAACCCGAGTAATATGTGTTCAGAGCGCAGATATCAAGCATATAATGCGCAAGCAACACCTTTGGCGATTCCTTCCGCTCCTCGGTGTCGCTTGAAGCCATCAAATTGAGACTCGTGCCTTGCGGTTCACCGCGCCTGGTTAATGCCCCTCGAAAACCTTCTCCCCTGCCCTGATAGGCACCTTTAACCTGTTCTCGGCTGGCGTGATCGGACAAGACCAGTTCGCGTTATATGCGCAATAGGGGTTATAAGCCAGATTGAAGTCGACAAGAAGCCGGCCGTCGGAGAGTAATTCCGGCTCGAGATATCGACCTGCTCCGTATGTTTCTTGACCGGCAAGCGAGTCGGTGAAGGGCATGAAGAAACCATGCTCGTTTTGGAACACAGTCAGCTCATCATCCTCCCCTTCAACCGTAAAGCGGAGGAGGCCGAATCTTTCATAGGTCTGCACGTCTCCAGTATTCGTCTGCATCTGGGTTTGGTCCCCTTCCGAGAAACGTTCGATTTCAACCTGAATACGCAGATCGGCATTCTCCGGGAAATAATTCAACCCAGTGAAATCCGCTCTTTGCACATCATCCAGCGGGCTGTGATGATCGTGCAGGAAAAAATCGTTTTTCTCATCTCGGAATCGCTGCAATTCACTCATGGAATCTCCATCCTATGTTATTGGGATTATTACGATCTCGTCGTTATTCCGGGCGTCGCTTGGTGAAGCTGGATATAAGCGCAGGGTTCATATGTCGCCCTGACGGCCGCGGCGAGATCTACATTAATAGACGCCATTCTTTTCGATCATCTTACATGAGCGGGAGCGCAGAACGCTGCCCGGATGCTGCCCCCCCTCTGGGGGGAGGCATATTTATTGCCGAACAAAGGCGATTCGGTGCCTGGAGAACATATCTTTCTCCTATGGGGTGTTAACAGTTCTCTAGCGTAATTCGCCTATAGTATTGATACTAGATTAACTTAAGAGGTGACAAACAATGGCGAAGATTATTGGAATTGACTTGGGAACGACGAACAGCGTCGTCGCGGTAATGGAGGGCGGCGAACCGACAGTAATCCCCACCGCGGAAGGCGGGCGTTTATGCCCCTCCGTGGTTGCGTTCGCGAAAAATGGCGAGCGCCTCGTCGGGCAGACGGCGAAACGACAGGCTGTTGTGAACTCCGAGAATACGGTTTACTCCATTAAGCGCTTCATCGGACGACATTTTGATGAGGTTGAGAGCGAACGCAAGATGGTCTCCTTCGAGACAATTAAGGGACCTGCCGGTGACGCGCAGGTGAAGATACCGGCAACTGGCCGCGAATATACACCGCAAGAGATCTCGGCGATGGTTCTGGCAAAGCTTAAGAAAGACGCTGACGCATATTTGGGCGAATCGGTGACAAAAGCCGTGATTACGGTTCCGGCTTATTTCAACGATTCCCAACGGCAAGCCACAAAGGACGCGGGAAAAATCGCCGGGCTGGAAGTAATGCGGATTATCAATGAGCCCACAGCGGCAGCCTTGGCCTATGGCCTGGACAAGAAGGAGAACGAGACAATCCTGGTTTTTGACCTGGGTGGCGGAACTTTCGATGTCAGCTTGCTGGAAGTGGGTGAAGGTGTTGTTGAGGTGAAAGCAACGAACGGCGACACACATCTGGGAGGCGACGATTGGGATCAACGGATCGTCACCTACATCGCCGATGAATTTAAAAAAGAGCAGGGGATCGATCTGCGTGTGGATCGACAGGCGCTGCAGCGATTGCGCGAGGCGGCCGAGAAGGCCAAGGTAGAGCTCTCCTCGGTGACAGAGACGGACATCAACCTTCCCTTCATCACTGCCGACGCATCCGGCCCGAAACACCTGCAAATGAAGCTGATGCGCTCAAAGTTTGACCAGTTGACGGAAGACCTCGTCGATCGCATCAAGGGACCTTTTAATGCCGTGCTCAAAGATGCTAATGTCAAGACGGCGGATGTAGATGAAGTTGTGCTCGTCGGAGGCGCAACGCGCATGCCGATGGTGCAGGACCTGGTTCGTGAACTGACGGGAAAAGAACCTCATAAGGGAGTCAACCCGGACGAAGTTGTGGCTATTGGCGCTGCTATTCAGGGCGGGGTGCTTGCCGGTGAAGTCAAGGACGTTCTGCTGCTCGATGTTACGCCACTCTCGCTGGGTGTCGAAACGCTTGGTGGCGTAATGACGACTCTGATCGAACGCAACACCACAATCCCGATCAAGAAGGCCGAGATCTTTTCTACGGCGGAGGATAACCAGACGGCTGTCGACATCCATGTGCTTCAGGGTGAGCGCCCGATGGCATCTGACAATATGACACTCGGACGTTTTCGCCTGGAGGGCATTCCCCCCGCACCACGGGGGTTACCTCAGATTGAAGTGACGTTTGACATCGACACGAACGGGATCATCAATGTAAAAGCCCAAGACAAGGCGACGGGAAAGGAACAGAAGGTAACCATCACAGCATCCACGAACCTGGACAAGGATGATGTGGAGCGGATGGTTCAGGAGTCGAAAGCCCACGCGACCGATGACCGCAAGCGGCGGGAGTTGGCTGATGCTCGCAATGAAGGCGACTCTCTCGCCTACCAGGCGGAGAAAGCCCTGCGAGACCTGGGCGAGAAGGTGCCGGAGAAAGATCGAGAGCAGATCGAAGAGAAAGTCGCTGCGCTGCGTGAAGTAATCCAGGGCGAAGATATGTCGGAAATTAAGCGACTGACCGAAGAAGTAAAGCAAGCCAGTCATGCTCTGAGCCAGCAGATGTACGCCCAGGAAGCCGATACACAGGCTGAAGAAGATGACAGCCAGAGCAAAGAGGATGAGGGAGAAGTCGTCGAGGGCGAATTCCGAGAGGCATAATCCGCATCCCACAAGTGAGTGAAATCAAGTCCGCCCGAGTGTCCAGCCTGGGCGGACTTTGTTGTTTTTAAGAAGGGGAGTGGAAAGACCCGCCGCCAATCGCTAACGGAGAGTAGTGCTTAAAACCATCGAGTGCGCTTCGTAGAGTAGCGGAGGACAGCTTTGCGCCAGGCATTCCATTGCGTGCGATCGGAAATGTGTAATGCGGATGCTGACTCCACAAGCTTGATCACCCCGACAGGCACGGTCTATAATGAACCCACGACCCGGGTCGAGTACACCAAGACCGCGCCGCGAGTAAGCGGAGCAAATCGATCGCTTTGGCAACGCATTGATGAGAAGCAAAAACAGGTTTCATAAGAAGTATCAAGGATCATATTCTTATCCGAGCATAGGGGATTCGCGGATATGAATTTTCACCCATCACGCTCACGGGGGATGATCTTTGGTTTCGTAATCCTCCTGCTCCTGTTGGGGGCGGGAGTATTTGGCTTAATAATGCTGGCGACGGATACGATCTCGGTTTGGATGGTGTTGTGGGTGCTTCTGCATCTACTCTCCTTCCCGTTGATTATGGTCGTGGGTTATCGGCTCTATGGCTTGATCACGGCGCGCTACTACCTCGATCGCGATGGGTTCTTTCTCCAGTGGGGTTCAGTGATTGAACAGATTCCAATCGCGGCTATCCAGGGTGTGGATACAGCAGAAGGGCTTGGTGCCGAACTAAAAGCGCGCGGCGCCCTGGCCTGGCCGGGCCTCGTGCTTGGCGAATGCGAAGATGAGAAAATCGGTCGGGTGGAGTTCTTCGCGTCAACCTCGGTGGACGGCCTGGTCGTGATCCAAACGACAGCGCATTCATTTGCAATCTCGCCGCAGGATCGAGAGGAGTTCCTGAGCGCCTTCAGTTCAGCGCTGCGCATGGGGCCATTGGAGACAATTCCGGCAATATCGAAACGCCCCCAGTTCGTGCAGATGTTGTTCGAGGTGGATCGTGCGGCACGCCTGCTAGTCGTGGTCGGAGTTCTCTTGCCATTGCTTTTGCTTGGATACCTCGGTCTTAGCGTCGTTGGTCTGCCGCCCGAAGTGCCTTTTGGTTTCGCCCCAGAGGGGTTTATCGACACCTATGCGCCGCCAGGGCGGCTGCTCTTGCTGCCGATGATCGGGGGATTTTGCTGGCTGATCGATCTTGTGGCCGGTTTCTGGTTGTATCGCAGCGAGAAGAATCGACCCCTGGCGTATACGCTATGGGCGATGCCAATTCTGGTCAGCGGTCTGCTCTGGGGGGCGGCGCTGCAGCTGCTCTCGGTGATCTAAACGGTTGGTTTAATCAACAGGATTTCTGTGGTTATCCACAGGGAATCCGCAAGTTATCCACAGGCTGGGGCAATTTGCAGGGGAACGAGGAATTACAACTTCTGCTCGGAGGCATTTTGGGAATTGCCTTCGCTGCGATTGCCTACGCGGTAGGGGCGCTATCGCTCGATGGAGCTATCGCTGCGTTTCTGGTGGGTGGGTTGACCTTTGGTTTTGGCGGGATTCCGCTCGCAGTTCTTTTGATCGCCTTCTTCCTTTCATCAAGTTTATTATCAAGTCTCGGCAGGTCCCGGAAACGGCGCTTCGCGGGGATGTTTTCCAAAAGTGGTAAGAGAGATCTCGGCCAGGTTTTTGCCAATGGGGGCACTGCCGTTTTATTCGCCGTAGTGTACGGCTTGATCCACGAGAACCTCTGGTTCGCCGGATTTGTGGGTTCAATCGCGGTCGCGACGGCGGATACCTGGGCGACAGAGATCGGGATCCTCTCTCGCCGGCGACCGCGATTGATCACAACAGGAGAGCGTGTTGCCCGCGGCACATCAGGCGCGGTGAGCCTTCTGGGATATTTTGCGATCCTGGGTGGATCTGGCTTGATCGGATCACTGGGATGGGCGCTGACGTGTGATTGGCGTTTCTTGCCGGTCGCACTCCTTGCCGGGGGCATTGGATCGACGGTGGACAGCTTGCTCGGGGCTACGATCCAGGCAATCTTTCTCTGCCCGAATTGTAAAAAAGAGACCGAGCAGAATCCGGAGCACGCTTGTGGAACCATGACTCAGCGCGTGCGAGGTTGGAACTGGCTGCGAAACGATCAGGTTAATTTCGCGGCGACCGTGGCGGGAGCGCTCGTTGCACTCTTGCTTTGGTTTGTAATCTGACAAGGTAATTACCCAGGGAAGGAGGCCGCGAAAATGGAGGACAATGGCAGGGATGATATCCGTCGCTTGCTGAAAACATTTGGTATCAAAGCCGATGAGATCGTGATCGCTCACCTGGCAAGGAACCCGGGCGATATGTCGCTGCATATCCGCCTGATTCTTGAGGACCGGACTGATTATGGCGACCATCCGCCGGAGACCCCGCTTCATTTAGAGGTCGACGGTGAAATCAAGCGCGGATAATGCGACAGAGACATTAACGCATAGGAACGGCCCGTCGGTATCACACAACCAACCTCCCGCAGGCTTCAAACCTGTGGGAGGTTTCCATTCATCCCTCAAGGCGCAGGCTGCGCCTGCGACCGGAAGCAGAGCTTCCTACCCCCAGATATAAAGGATCCTCCGACTTAAACCTGCTGGGCGCTCTTCTTCACCCGAATACGCGTCATGGAGACGGCGGCCAGAACAAGGAAGATCGCGCTGAAGATCCAGAGCCAGCTATGGCTGGTTAGATCTATAAGCCACCCACCCAGGATGGGGCCGGTGATTGCTGCTGCGGAGGAGGAGAAATAGTAAAGACCGGTATATGCGCCGATGCTCTCCTCGCCGCCGAGGTCATACACCATGGGTAGGGAGTTGATGTTAACCAGGGCCCAGAAAGCGCCCATAAGCGCCAGTAGAATCAGGAGCACGGTTGAATCGCGGACGAAGAAACCAACCCCCAGCCCGAGGATCATTCCAGAGAGTCCGATCAGGATTGTTGGTTTACGACCGATCCGGGTAGCCACCAACCCGCTGGGGATGGAGAAGAGGACCAGCGTGGCGGCGAAGGCGGTGAGCATCTGCGTGCCGGTCCCTACTTCGATTTCAAGGACCTGACGGGCGTAGATGGTGAAGAACGCCTCCATCGCGTTCCAACCTACGAACCAGAAAAAGATCGCCGCGAGAAGGTAGATGCCGTTTTTGTCCGCGCCGGTTGCTACGATGCGGATGTTATCCATCAGGCCGGGGATACTTTCTTGGTCGATGCCCTTTTCCTCAAGCTCTGGCTCGCGAACAAAGAGCAGCACGATACCTATGGCCAACAGCATGACCCCCGAGCCGACGATGAAGGGCAGCGGGACGCCAAGCTTATACAGCGCACCACCTCCGAAAAGCGCCACCGCCGCGCCAAGACCACCCATCAAATTGATCACGCCATTGGCTTTGCTGCGATCCTCAGGGCGGAATAGATCCCCCAGATAGGCGACGGTCGGTGTGCGGAAAATCGCCATACCGATGTTGGTGCAGAGGATGGCTGTGCCGATCAAGATAAAGTTTTCACGGACGAAGGGGACCAGTATGAAAAACAGCGCAGCCATTGGAGCCCCGAGTACGAGGAAGGGCTTTCTGCGTCCGAGGCGCGTGCGCGTTCGGTCAGAAAGGCTCCCCACCCAGGGTTGGACGAACATATTGATGATGTTGTCCCAGGTGAGGATGAAACCTACGACAACGGCCGAAAGACCGAGGTCTTCCAGCATCGGCGGGATAAGACTGTTGAACAGCGGCCAGATAATGCTGATGCCGAAGAAGCCGAACCCCAGAATGAATGTGCGGGTATAAGGAAAGCGTTGCATGATTAGACCTCCAGAATTAGGTGAAGCCTGATTTTATTGGGTATTGGAGAACATGCAAACATCATATGAACCCTTATTGACCCGATGGTGTATGAGATATACAATGCTTATGATGCTGCACCCACCCTGGGTGCCCGCTGCGCACCGTCCAGCGTATAAGATTGTGTTTTGAGACGGCGCGCAGTACGCTTATCTGCGAACAGGGAGGTGATGCCGGGGATTGAAGTCGTCAAGAAAAGCTCTTTACAATCTGGAACCTAACACTTAACAGGAGGAATATAGTGATACGCCGTACATTGTATGTGTTACTAGGACTGCTCATCGTTTCGAGTATGTTACTAGGCGCTTGCACACCCAGTGAGCCAGCAGAACCCGCTGAGCCAGCTGAGCCCGCAGCGCCCGCAGCGCCCGCCGAGCCCGCTGAGCCCGCTGCGCCCGTTGAGCCGAAGACCTTCATCTTTGGTCGCGGTGGAGACTCGGTTCAGTTGGATCCGGCCATCGTAACCGATGGCGAGAGCTTCCGTGTGACGGGACAGATCCTCGAGCCTCTATACCAATACGAACCCGGCTCAACGAAAGCGATCCCGGCCCTGGCGACAGAGTGCACACCGAATGCTGAGGCAACAGAGTGGACCTGCGCGCTGCGCGAGGGCGTCAAGTTCCACGACGGCACGGATTTCAACGCCGATGCGGTTATTTTCAACTTCGAACGCTGGAGGTTCACCGACAATCCACTACACTTCGAAAGTCAGGTGTTTGAGTACTACGAGTACATGTGGTTCGGGTTCGATGATGACGGCATAATCAAGGCCGTTGAGAAGGTCGACGACTACACGGTGAAGTTTGTCCTCGCCTCTCCGCTGGCCCCGTTCGTGCAGAACCTGGCTATGGACATGTTCGCCATCTCCAGCCCGGCAGCGCTCGAAGCAGCCGGTGAAGACTACGGTACGCCCGCTGGGGGTTGCGTCGGCACCGGACCCTTCAAATTTGTAGAGTGGCTCGAAGGCGACAGCATCACAGTAGAAGCCAATGCAGATTACTGGGCCGGCACACCGACCATCAGCGAGATCATCTTCCGCGTGATCCCCGACGACTCGGCTCGTTTCCTGGCTCTGAAGGCTGGAGATATCCACGCCCTTGAGCAGGCAGTTGTAGAGGATCTGGCATCGGCAGAGGCCGATCCTGATCTGTACGTTGAGACTAGACCCAGCATGAACACAGGCTATCTGGCGTACAACTACAAGATCGCAGAGTTCCAGGACAAGAACGTACGCCTGGCGATCTACCATGCCATGAATCGGCCAGGTCTGGTCGAGAACTTCTACGGCGTCTATGGTGAAACTGCAGACACATTCCTTCCGCCATTGATCTGGGGCAAGAACACAGCCATCACGGGCTATGAGTATGATCCTGAACTGGCGAAGCAATATCTGGCGGACGCAGGTTTCCCGGATGGTTTATCCGAGGTGACCATCGCCGAAGATGTTGTAGACGCTGAGGGGACCGTGCTGTACACCGCCGGCGAGAAGATCCCGCTGACTCTGTATTACATGCCCGTCACGCGCTTCTACTACCCAAGCCCAGAGGAAATTGGTACAGCGATGGCTGCGGACCTGGCGAATGCTGGCATCGTTGCCAACCTCGAGCTGGCTGGTGACTGGTCGACGTATCTCGGCCTGCGCCGCAATGGCACCCTCATGGGTCTGTACATGCTGGGTTGGGGCAGCGACAACGGTGACCCGGATAACTTCCTCAACTACTTCTTCGGCGGCCTAAGCTCCGCGGATGGGGTTAAGGAACCCGATGCCCGCGAGGGCTGGTACGCAAACCAGGAAGTCGCCACTTTGCTCTACGAAGCGGCGGTCAACCCCGATCGGGGAGAGCGAACTGCGCTCTATGAACAGGTCGAGCAGCTTCTCCACGACGATGTCGCTCGCATCTGGATTGCCCACAACAACACACCGCTTATTTTCTCCGTGAAAGTGAGTGGCTACATACCTCAACCTGTTGGGGCCGACCTCTTCGAATGGACGGTTGTTGAGTAGCACTGAGCACGGCGCTTATCTTGACGACCATCCACCTCGAATGTGAATAGTCAAATAGGGGGGCGGATAGCCTCTGCCCCCCTAAAATCCTACATATAGAGGGCTTCTTGACTCGTTATATCATCCGCCGACTTATTACGTTAATCCCCACCCTGCTGGGCGTTGTCTTCGTTATTTTCATGTTCCAACGTCTCATCCCCGGCGATCCCGCCGTGGCGATGTTAGGGGAGCATGCCGCGCAGGAGAACGTCGAGCGGATTCGCGAACAACTGGGGTTAAATCGACCGGTGTTCTTGGACATAGACGCTTTGCGAGAGGGGGATTTCGCAGGTTTCTTCGATAGCCAATTTATCCTCTACTTGGGCCGACTCCTTCAAGGCGACCTTGGAAACTCCATCCACCGCCGCATCCCGGTTGCAGAGACGCTCGCCATTAGGTTCCCGGCGACGATCGAGCTGGCCATGTTGTCGATGTTCGTCGCCGTTCTCGTGGGCGTCCCCGCGGGCATCGCTTCCGCGGCTCGACGCAACTCAGCCCTCGACAGCGTGAGCATGATAGGGTCTCTCGTCGGTGTCTCCATGCCCATATTTTGGTTAGGTTTGATGGAGATCATGCTCTTCGCGGTCTTCCTGCAATGGCTTCCAAGTGGGGGCCGGGCGAGCCACGCCATCGAAATTGAGGCGATTACGAATTTATACATCGTCGACAGCCTCCTCGCCGGTAATATGGAAGCGCTAGTAGATGCCTTAAAGCACTTATTTATGCCAGTTGTTGCCCTGGCGACGATTCCTATGGCGATCATCACCCGCATGACGCGGTCGAGTATGCTGGATGTGCTTCAGGAAGATTACATCCGCACCGCCCATGCAAAGGGCGCTCTGGAGCGGGTGGTGCTCTTTAAACATGCACTTAAAAATGCCTTCCTCCCGGTGATTACGATCATCGGCATCCAGACCGGCAGCCTTTTGGCAGGAGCAGTTCTTACAGAGACCATCTTCTCCTGGCCGGGCATCGGAAAATGGGTGTACGACTCCATTCTGGCGCGTGATTACCCCATTGTACAAGGCGGCACGATGCTTATAGCCTTTGTTTTTATCTTCGCTAACTTATTAGTCGATATTTCATACGGTTTCCTAGACCCGCGCATCCGACATGAGTGAAGGCTTGCATGGCTGACTCAACCCCAGAAGATTTTAATTCGATTGACTTTGCTGTACGTGAACACCGCTCGTTGTGGGTGGACGCTTGGCGCCGCATGATATCCAGCAAAACAGCGCGGCTTGGGATGGCAATCGCAGCAATTTTCGTCCTATCAGCCGTATTAGCACACTTCTTCTGGGAGTACGACCCCAGGACAGATATCGACTATTCGCCCAAACTTAAACCTCCCAATCTAGTTGCCACGGAGGAGATTGCTTCCATTCACCCCTTCGGTACAGATAAGCTGGGGAGGGATATCTTTCGCCGCGTGATCCATGGAGGCTGGAATTCCCTGAGAGTCGGGCTGGTTGCTGTAGCGATCTCCTTATCGGTCGGCGGAATTCTCGGTTTGCTGGCAGGTTTTTACGATAGTATGCCCATATACAAAACGGAACGGATATTCCTTTTGGGCGGGATTGGTCTCGCGTTGGGAAGCCTCTCAGCTTGGATCGCGGGGCAGCCTTTGCAGATGATCTTCTTTGCAGGGCTTGGAATTGGTTCGGCCTACTGGGAAGATCTGCTTAAGGGTCAAAGATTACGTATCCTGCTCTTTGCGCTAATAGGCGCTCTAGTCGGCGGCCTACTTGGGTTCTGGGCAAATCCCTACATCGGCATCGTATGCGGTGTTTTGGGATTACTCATTGGCTGGATCTTGAGCCTGCCGTTGGGCGGCCAGGCACTTGCCACGATCATCATGCGGGCGATGGATATTCTCCTGGCATTCCCGACCTATCTGCTCGCCATTGCAATCGTGGCTTTTCTTGGACCGGGGCTGGAGAAGGGGATGATCGCCATCGGCGTGGTTGGTATTCCCATCTACGCCCGATTGGTGCGATCGACTGTGTTATCAGTGATCCAAAAGGAATATATTCTGGCCGCACAGGCGACAGGTGAAGGGCATGGTCGCATTATCTTTCGCCATATCTTCCCCAACACGCTGTCGCCGGTCATCGTTCAAACGACGATGGGTTTGGCAAACGCGATTCTGTCGGCGGCGGCGCTCGGCTTCCTGGGATTGGGGGCCATACCTCCGGAACCGGAATGGGGGTCGATGTTGGGCGCCAGCTACCGCTATCTAGCAAGCGGCGCATGGTGGGCGGTTACCTTCCCGGGTATAGCAATCATGCTGAGTGTTTTGGGTTTCAATCTGCTGGGAGATGGCCTGCGCGACGCCCTGGATCCGAAGCTTCAAATCTAGCGCCATAGGTGCAGCGAGATCCTGTGTAAGTCTATTTACTCATTTCTCGAATAAGGGAACCGATGGAAGCCTTATTGCAGGTAAAAAACCTAACAACCCGTTTCTACACAGATGAAGGCACCGTCCATGCCGTGAACGGGATTTCTTATGACATGGAGGCGGGTGAGACTCTGGGTGTCGTGGGTGAGAGCGGCTGCGGAAAAACCGTTCATGCGCTCTCAATCATGCGCTTGATCCCCACGCCTCCAGGGAAAATCGACGCGGGTGAAATTATCTTCGATGACGGTCGTGACCTCTTGTCGCTCAGTTCCGGCGACATGCGGCTCGTACGTGGCGCAGAGATTGCGATGGTCTTTCAGGATCCGATGACTTCACTTAACCCTGTATTCACAGTTGGTTCCCAGATTGTCGAGGCATTGAGGATCCACTACGGGATGGCAGAGACTGAGGCCAATAAACGGGCGGGAGAATTGCTGGATATGGTAGGTATCCCAGCAGCAAATAATCGACTGAACGATTTCCCTCACCAATTCTCCGGGGGAATGCGGCAGCGGGCGATGATCGCCATGGCGCTCTCCTGTGATCCAAAATTGCTCATTGCCGACGAGCCCACCACGGCTCTGGACGTCACCATTCAAGCCCAGATTGTGGATTTAGTCCGGCGACTGCAGGCGCAGTTGGGGATGGCGGTGATGTGGATCACCCACGACCTGGGTGTCGTTGCGGAATTAGCCAGGAAAATCAACGTGATGTACGCAGGGTATATCATTGAGCGGGGTGATGTGCGCAGCATCTACAAAAATACTCGTCACCCTTATACAATTGGTTTGCTTGGATCGCTGCCTCGCCTGGATGAGGCGCCGGGCACAAAGTTGGTTTCCATCCCGGGCTTACCACCGGATCTAGTCGCACTGCCGCAGGGATGCCCCTTTTATGCTCGCTGCACCTATCGAATAGATCAATGCATGGAGGAGTTACCGCCGTTGGAGCCCACGGATGAGGAAGGGCATATTGTAGCTTGCTGGCGATGGGAACACGTCGCGGGAAGGAACGCTTGATGAGCGGCGGGAATGGCTCATTGGTTACGGTCCGCAATCTGAAGAAATACTTCCCCATCATGCGGGGAACCATCATTCAACGTCATGTTGGTGATATCAAGGCTGTGGATGACGTCAGTTTCGACATCATCAAAGGCGAGACCCTCGGGCTGGTCGGCGAAACGGGCTGCGGGAAGACTACGGTGGGGCGGACCATCCTAAGGTTGTATGAACCGACGGATGGAGCGATTATCGTCGGTGGAGTCAATTTGGCGGAAGTGACGGGCGGCGATTTACGACGAATGCGGCGACAGATGCAAATGATCTTTCAGGACCCGTATGCTTCATTGAACCCGCGTATGACCGTGGGTTCAATCATCGCCGCGCCGCTTGACGTGCACAATATCGTTAGCGGA
>JBARSI010000229.1:0-6917 GCA_049644665.1 Anaerolineales bacterium
CATCCTCAAGGATTTTAATGCCTGCGTTAAGTAACGTATCATAGACACTCTCGATCACGGGGAGGGAGGCTTCGGATTCGGGAAAGTAAGAAGCAATATCATCCAGCGTGATAAACCCCTGTTCCTCTCCGATTCGGAACAATTGCTGGATTGAAGCCTGATCTTCTTCTGAAAGCGATACCCGTTCAGTCGCCCCGATCACTTTGTTTGTGGGTATTTCGGACTGTTTCATCATGCACACTTCACTGCATCAACAAGATCCACCTCATGAAAGAAGGTATCCGGATTCGTTTATTAGCTCAATGGAAAGGATAATAACTTATGGGCAAGGTAGTTAAAAACTATTGGAGTTAAATCGAATCATACCAAGAAATACTGCTCCCCACCATTTCTATAATACAACATACGGATTATTAATTCCCTGGATTCAACTCGTTGGGCATATTTTCTTGTGCTCTCACCGGAATTGGTGAGAACGTAAGTATTTAGACAATTCCGATTTCAGGGAGGAGGGATTTCACCACCCTGAGATTCATTTCAAATGCTTGATGATGGATTCGATTTGAGGGAAGTGGGTTAGTTCGTGGGAGGCGAAGTAACTCGCTTGCTGCTTGATTGTGAGAGTACCAAACTCTTCATGTTATCCCGTCCTCCACCATCCCGGAGAGGGAGGTTTTCCAATTTGGTTAGCACCTTCTGGCGAGAATCATAAGGTGTTTTGAAGATTTCCTCTGTATCTGCGAGGGGGTTTGATCATCCACTGTGATGAGCCCCCAGTAAAGGGGGGCGTTTTTATTTCGATATCTCGAAAACTCTGTATCATGGAACATCGCCTCCCGTACTCGTCTTTCCTGAGCGTGGATGGCGTGTTCAAGCGGTAAACCCTGACCTCCTTCCAAGATGAGAAGTCAAGCAACTGTTCAAGAAAATAAACGTCTATGCTGACATTGAATTCACGACTGGATGCATATATCATAGGTAGAGAAAGAAGGTTGGCGATGATCCAGAGTCGTGCAGATAGGACTAATACTGCATTGGAGAGGGCAAGTTCCTTCTCGTGTGTCTTCGTTTTTAATCACCGCAGAATTCCTCAATTTATCCTGAGTAGGTTGTCCTGATGAACGATGAGGCCAAGACCGGCCTGCCCTTCCCGGTTCTACCGGGAGGCACGGTCACCTTCCTGTTCACCGACATTGAAGGTTCGACCAAGCTATTGAAGCGCCTGCGCGACCAGTATTCGACCCTGCTGGACGAGCACCGCGAAATCTTGCGTGGTGCATTCGTCAAATGGAACGGGCATGAAGTGGATTGCCGGGGAGAGGAATTCTTTGTGGCCTTCCCGAGGGCAACGGATGCAGTAGCGGCAGCTGTTGACGCTCAACGAGAGCTTGCGGCGCACATATGGCTGGAGGGGGTAGATGTGCGAGTTCGGATCGGTCTGCACACAGGGGAGCCCTGGGTAGCCGATGAGGGCTATACCGGCATAGACGTGCACCGTGCAGCCCGGATAGCTAACGTGGGCCATGGTGGTCAAGTGCTGTTGTCGGAGACGACTGCGGCGCTGGTCATGGATGAACTTCCGGAGGGTGTGAGCCTGCTGGATTTGGGCCGGCACCGCTTGAAAGACGTGCGCCGAACGGAACGAATACGCCAGTTGGTAATCGAAGGCCTTCCAGAGGAATTTCCTCCCCTGAAATCTCTGGAGGTGCTGCCGACAAGTACGCCCCCCGAAAAACGTCGACACAATTTACCAGCTGAGCTTACACCGTTCATCGGCAGGGAAAATGAACTGGTCGAGATCGGCGACCTGCTGCTGGATCCTTCCATCCGTCTGTTAACTCTGGTGGGCGTGGGAGGCATGGGCAAAACTCGCATCTCATTGCACGTCGCCGCCGAATTGCTCGAGGAATTTCCGGACGGTGTGTGGTTGGTGGAGTTCGCTAACCTGAGAGACCCCGAGTTGGTCCCTCAACATGCAGCGGCGGTGCTCGGGGTGAGCGCTATGGAAGCCATTGAAGGTCGAGACGTGGGAGATGTTCTGACGAGCTATCTGCGGGACAAGAAGCTCCTAATGATTCTCGACAACTGTGAACACCTCATCGAAGCCTGTGCTGGACTTGCCGAAAACCTGCTCAAAGAGTGCCCGAAGGTTCAGCTGTTCGCCACCAGCAGAGAAAATCTCGGGATCCCAGGGGAGAAATCGTTCGTCGTGCCCTCTATGGATGTGCCTCCGGAAACGTCCATACCGCAAGACATTGAGACATACGAGGCGACGCGCTTCTTCATCGACCGGGCAGTCGCTGCGCTTCCCCTTTTCCAACCCACGAGTGACAACAGCGCGTCTATCGTAAACATCTGTCGCCGTCTTGACGGGGTCCCCCTGGCCATTGAACTCGCCGCGGTCAGAGTAAAGATCCTTGCGCCCGAGCAGATCGAAGATCTCCTGCAAGATCGGTTCCGGCTTCTAACCGGTGGCCCTCGGACCGCACTTGAAAGACACCAGACCCTTCGAGCAACGATGGAATGGTCCTACGGCCTTCTAACGGAACCAGAGAAATCCCTGTTAACACGACTTTCGATTTTCGCCGGGGGTTGGACATTAGAAGATGCCGAAGGATTGATAAAAGACGATCTGGGGACAACAATCGAGATCCTCGATCTTCTATCAAACCTCGTCGATAAGTCGTTGGTTGTCGTAGAGCACAAACGTGGGCTGGCCCGGTATGGAATGCTTGAAACCGTACGTCAATTCACCGCTGAGTTACTTGCCGCATCAGGAGATGTTGAGGAACTTCGTCAACGACACGCCAATTTCTTCCTAGCTTTAGCAGAGGAAGCCGATCTCAAAATTCGTGGCTCCGATCAGTTAGAGTGGTTAGAGACCCTTGAAGATGAGCATGAAAACCTCCGCACCGCGTTGGGATGGTCGATCGCTTCCGATCAGGCGAACGATGCGGCCCGGCTTGTTGGTGCATTAGGATGGTTCTGGTTCCTTCGTGGATACTGGGAGGAAGCATGGAAATGGCTGACCATGTCGCTCGACATGGTCTCGGATCCTGAGCCACGCCTGCGTGCAAAAGCCCTTTATAGAGCTGGAGCGTTAGAAATCATTCGGGGTAATCTGGCCGGCCCCCCTGAACTTGTAAAGGAAGCCCTGGACATATGCACGGACATCGGCGATGAAGAGGGTATGGCCTGGTGCTTGAATTTACTGGGGCAGGTGACATCCTTTGACAAGCAGGATCTAGCTGGTGGGTCCGCCAATTTAACGAAGAGCATCGAGCTCTTCCGTTCGCTGGGTGATGAATGGGGTGTGGCGTGGTCGACCCGGTACCTCGGTCAAATTGCAGAAATCGAAGAAGATATTGATCGATCCATCGCGCTTCAGGAAAATGCGCTACAAGGGTTCGAGAACCTGGGGGATGTGTGGAACGTCGCACACTCTCTTTTCTTGTATGGCGGCACACTTCGCGATCAAGGCAATTACCCCGAAGCGAAAAAGGTCTACCTCGAAAGTTATTCGAAATGCGAATTGGTCAAGGACGACGTCATGGCAGCCCATGCGCTGCAAGGGTTGGGGATGGTTGCCCTGGAGATGGAACATTATCGAGAGGCGGACGAACATCTACGAGATTCCCTGGAGGTCATGCAGCGGATTGGCGATGAAAACTGTGCCTCACGGATATTGGGGTACTTGGCTCGAGTGGCCCAACACGATGGCGACTACGACCAGGCTGCGGAGCTTCTCCGTGGAAGCCTGCTGGGTTTTTCGAAGCTAAACCGCGAGGACCAAACGGTTGTCTGTATTGCACGATTCGCTGCGCTGGCCGAGCTCGCAGGAGACAACAAGCGAGCAGCACGTCTAATGGGGGCTGCTTTAGCTTCGAGGACTGGTTCTCAGAGAATTATGGTACCCCTTCTCCGCGATGAATTTGAGGGCCAGGTGGATGCAATACGAAAAGTCATGGGCGACGAGGTATTCGAGCGAGCGTATGCAGAGGGCGCGGCCATGAGCCTTGAAGAGGCGACAGCCTACGCCCTGGGAGAAACCGGACTACCTTGAGTTGGCTCCTGAAAATGGGCAGGTCTCATCGTATCTGCCCCACGACAACGGAGCCCGCGCCTCAGCGTTTCAAGCTCCTGGCGCCTCATGTACCAACCACATGTCCTCATCGGTGAAGCATTTTTCTGCTTGAGCGTCGTGACTGGCCGCGTCCTTCTCAACGTCCCGCTGATTCCTACCTCCATCCAGGACTTCTTTGTAATATTCATGCTGGATCATCAGGTTCATGATCTCATTCGTCCCGGTCCAGATTTGAGACAGACGGAAATCCCTGACCATCCTCTCTACTGGGAATATCTCAGTATAGCCAATACCGCCCATAATCTGCATGGCCTTGTTCGCCACCTCCCAGGCTGTATCCGTGGCGAACTTCTTTGCTTGACTTACGAGCCGTCGGCGGTTCGGTGATTCCGTATCCACAGCACGGGCAGCCATATACACCATCGCCCGGGCCGCATCCAATTGCGTGATCGCATCGGCAACCATGAAGCTAACCCCCTGGAAACGCCGGATCTTCTGGCCGAAAGCGTGACGCTTGTCACTGTAACGCGCAGCGACCTCAAGAGCCGCCCGTACACCCAGGCTGGCAGCCGCGGATGTCAAACGCTCGGGGATCATCATCTGGTTGAAAACATCCGCCCCTCCATGCAATTCACCGATGATATTCTCTCTTGGAACTTCGACGTTTCTGAACACCAACCGCCCTGTTCCTCCTCCTCGGGTGCCCATAAGGCCGTACTGGTACTCGGCTTTAACCCCAGGGCCTCTCTCCACCAGGATGGCGCTGATGCGCTGGTGCTTCTGGGCATCTTCCTCGAAGTTGGTGCGGCAGTAGACCAAGAAGATATCCGCTTCTGTTGCCCCGACAACGAAGCGCTTCTGGCCATTGATCACATATGTGTCTCCTACTAATTCTGCCCGCGAAGTGGCCCCGAAAAAATCCGATCCGCCCCTGGGCTCGGTGAGTGCCTCAGCGCTTATGAACTCCCCCTTCAGAATCGGCTTCAAATAGCGTTCCTTTTGTGCATCCGTGCCGAAAACGTGCAGCGCCTCCCCGACGATGGAGGGCATCGAGAAAGCACACCCCAGGGTGGTCCCCAGGACACCGATTTCTTCTAGGGCGATGACTTCAGCCGTCCAGGGCAGACCGCGCCCTCCCCATTTCGGCTCAAATCGAAGCCCCAGGAGATTTTTGGCAGCCAGATTTTCGACAAAATCGCGCGGATATTGGATCTCATCACGGTCCAGCGCCCGAACCATGTCGTGGGAAACTTCATCACAGACAAACTGCCTGACCTCCTGCTGAAGGCTTTGTTCTTCGTCGGTCATCAAGGTTTCGTAAAACATCTTCCCTTCCCTCCATGAATACCAGGGCATGATCGTGATCTGGCTCAACCCTTGGTACGCTCTCTGCCATATATCGGCACCTTCTCGATTAAAAGAGACCTCCCCCTGCACTGTGGGGTTGGTCTGATAGTTTCCCGCTGTTACGGATTTGTATCACGTTCTAATAGATGGTTTCAGGCACGGATTATGTGATCCATCGGGTTCAACATTATTGCAGGAGTCGTTATATATTGGATTGTCCAGAATATCTTCTATGGCAGACTCGTGCTGAATGGTGTGGGTATAGATTCTTGTGGCAATCCGACCAGAAGGATCCTCGCTTGCTCAAAAGTCATTCCACTGAAGTCGCCAAAAGAGGTTCGAGCACGTTCGGCCCGGATCGCGGCTTGGAGTTCTGGGCTTCCAATTTCCATCAGGATGTCCAGGTAAGCCTGCACGCGGTCCACCATGGCCTGTGTGATACGAACACCGTCGCCCTCACCGTTAACAAGAGCACGCAATCCGGGTTCGAATTGCAGGATGATCACAAGCCCGTCGTCCTTAACTTCTGGGTAGCTCAAGATTAAATTACAGAGCTCGTTGTTGTGTCGCCAAAACAGGTCAATATAGTATCGCCCCACTTCTGTAGGAAGGAGGACATCGTCATGGACACGCCAGTAGGTATTGACGACCTCCATATAGTCCAAGGCACGCCCGCCCGTGAAAACCAGGCAGATCAAAATAATCGCCAGAATTATGCCAAGGACAAGTGGGCGATATCTGAATAAGCGCTTCAAGTTCTCATACCTGACCGTTTCAAATCATCTGAAGCTTTACGATATAGATCATCATCAAGCGTACTATCAGTTCACTTGAGTTCAAAGAGCTCTTTAGTACTCAAGGGGAATAATACACCATCACTTTTCACGAGCACTACGAATTGACATGCCATCATCTGCCAGTCCGTTTCTTTTGCGATAAGCGCTTCTAAAGCAGCATCCAGGACCTTCATACCCTGACGGATCATGTGGTCTTACTCGTCATGTCGATGAGACGCTGGCCGATGCTGGCCAGCTTGCCACCGATCTGGATCTCACCCTCGTACTTCATTAACGTACCAGCGTCGACCTTCCTCCCGCAGCGTAGGCTGCTCCTCCTGGGTGAACTTTTCGTATTCAATTATTTCAAGCGCCTTCTCCATCGCCGGAAGATAGTCCCCACTGTCGATGACGAAGGATGAAAAAGACTGGTCGATGATGAGGTTGTCATACGGAAACACATCCTTGGGTAAGTAGTTCCGCTGCTGCTGCTTACTGTCCCAGGAGGCGACGATGCCGCGGTTCTCCATTGCCCCGGCGAAGCGCTGTATCGAGCTAAAGGGACGGGGCGCAACACGGTTACCAGATAAGTGTTTTGGATACGAAGATTGAGAAATGGGGGCATTCTTTATAAAAACCTGCGGAAGGTTCCGAGGTTACCAAGTACCGTTATTGAGAGGAGTTCGTCAGGGTAACGCATGCATCTAAGG